>JAPLXF010000028.1 GCA_026396205.1 Candidatus Moraniibacteriota bacterium | reverse complement strand
CAAGGCACGGCAAAGATTATTGTAAGAAATGTGGTTAATGAAGCAGGCGAACCGGTTTTTTCCTATTATGATCAGACAAATACTGAGACTAACGAAGCTTCAATGACAACCTTGGTTAAAATTTTTTTGAGAGTTAATACTAATCCTAACCGGGTTGAAAACGATGTTGTTTTGGAATCGTATTCTAAATTAAGAAATATAAAAAAATAATGATACTGTTTTACAAAAATAAAAAAGGTTCAGCGCTGGCTTTTGCGTTGGTAATTATGACTGTAGTTTCTATTATTTTAGTTTCCATCCTTCAATTTGTTTCTTCACAAATTAGGCGGTCATCCTATGAAATTAGAAAGCAACAAGCTTTTCAAATTGCTGAAGCGGGAGTGAATGATTATATTTGGTATATTACAAAAAAAATAGGGAATACGACTGATGCAAATTTTATTGAAGATTTTTGGGCAGGAACCGGCCCATTTACAGAAAGACCCCGTGGTGTGGGAACTTCATATGTTGCCGGGTTTCCGGCCAATGATCCGGTTGGCGAATATTCAATAGAGGTTACTCCTCCGGAACCTTATACTTATTCTTTTATGATAAAGTCAACCGGCCGGATGAATTCCGATGCAGGTGTTAAAAAAACAATTCAAATTAAAATTAAAAAAGAGGAATGGAGCAAACATGTTTTTGCAGTGGATGCGATTTTTAATGTTGGAGCAACAACTGTTTTTACGGGAAAAGTTCACTCAAATAAGGGTATTAATTTTGAAGGCATGGCGACTGACGAAGTTTCCTCTACCGTTCCTTGCATCAATTCGGATACAGATTATGGAGTCAATCATTCGGGCGATCCCAATCCGCCTCATCCATGTCCCACGGAGCCTCCAAGCAATTTTTTCCCTTCCCATCCGTCGGCTTTCCATGCGGGAAGATATATTCGATCAGGTATTGATTTTGCCAGTATGATTAATAATTTGGAAACCATGAAAGATAAATCTTCCGATGGAACCCATGGGAGATATTTTCCCAATTATATCGGTACCGGAACAACGGCTACTGTTTCCGGAAGAAAAATAATATTAAAAGGCAACTCTTTTGATGTTTGCACTGTATCAGCTGTGAATTCATCGGGAATTATAACTAGATATATTTTGGATACATTAAGCACTTCTACTAGCTGTAGCGGTCCAGCATATGTAAAAAATTATGAAATTCCTCAAAATGGGATAATTTTTGTGAATGGAAATGTTTGGATAGAGGGTGTTTTAACAAATAAAAAAGTTACAGTTGTGGCAGCCGATGCATCTGTTGATGCGCATGGTAATTCAAATCTTGCTCTTACTACTGGAGGAAAAAATGTCTATCTTTCAAAAAATATAACCTATACATATTCAAATGGAACGGAAATGCTGGGAATTATTGGGCAATATAATGTTTTCGTTACGGATGATAGCTCTAATCCTTTGAATGTTAATGCCGTGTTGATTGCCAAAAATGGAAGAGTGGGGCTGTTTGATCATTTTGATACGACAAGAACAAGTCTGAATATTACCGGTTCAATAATTTCCAAAGAAGCTCCATTTTTTTATACAACAGATGGGCATACTTGGTACGGATTCCATCCCACCCGTAATTACAATTATGATACTAATTTAGCTAATGAAGCCCCGCCGTTTTTTCCAACCAAAACCGGCTATATTATTGACAACTGGGAAGAGTTTTGATTTGGATATATAATATAAGTAAGATAATAAAAACCCCGGTCAAATACGCCAATGGCGTTCCTGCCTGCCTGCCGGTAGGCAAGCTTTGCAGGAATTTGACGGGGCAAGTAAAAATGAGTTTTCTGCAGAAAAAAATTTTTGATTTCACGCCGGAAGTTTTTGGCATGGAAGTGAATGATTTTTCCATTAAAGCCATGCAGTTGGAAAAAGAAGGCAAGCTGGATCGGGTCCGCAGTTTTATAGCCGGCAATATCCCGCCGGGTGCCATAGAAGACGGGAAAATAATAAATGCGGAACTGGTTATTTCCATAATTAAAGAAATAATAAAGAAAGCCCAACCCCGGCGCATCAGCACCAATAAAGTGGTTTACTCTCTGCCAGAATCCAAGGTCTTTCTGCGCCGCATTGCCATTCCTAAACTGGGAGACAAGGAAATTTCCGAAGCGATAAAATGGGAACTGGAAGCCAATATCCCGCTGCCTATCGATCAGGTATATTTTGATTGGAAAGTATTGGACATTTCTGCTGATGGAAAACAAAATATTTTAACAGCAGCCGTTGCCAAGCCAACGGTTGATGAATTTGTTTCAGTCATAGAAAAAGCTGGGCTGGAAGTTTATGGCTTGAAAGTTGAATCTTTATCCAGCGCCAGAAGCTTGATTGATGAAAAGTTAAAAGCGGAAGATGCTATTTTGCTGATTGTCGATTTGGGTTTGAAAAAAACTATTTTTACAATTGTAGTCGGAAAGAATCCCTGCTTTACTTCCAGCATTCCTTTTTCCATTGAGGGGATTGGTGAAGCTTTAGCGAAAAAAATGAATATGTCTCTGCCGGAAATTGAAAACGCGCTGGCAGTTAACGGCATTGCCGATTCCGGCAGTCCTCTAGCTGCGGCTGTCCAGCCATTGCTGGAAAACTTTGCTCAAGAGATGGAAAAAACGCTGGATTTTTTTCTGAATGTTTCCAAGGACAATCTGCCTTTCAGCCGGATAATTCTGACCGGAGCCGGTTCCGGTATCAACGGGCTGCCTGATTTTTTAGCGCAGAGAATGGGGAAAACAGTAGTCATAAGCAATCCGCTCGTAAATTTGAAATTAAATAAAGAAGATGGCCAATTTCTGATGAATCAAGGCAATCTGGCCAGCCAAGCCACCATTATTGGTTTGGCTCTGTGGGGACTTCATTATTTTAACGAATAATATGATTAATTTAAATTTAATTCCACCAGATAAAAAGCAGGCAATCCAAAAAACTTTTCAGCTGCGCAATGTCTGGCGCTGGGAAATAGAACTTTCCGGAATTTTCTTGACCTGTTTGTTTATTTTAATCAGCATCAGCCATATCCTGAACTTAAACGTGAAAAATACAATTCTGGATGTTTCCGGCAAAAATGGAGTGGATAAATTAAAAAAACTGGAAATGGAAATTAAAAATGCCAACGCTTCAATAACCGAAACGGAAAAAATACAAAAAGGGCAATTGAACTGGTCGAAGCTTCTTTTGCTTATTAATCGAGATGTGAATGCCAATATTAATTTAGGTGGTATTGCCACTAAGGAATATACTGTTACAGTTTCCGGCCAAGCCAGTACCCGGGATGATCTAGTGGCTTTTAAGGAACGGCTAGATAAAGAAGATTGTCTTGCTGAAGTTAATTTGCCACTTTCCAACCTAGTCGCCAAAGAAAATCTGGATTTTCAGATTATTTTTCAAATAAAGCCGGAATGCCTTAAATTATGAAAAATTTTGTCGAAAAGCATAAAGTATCCATCAATATCAGTTTATTTTTCTTAAGCTGGGTATTAGTTTTTGTTTTTTTGGCATATCCGATGATCCGAAAAATAGTTAATGACGCCGACGAAATGGAACGCCAGCGCATTGAGGAAAAGCTTAATCAGGAAAAAGTTTTAAAAATTCCAGAGATGGAACAAAAACTCAGCCTTTTTAAAAACAAGGAGACGGAGATGAAAACAATTTTAGAGCCGGAAAAAGAAGTGGCCTTTATCAATTCGCTGGAAGCCGTGGCAAATGAAACAGGGAATAAAATCAGTTTAAAGGTAGATGACAAAGTCCAGGTAATCAAACAGGAAAAGAAAACTAAAGATGAGGCCGCCAAAACAGACATTCTTTCCAGTCTCCCCTATAATAATTTTATTCTGATAGAAGTGGATCTGGAAGGCCGCTATGATAGTCTTTTGAATTTTATTAAAAAACTGGAAAATTTTGACGTGCCCGTCAATGTAATAGCTATAAATTTATTAAAAAATCAAGAGAGTAAAGCCATGCAAGTTTTCTCTGCAGAAAGAACGGTCGAGACGGCCGGTAGCGTGCAAATTGAAAAAAGCGAATTTTTGAAAAGCACGCTTAATCTGGCAGTTTATATTAAGAAAAAATAATGAATATCCAGCTGGACAAAATAAAAAATCTATTTAAAAATTTGCCTATTTTTATCAGAAAAAGGCGCAAGCTTATTTTATTTTCCATTTTCCTTTTGTTGCTTGGCTGTTCAGCTTATCAGTGGTACCGCTATGTATACAATTTCGGCTGGAGCGAAGCCAAAAAACAGGAATACATAAATTCCAAGGAAAAAATGACGACTTTTGATGAAGAAAAATTCAACCAAGTAATTCAGGAAATTGAGAAGAGAAAAGCTGAAGAGAAAATAAAAATTGAAAATATCCCTAATATTTTTAATTTAAAATAAAATCTATGGATAAAAAACGCTCCGGATGGAGTGTTTTTGTATTTCCTATTTGGCGTAAAAATGGGCTAAAATAGCTTTACTTTTGAGGCGATTGGCGATAAAATAAGAATATATTAAGCTGAAAAATAGCGAAGCATGTAATAAGGTATGTAATAAAAATTATGGCAAAAAATAATATGAAAATTTTTGAACAAAAATTATCCGATTTGGAAGAGTTAAAAAAATTAGTATTAAAGAAGGCTTTTACGGGATAGCTATAGAAGTCTTTGTTTTAGCAGTATTTTAGCAGCTTGCACAGACAGTGTGCAGATGTTGACAACTATGCACAAAAAATGGTAAAATCTGTGCATAACAAAAATAACCTAAAAAACACTATGTTTAATCGCGATATTCCTTATAATCAATTACCGTTACTTCCGCCAGATTTTAACTTTGATGATGTGGCGCTTTTAAAGTTGGTCAATAAAGCAAATAACTCCCTTTTCGAATTAAAAGGTATGGCTAATGTTTTGCCAAATAGTGGCATTCTAGTTTCGCCCTTGTCGATTCGTGAAGCAGTCGCTAGTAGTGGAATTGAAAATATCAATACAACTGTAGCAGAAGCGCTTAAGGCTGATGTTGTTTATAAAAAATCAGAACTTTCTGGGGCTGAAAAAGAAATTTTAAGATATCGAGATGCTCTTCGCGAAGGGTACAAAATGCTTAAAAGGGATGAATTTTTAAACACAAATAGCTTTATTGAAATTCAATCAGTTTTGGAGCCGAATAAAAAAGGCATTAGAAAAATTCCTGGTGTTGCAATTAGAAGTTCAAAAACCGGAGAAACTATTTATACTCCGCCAGAAGGACAGGATGTTATATTAAATAAACTCAAAAATTTTGAAGATTATTTTAATGATCAAACTAAATTCGATGATATTGATCCTCTTGTGCGTATGGCAGTAATGCATTATCAATTTGAATCAATACATCCGTTTTTGGATGGCAATGGAAGAACTGGAAGAATCGTTATGATTTTATATTTAGTTTTAACAAGTCGTTTAGAGTTGCCGATTTTATTTTTGAGCAAGTATATATTGGAAAACCGAGACGAATATTATAAAAAATTAAGAGGAGTTACAGAAAATGAAGAATGGAGAGATTGGGTTTTTTATATTTTGCAGGGTGTCGATACGCAAGCGCAAGAAACAAGGAAAAACATTTTGCAAATAAAAAAATTGATGGAGGAATATAAAAAAATTTCTCAAAAAGATGGAATCCATATGACATCCCATATTCTGGATTATCTTTTTTCAAATCCATTTTATTCGCAAAAAAAGATGGCGGAAAGTCTTAAAGTGCATAGAAATACTGCTGCAAAGTATTTTCACGAATTAGAAAAAACAGGAATTATACAAAAATTCAAATACAAGCAAGGATATATTTATTATAATCAAAAATTTCTTAATATCCTGAGCTATTAAATTTTTTGTAAATAATTCATGAACGAATCGGAAACACGAGCCGAACATTATCCTCAAGGTTAAGTCTTGGGAAAGTTTAAACGTAATATGGATTTATTATAGGCAAATCCTATAAAATCAAAAGCAAATAGTATGGAAAATCATAAACAAATCCAATTTAATAAATTACCAGCCATCTTCGCTTGTATCTTATTGTTCTTAACCTTTTTTAGCTGGCCGTATGCCTATTACACATTTCTGCGAATAGTTATAACTGGAATAGCAGTTTATTATGCCTATTATCTTTTTACACAAAAAAAGCAGGATTTTTGATTTTGGGCGCTAGTCTTAATTGCAACACTATTTAATCCATTCGTGCCTATCTATATTGGTGATAAATCTATATGGGGAATTATAGATGTTATTGCGGCTATATTTTTTATAATTTTAATTACAAAAAAAGAATATTTAAAAAAGTGATATGAATATATTTACATTTTTAATTTATTTAGGAATTTTAAATATAATATTCGGGTTTATATGGAAATGGATTTTTGTTCTTCCAGTCGCTCTTTTATTCACACTTATAAAATTGGATAGGGCAATGATTATAGTAAAAGCATTCGGAGCATATCTTCTTATATCACTAACTGCTTTTTTTACATTGATAGCAATTGAAGATGGTAGTGGGTGGAAATTACTATTTTTTCCACTAGTTGGAGCATTCGTTTTATTTATGGGATTTGCTCAAAATATCTATGAGCAACGCAAACAAGCCAGTATAAATTATGACTATGCGCTTATGGAGCAAATAGCAAGGAATGAAAAATATGATTTGGTTATAACCTTCGGTTCAATCTTCCTTTATGCTTTGATTTTATTTTTTCCGACAGTAGGCATTAATCCAATAAACGGTTTAATATTAAAAATAATTCAATGGATTTATGAGTTTCCAATCATTGGGTTTTTAATTGGGATTGGAGGTTTCTTTTTTATGCTGAGTTTTATTTGGTATGGAATTATAATGTTGCTAGCACTTATAGGGAGTGCTTACAATAAGCTTGAAGGAAAGACGAATGAAAACTATAGCGAAAACAACACAAATGATGCAGAAATAATAAATAGCAAACACGAGGCAAAAGAAAACGAAGTCCTTAATGATAACGAAGTAGATGATTTTTGGGACAACGAAGATTTATCAGATGCTAAAATTGAAGAACCTTTTCAAAAGGATGATCTTAAGGAATCTATTCATAAGAAAGAAAAATCACTTAATGAGTTCATTGATAAAACAGAACAGTTGAAAATTGAGTTAACTATGATTAAGCAGGAATACGAGGTAAAAATTGGAAGACTTTATTTAAAACTAGATGAGATTGATTTAGAAATTTTAAAGTTTAAAAAAATTGAAGATTTGGTAAATAAGGGCTCTTCTATTAAAGAAGCACAAACAGAAGTAGAGAGAATTTTTAATAAAAGGCGCGAGCAAATAAAAGAAGAACATAAAAAGCTTGACGAAGAAGAAAAAGACATTGAAAATCGCAGAAATATTTCAAAAGAAGAAAAAGAAGAGTTAAAAAAATTGTGGCGTAAACTCGCTCATAAATACCATCCCGACAAGGCAACTGGCAACGAGGATATGATGAAAAAAATTAATAAGGCATATGCCGAGAATGATTTGGATACATTGAAAGCTATTGACCGAAATGAAATCAGTGTCGACATTGAAGCAGAAACAGCAGAAACGCTAAAAAATAGACTTGCTGGATTAGATATAGCAATCGTAAAAATCAAACAAGAATTTAAGCAACTTAAGCATTCGGAGTGGTTTATTTTAAAAGAAAATATTGAAAAAGCGAAAAAACAGAAACGAGATATGTTAAAAGAACTTGAGAATAAAATTTTGACTGATATTGCCGAGAAAGAAAACCAACTCGGTGAACTAAGGAAAAAATATGGAAAATGATAAACAAGTGCAAAAAGCTTCGAAATATTCTATTGATAAAATCGCTGCAAAATCAGAACTTGCTACACGTGGTTTGTATGAGCTTGGCCTGCTAAAAAACGAAAAACATTTTACAATTATTTATGTTTGCCAATTTTGCGGTCGGCTTATTAATTATTCATCAACCCCCTGTATTTTTTGCGGTAATTACCCAAAAACAAAGCGGGAAGTTATTATAGCCCAAGCACTTTCAAGTGAGAGTATGAAAGTAGATTCACTATTAGCAGTTTCAAAGGCTGTCAAAGATGGCGAAGATTTAGAAATCGTCATATCAAATTTACGAAATTTAATAGATGAAACATTAGAAGATCCAAAAAAGTTTGAAAATTATACTCTATTGTTTCGACTCACAGATCTTTTGCTTGGTGATCTAGATTTAAATAGTCGCATAGAAGAACTAATTAGTAAGACCCGAATATTCTGTAGTCTTTGCGGCAATAAAATTGTGCTTGCAGATAAAGCTTGCTTTTATTGTGTAACTGAAAAAAATATCAGTGATAAAGAAGCAGGAAAAATGGAAAATACATTAACACTCTTTCAAAAAAATGTGGTTGCTTTTGATAATTTTTTATTATTCGTAGAAAATTATCTTGATTTTGCAAATGATAAAAATACTATGACTGAGCTGATTTTTGTTTCAGTTTATATGTTGAACTACATACTTGAAAAAAATGAACTTCCAGATATTAAATTTAAAAAACTCTGGCGAGAGCTTTTATTACAGAGTGAGTATTTCGGTAGCGATAAAAGTTTAAATGCAGCAATTGGCATAGATTCTGATGGCAAACCATCAGTATCTTTTGCAAAAAATGGGGTTAGCAGAGAAGCTCCGATTGAAATGGTAAAACTAGCAGACAGTCTTCTTTTTCTGTTGAAATTTTAAATTATGGATAAGAATAAACAAATACTAAAATCTGAAAAGCTATCACTTAAAAAATTAAGTGAGGATTCAAGACTCATAAAAAGAGGATTGAGAGATTTGAATGTTTGGCCCAAAATTGAAGACATTTTTAATAAGCTAGAAGAGAAATATCAGGTCGGATTAACTGATTTTGCTCCTGATGTTATTGAAGAATGTTTTCAACTTTGTGAGGAGATACTTAAAACTGATCCAAATCATTTCCTCACACTTTGTTATTACGCACGATGTTTATACCACAAAGGCCACTATAATGAATCTTTAAGATACTTAACCCGGTGTTTAAACGAAGAAAATGATCATTTTCATTTATGGAAATTTAAAGGGGATTGTTATTACAAAATGAAAAAATATGAAGAAGCTCTAGATGACTATAAAAAATCTTTTGAACTAGACCCGACTAACGGGCCAACCATAGATGATATAGCCCAATGCTTTTTTTTACTGGGAAATTTGGAAAATGCACACAATTATATTGATCGACTAATTCTACTTGAAAACGAAAGCGATATGCCAATGATAAGAAAAGCACAATTTTTTGAATTTCAACGAGATACCAAAGGTGCTATTGGGCAATATCAAAAAACATTAGCAAAATTTCCAGATAGCGAATATGCTATAAAAAAATTAAAGGAATTAATATAATATAAGCTTCTGCTAAGGTTGAACCTTAGCAGAAAAATGCCTTAGCAGGAAATATTGCCAGTAAAAATTTCAGTCCAAAGCTGATCCGCCTCTGGTGGAAATTACATACTTAATTACGTAATAAAAGCATGCGAAAAGCGCGTCTGCGAATGCGCCCATGCGAATAAATCATTATGGCAAAAAGACCGCAAAATGAAAGTCAAATTAGAAAGCTGACTAAATTAGGCAAGAAAAGTCTATGCGTTACGATTCCGATTGAAATCATCCGCGAATTCGGCTGGCGGGAAAGACAAAGGGTGGTCGTTAAAAAATTGGGCAAAAAAATCATAATTTCCGATTGGAAAAAATAGCCAATGCGCCTAACTTGGAAGCTTCGCTTCCAAGTCCATTTTCCAAGTCCAAATAAGTTAAGAAAATAAAAAAAATCCCTCTCTCGGGATTTTTTTTGTGGCTTTCTGGTCTCCGCCAAAGGCGGATAAACTCCGCTCAAGTGCTAATATATTCTAAGTGCGCTCTGAGGGAATTGAACCCCCGACCCTCTGGTCCGAAGCCAGATGCTCTATCCGCTGAGCTAAGAGCGCCGATTAGAAACTTTCACAGGGGTGGCTAGAGAGAATCGAACTCTCGAAACCAGTGCCACAGACTGGTGTTTTACCACTAAACTATAGCCACCACTCTGAAAGCTTCAATCAGTTTGCAAATAACTTTTAACTGTTTCTAAAAATCTTTCTTTTTCTTTTTTGTGATTATGAACTAAAGAATGGCAATTGTGGCAAAGCCAAGAGAGATTTTTTAGTTTATTATTTCTATGGTTTCCATCAACATGATGCGCAGCTAATACTCGCTCGTCAGTGTTTTTGCAAAGCAAACAAATTTTTCGGATGTTATTTTTATTTAAAATATTTCTATATGAAACATGTTTTCCGCCCTTCCAATTTGGGTGATTGACTCCAATATTTACAATGGAATTTCTCCAAATAGTTTGGCATGATTTTCCGCAAAAAAACTTTTTACTCTTAGATCTTTTCAGCGCCTTGAGTGATTTATAAGCTACTTTACCGCAAATAAAGCATATTATTTCCTTTCCATTTCTAGCTGATTTATAATGACATACTCTGGAACAATATTTTCCAAACCCATTTTTTATCCAGCTGGGTTTAGCATAGAATTCTTTTTTACATGTTTTGCATAAAACTTTGGTCATATCTTAATTATAAAGTACATGCTCTATAATGGCAATACCTTGGTTTCTGAAAATGTCCACAAACCCATGTATAATCGTTTGTCTAAATTGTGCGCCCACCAGGATTTGAACCTGGGACCATTTGCTTAAGAGGCAACTGCTCTACCAAACTGAGCTATGGGCGCAATTTTTGTGCGGAACCAGACTGCTTGCCCCGTGTCCCGCCGCGGGATTTACGGGGAGCTATGGGCGCAATTATATTATTTCTGTCTCCTCGGGAGGAATTTCACCCCGCACCTTCTTGTCTCCCCAAAAGGAATCGAACCTTTATGTCCAGCTTAGAAGGCTGGCGCTCTATCCATTGAGCTATGGGGAGAAGAAAAGGTGCGGGGCGTGCCTCCATGTTCCCGCCAAGGCGGGACTGTCCTATCCGTTGAGCTACGAGGAGCTACAAGCGCAAGCAAAAAGAATATAAAAAATGATATCAGAATTTAGAATTTATGTCAAGGTTTCTATTGGGTATTATGCTCTTTTTTATACTTTGACCATTCCTTGTCTGACCAGCCAGCCGGTTTTTGGGTTAAGACATCGCCGGGATGAGGATATTTGCTGGGCGAATCGTAACTGCTGTTAAAAACATCCTCCAAAATTATTTTTCCGTTCTTATCATAAACTTTTTGGGTAAAAGTGGCTTTCATAGATCCGTCCGGATTGCGTTCGGTTATTTTTGGTCCGATAACTTCGGTTTTTCTCCCGTCATCCGTGCCGTAAAAATCAAAGATGAGTTCAGTGCCCTCAATTTTCGTCTGGATTAAAATATGAGCCGGTGTGTTGTTGATAAAGCGCAAATCAGGACGGGGTACGTAAACTGTGGCATCCATGCCTTGCGGATTATAATAACTGACCGGATAAGCGTGATTTCGGCGGGCAGTTATTTCCAAGCCGCTATAAATAGCTGCCCGAAAAGCAGTAGTGGAAACTTGGCAGATGCCGCCGCCAAACTCCGGTTCAGTCTTGTCTTTTTTAATGACCAATTCTTCCAGATAGCCATGATCGCCATCAACTTCGCCCAGAATTTTGGTGAAAGAAAATTCTTCTTTCGGCTTAATTAAAATGCCGTTAAACCGGTTGGCGGCCACTTTAATGTTAAAAATTCGATTTTTAGGAGAACCCCGGAAGTTGGATCGGCCTTCGCCAATTAATGTTGTAATTCCTAAGTTATCAATGGAGTCAATATCAACTTCAGGTTTTTTCTCGATATAAGAAAGCTCAAGCGAATCAAAGCTCTGATTGTTTTTAAAATAATCAGTAAGAATTTGCAAGCTTTTGTTTATATCCAGTTCCAAGCCGCTGCTGCTTAAGGAAAAAAGAGAAACTTTGCCATCTTCCATTTGGAGCTTGGCGTCAGACGGATCTTTATTGACTTGACGGGCTAAATCATTCAGATATTGCTTGGCTTTTTCCGAATCAATAGAAGCGTAGATTATTTTTTGGATATGATTTTTTGGACAGTCGGGAAAAGAAGTTCGCAAATTAAAAGTTTTTTGTATTGGCAAAAATTAATATTCTCAATTTCTGACTGGTGTTTTGGGTTGTAAAAAAGCTCTTCTTTCTGGGCAATTAATTTTTGGATATCAGACTCTTTTAAAACCAGACTAGCATCTTTTACCTTCAGGGTAAGATTTTTGGAAAACTTGCCTTGAGCGGCCGCAGCAGAAAAAAGTCCCAAAGACGTCTCTTCAGCACAGCAAAAACCGCTGTTTATTCCCAGCATAAACGAAAAAATAGAGGCATATAAAATTAGGTTTCTTTTAACCATCGCTCTTTAAAGATACCCTAATTTTTTCATCCAGGCAATGTTTAATTGAACAAATCCCGCACCATTTTTCGGGAAAGTTCATATTAGCAGCAAGATTGAAGGCAAAGCCGCTTCGCTGGAAAAATAATTATTATTAAAATTTTTGTTGAAAATGGTGCGGGATAAAAAAGCTCTCCGTTTAAGGAGAGCTAAAATATTTTTTATTTTTTAAAATCCTCTGACCTGAATTTTCTTAGTTTTATTGGTGTCGGATTTAGGAAGCCGGATGGTCAGAATGCCGTTTTTCATGGAAGCTTCAATTTTATCCACCAAAACATCTACGGGCAGAATAACCGAGCGGGAAAACATTCCCCAGTAGCACTCTTGGTAATAATAATTTTCTTCCGGAGTCTGTTCTTCTTTTTTGCGCTCTCCACGGATGGTCAGCATGTCGTTGCTGATGCTCACATCCAAATCTTCCGGTTTCACTCCCGCAATAGTTGATTTGATTACGATTTCCGTGTCAGTTTGATAAACATCAATGGTCAGCTGACCTTCACTGCCATCGCCTGAAGTTAAGCTTTCTTCTTGCATAGGCTTTTCTGGCGAAGCACTGAACATTGACGAGGGCCGGTCTTCCTCATAAACAGCAGTCGGCTGAATGGATGTTTCACGATCGTAATTTTCAGGCTCGATGTTGGTAGAGCCGGTAAGCCGCTCGAAAAATGACTTCTTTACTTTCACCATTTTTTAATAAGTTAGAATTATTATCTGGTTTGATTATAAACCACCATTTTTAATTTGGCAAATTTTTGGCTAGTCAATCTTGGAAATGACCTTTTTGCTTAAGAAATAGAAAACCACAGTCAATAAAGCCAAGAAAGCGTAAAGATAGGCCAGCGGAAAATTATAGATAACCAAACTGTTATAACCAAGATGCAAAAGGACGGCTAGCGCAAAAGCCATAATGCCGGCCCAAAAAATATTTCGCGAAACCGCCAAGATATAGCCGATGAATCCGGCGGTGACAATATGGATAATAAAAACCCCAAAGATATTTAACAGTTCGCCGGCTTGGACGGAAAATAATTTTGAAATGATGAAAATTATTTCAATTGAAGAAAATCCCAAGCCGATTGCCAAGGCGCTGAAGATGACCGCCTTTCTTTCCTGCAATTCCCGAGTGGCCCAAAAAATAAAAAATAATTTTAAAGCTTCCTCGATAATGATAGCGGCGATCAGCGGGGAAGTTAAGTGGTTGAAAAATTTTTCATCCAGAAAATTTTCGCCGGCCATAAAAGAAATAAAAACAAATTCAATAATCATGGCGCTGATGGCGGCCATAATTCCGAGAATGAATGAGTAGGCTAGTTTCATACTAATTTTAGATTAGCAGATGGCTCCAAAATACTCCAGTTTTTTTCCGCTTTCTTTCGTTTAGTCTTGTTCATTTTTCCCCAGCGAAAATGAGCGGCGGCGGCAATCATAACGGCGTTATCAATCGAGTATAAGGTATCAGGTATAATGTATGAAGTATTCGGAAAGTCTTGTTTTATGGCTTGTTTGAGCTGTTTTCTTAATTCTTGATTAGCGCTGACACCGCCAGCCAGCATAATAGTCCTGGGACGGTATTTTTCAGCGGCTTTCAGGGTTTTGGCGATTAAAACATCCACAACTGCCTGCTGGAATTCAGAACAAACCAAGGAAATAATTTTCTTATTCTTCAATATCTTCGGATTTTTTTTAACTAAATATAAAACCGCCGTTTTCAGTCCGGAAAAAGAAAAATTTAAATTTTTGGAATTGAGCATGGGACGGGGGAGCCGTAATTTGTAATTAGTAATTTGTAATTTGGATTTGATTGGAAATTGGAAATTGCCAGTAAAGCCCCGTGGGCCACTGGCCTTTACGGGGGAAATTGGAAATTCCATAGCTCTTTGAGCTATGGCCGGTCCTCCGGGATAGCCTAAATTTAAAATTCTGGCGACTTTATCAAAAGCTTCGCCGGCGGCATCGTCCAAAGTTTCGCCGATAATTTTATAATCCAAATGTTTTTTCATCAAAACCAATTGCGTATGCCCGCCAGAAACAACCAAACATAAAATAGGGAATTTGATTTTCCCCTCACCCCCCGACCCCCTCTCCCGATGGTAGAGGGTGGGGTGAGGGTGAACAAAATTAGCGTAAATATGTCCTTCAATATGATGGATTCCCAAAAGCGGTTTTTGCCAAATATAAGCCAGCGTTTTGGCGACGCTGTTGCCCACCATCAGCGCCGGAATGAGGCCGGGTCCTTGGGTAACGGCTATCAAATCAATATCCTCCGGCTTAATTTTGGCCTTGGCTAAGCCGGCTTTTATAACCGGGATGATATTTTTCAGATGTTCCCGTGCCGCCAAATTGGGAACCACGCCGCCCCACTGGGAATGCAGTTTTATTTGCGAAGAAACCGCGTTGGATAATACTTTAATAATTCCTTTTTCCGCTTCAACGACGGAAACGGCGGTATCGTCGCAAGATGTTTCAATTCCCAAGATAACCATAAAATTGCCAATTAGTCTGACTTAGTTTAATATAATATGTTATCATTATATTAGATAAAAGTCCAAGTTACAAAAATGGCAGTAAAATCGGAAAAATTAACCGACGAAAAATTAGTGGAATCAATTCGACATGGCCATCCGCGGAGGTATTTCCGAATCGTGGAGCGCTATCAAGGAAAGCTTTTTGCTTATCTCTATCTGCTTATTGGTTCCAAAGAAGAAGCCGAAGATTTATTGCAGGATGTTTTTATCAAGGCTTTCCGGCATTTAGACAGCGTTGATACTAAAAGAAAATTTTCTTCCTGGATTTATCGGATTGCCCATAATGAAGCGGTTAATTTTATGAAACGGCGCCGGCTGAAAAGATTTATTTCTTGGGAAGAAGTAACTTCCACCAAGGACAAATTGGAAACGATGGACACCAATGACAATCCGGAAAAAATCTGGTCTCGGAAAGAGGAAAGAAATAAAGTTAATGAAGCCATTGAAAAATTGCCGCAAAAATACCAGCAGGTGCTGTTACTCCGTTATTTTAATAATAATTCTTACGAGGAAATAAGCCGGATAATTGATAAGCCCTTGAATACCGTCGGCACGCTGCTTAATCGGGCCAAAAAAAGGCTTTTGGAAGAAATAATGAAGGAAAGAAAATAGGCCATTGTTTGTATTAATTAGTGCAGTAGAGTGGTTCTTTGAATGAGTTGGGAGAAGGTTGTTCCTGTCGTGGGGGCAACTGATCAACCTGGTTCATTTGGAGGGCTACAAAGCTGCTTTTATATACTTAGTAGATAAACCGTCAAAAAAGGCGTTTTTTTGTTTTGTTCCATGCTTGCCCCGTTGCAAGCCCTGCTTTGCTATTCGGGGTTCTATGCTCCGCGTTTCCTGACTTAAAGTTATCCACCCCGTAAATTCGCCTAATCGGCGAACACGGGGCAGGCATCCAAAGAACTATAGTTATCCACAGAATTGCAGTTTCTACTATTGCCAAAAAATGGTATAATTCAATTGGGTAAAAAATTCACCCTGTTAAGTAATTTTTCCTCTGGAAAAATAATCCCGCCAAGACGGGATTACTAAACAGGGTAAAAAAACCCAATGGATTTTAATCTAATATTCAACCAAGAAGTGAAGAAAAGTTTAGCTTCTAGACTTTTGGGTTTCTTGTTCTCCGAAATGAGTAGGGCCACCCTATGAAAAACAAAATTTTATTATCAATAATATTGGCTCTAGTATTTTTTCTCGTAAAGCCTAGCTCAAGCTTGGCTTTTTCTCTCCAAAAACCAGACGAGCCGATTGATAAATTAACCCAGGAAGAATTGGTAAATCTGGCCAAGCCGGCGGTGGTGAGAATTATCCAACATGTGGAAGGCCAAGCTACCATTTATCCTTTTGATTTGGATTTCAGCACGCTTTCTGTCAATCCTTTGCCGGCCGGCGAGCCGATGGTTATTCCCATCGATGAATATCTGACCGGTTCCGGGGTAATTATCAATCCGAACGGTTTTGTGCTGACTAATTCCCATGTCATTTCTTATCAAACCATCAAGCTGATGATAGCCGGCGAAGTGGGAATGAAAATGGTCAATCAAAAAGCGTTGACGCTTTCCGCAGAGGAAGGGCAGAAAATAACCCAAGACAAGGAGAAACTTACTCAATTCGGGGAAACCATATTGGAGTATCTGCTTAAAACCAGTAAATTTGAAATCAAAAAATCGGTCTTCGTCCTTAATCCATCTTCAATTGGGGAAAAAATTGAAGAACTGACTCAAGACGGCTTCCAAGCCAGGGTCGTCAGCGTCAATGATGATTTTTACAAAAATAACGAAGATGCGGCTGTAATAAAAATCGAGCAAAAAAATCTGCCTTCGGTAAAAATGGGCAATTCCGACAATGTAAAAATCGGCGACAAGATATTCGTTTTTGGCTATCCGTCCACGGCCGAATTCAATCGCAAAAATCTTTTGGAAGCCACTTTTACCCAGGGATCAATCAGTTCCATGAAAGATTCGGAGCAGAAAGATTTCAAAATTTTCCAGACTGATGCCAAAGTTTCCAAAGGCTCGAGCGGCGGCCCGCTTTTCAACGAAAAAGGGGAGGTCGTCGGCATCGTTACTTATCAGACCAATGAATTCGAGCAAGATTCCGGAGATAATTTTGCCTTTGCCATTCCCATCGGCGCGGCCAGGAAAATTATTGGGAAAACCACTCTTCCAACCGAGCCAGCAGTCAGTTTTGAAACCGGAAATTTTTACACCCATTTTTTTAACGGCTTGGAGATATTGAGAAATCGGCATGGGGGAAAAGCCATCGCGGAATTCAATTTAGCGGCGGCTAATTCCAATCAAAATTTTGCAGCGAAGGAAAGCGCGGATGCTTATTTGAAAAAAAGCCAGGACTTGATAGCGGCGGGAAATTCCATTGATAATACTTGGGAAGCAGTTAAAGACCGGATAAAATCATTGGACCGGATGGCTTGGGTGATTGTCGGCGCTTCATTTTTGGCTTTTATAATTCTAGTTATTGTTATTATTTTTCTTTCCAAGCGCCTTAAGAAAGAAGAAAAAGAAATCAACGTGCTGGAGCAAAATCTGGTTCAGGAGCAAAAAGAAATCAATTCTCTGGAAAAAAATGTTTCTCAAGGCGGAATTATGCCGGCGTCTAAAATCAATCCATCTGCTATGGATTCTTTTGTTCCCCAGCCTCAAGCAAAAAATCCAGTCCTTAAAACAGCCTCAACTGCCAATCCTTTCTTAAAAGCCAATCCTGTTTCAAAACCGCCGGCAACTTATAAATCCAGTCCGTCTATGGTTCCAAAACCGCCGGCAGTTAAACCTAAACCAATAATTTCCAATATGAATCCGGTTCCCAAAGTCGTTCCAATGACTAATCCGAATCCTGTAACGCCAATTATAAAGCCGGTTTTTAACCAGTCAAAATCGATTCAAGTTTCTCCAACGCCAACGCCCAAAAAAATCGAACCGTTAAAAATGGAAAGTATCTCCGTGAAACCGATATTAAATAAGACGCCGGTTGAATCAACAACCAGCCCGATTCCGAAAAATGAAAACAGCCTTATTCCCAAAATCGGAGCGCCGGAGCCGGAAAAAATTTCTCCCAATGCTGCGGCTAATCTTCCCAGCGCGGAAATTACTTTTTCTAAAACCTAAACTATGCAAGTAAATCCCTATATTTTTCGCGGCTATGATTTGCGCGGCATCGCCGGTAAAGATTTGACGCCGGAAATTGTTGAACATCTGGGCCGCGGCTACGGAACATTTTTAATCAGGCATAATTTAGGCAGGCAGGCGATTGTCGCTTATGATTGCCGCCTGACCAGCGAAGAATATAAAAACGCTTTAATAAAAGGCATAACTGCCACCGGAGTGAACGTGGTTGATATCGGCCTGACAATGGTCGGAGCTTTTTATTGGGCGCAATATTTTCTGAACATCAGAGACGGAGCAATGATAACGGCTTCTCATAATTCTTCGGAATATAATGGCTTTAAATTCGCGGTTAATTTTTCCGAAACTATGGTGAGTGAACAGATCCAGGAATTGCGCCAAATCGTGGAAAAAGAAGAATATGTTGTCGGAGAAAAAATAGGCGTGGTAGAGAATAGAAATATCCAAGCCGAATATTTTTCGGATTTAATCAAAAGATTTGGAGCAGCCAAAAAATATAAAGTAGTCGTTGATCCCGGCAATTCCACTGCCGGAGCGTTTGTTCCGGAACTTTTGCGCCAAGCCGGCTATGAAGTCATTGAAAAAAATTGCAACTTGGACGGCCATTTTCCTTTAGGTACGCCGGACCCGACTGAAAAAATAGTGGCGGAGAGGCTAGCCGAAGAAGTTTTGGAAGCCAACGCCGATATCGGTTTTTCCTATGACGCGGACGGCGACCGGATCGGCATTGTGGATGAAAAAGGCGGGATTATCTGGAATGATGTTTTGGTGGCCATATTCGCGGCTGATGTTTTGGAAAAGCATCCAGGCGCAACGATAATGTATAATACTTTATGCTCTAAAATAGTTGAAGACGTTATTAAAAGCAAAGGCGGAGCGCCTTTTATGTGGCGGACTGGACATTCGTTCCTTAAAAAGAAAAATCAGGAAATCAAAGCGGCTTTCATCGGCGAGCTTTCCGGACATTTTTTCTTTTCAGAGGATTTTTACAACCATGATGATGGCTGTTATACGACATTGCGGCTTCTGGATTATTTATCCCGGACAGGGCAATCGCTTTCCGAGGCGGTTTCCAAACTGCCGAAATATATTTCCAGTCCGGAAGTCAAACTCGGCTGCGCCGATGATTTGAAAGTGGCGCTGATAGGAAAAATCAGCCAGGTTTTGAAAAAAGATTTTCCTGATGCGGAAGTGATTGATGACGAGCGGGCAGGAGACGGCGTGCGGCTGAATCTCGCTGACGGAATGCTGGTAGTCCGCTATTCTCAAAATGGCCCCTACTTAACCATAAAATTTGAAGGCCGGACAGAGGAAAAATATGCGGAACTCAAAAAATACCTTGGCCAATTGCTCCATAATTATCCTGAAATCAATTTGAGCGAGGGAGTGAATGTTGACGCGTTGAAATAATTTCTAGAAAAAAAATAAAAAACCGTTCCTGATAATACGCGGAACGGTCTTTTTTTAATTCTTTTGATTGTGTCAAGGATTATGCTAAGGCAGAAGAGAGATAAGCATATTCCCCGCCACGATTTTCATTTTCTCTCAATGTCTCTTTGACCATTGAGGCTGCTACCGGGCGCTTTTTTTGCAGTAAATCGAACGCATGTTTGATTGCTACCGGCTCATCAAAAAAATCAGGGTTATCAATCAAAGCAAGGTAAGCTGTAGCTGCAGAAACTTCATCTTGGGCAGGATTATCAAGCAATTCAATAAATTTTTCCCATGTCATAGTCTTTCCCTCCATTGGTTAACTGCAAAACTTTATTAATTGGTATAATATTCACCAATTTTATATTATACTCCAATTTTTGAAAAAAGTCAATAGCTAAAGAATAAAGCCGATTTTTTGCCTGATTTCAGCCATTTTTTGGCTGGCTAGCGGCCGGACTTTTTCCGCCCCGGCCTTGAGAATTTCTAAAACTTCAGCGTCCGATAATTCTGCCATTTTTTCCTGGAACGGTTTTAGAAATCCAATGATTATCTCCGCTAAATCCGCTTTAAAATCCGCGTAATTTTTTCCGCGATAAATATTCTCAATTTCCTGCGGTTTCTTTTCGGAAAATAAAGAATAAATGTTAATTAAATTCTGAAGCGCCGGTTTATCATTGGAATAAATAATTTCACTGCCGGAATCGGTGACAGCCTTTTTGATTTTCCGGCGGACATCCTCTTCCGAATCGGTGAGGGAAATATAATTATATTCCGAAGCGGCGGATTTGGACATTTTTTTGGTTGGGTCATCAAGTCCCATAATTCTTGCGCTTTCTTTGGTGATATACGGTTCCGGGATAACAAAAGTTTCGCCGAATTTAGAATTAAATCTTTTGGCTAAAGTCCTGGTCAGTTCCACATGCTGCAGCTGGTCTTCACCGACCGGAACTAGATTAGTATCGTATAAAAGAATATCGGCAGCCATCAAAACCGGATAATCGAATAATCCCATTCCAATACTTTCTTTGCTTTGTGTCTTATCTTTAAATTGCGTCATTCGTTCCAGTTCGGCAGTTTTGGCAATCGTATTCAAAATCCAAGTCAGTTCCGCGTGTTCGGGAACATGCGACTGGATAAAAATAGAAGATTTTTCGGGGTCTATTCCTGCGGCCAGATAAATTTTCGCCACTTCC
>JAPLXF010000074.1 GCA_026396205.1 Candidatus Moraniibacteriota bacterium | reverse complement strand
ACCCGAATTAGATTCGAATTTAAGTTTAATTCGGATATAATTCGCATCTTAATTCGTATTAGCCTTGGCGCTGCTTATGTTTCGGATTGGAGCAAACAACATAAAGTTTGCCCTTTCTCCGAATGAGCTTGCATTTGTCACAAATTTTTTTCACTGACGCTCGAACTTTCACGCCATTTTTGTCCGCGAGCAGGGCGAGTGGCTACAAAAATGAGCGTCCCGCACCAATTCGCAGTAGTTAATCACTATTTAATTTATAGCTAAGCCGCAGGCGATTCCGTAAATAAATTTTTACATTGCTGAAATTTATATTCGGAATTTGGTGCGGGATAGCTTCAAAACTATTTCAATCTTTGAGTTATGCGTCCCTTAGTCAAATCGTATGGGCTCATTTCCACCAGCACCCGGTCGCCGGGAAGCAGGCGGATATAATTTACCCTCATCCGGCCGGAAATATGGGCTAAAATAATATGCCCGTTGTCGAGCCTGACTTTAAAAGTGGTACTGGGCAAAGTTTCTTCAACTACGCCTTCTAATTTCACTAATTCCTTGTTGTCGGCCATATTTGGGAAATAAAAAAATAGACGGAGATTTTCTTCCAAGGCCAAAAGGCCCGGGAGTCGAAATCAATCCAAGTTCTTGCTGGCAGGATTTCCCTCTATTTCAACTGAAAATATATTTTTTAACGTCTCTATTAAAATAGCAACTCTAATTATTATTGTCAAGCGTCACAGAAACTCTTTGCTCATAGGCGGGAATCCGGCCGCCGATGAAGGGCGGCCAATAATTGATTTCAGCGCCTTCAATTTCCGGAAAAGTCTTTAAATAAGCCTTAAAATCTTCTTCATTTTTGCCTAAAATGCCGCGCTTGAGATTTTCCGTGTCAAAGCTGGTTTTCAGGGAAACTACCGCGTCTACTCGTACTGCCATTGAGCCTTTGGCCAAATCAACTTCTGCTTTGCCGAATTGCAAAGTCGTCGCATTATTATTGACGCCAATCTGTTCGCCGGTTTTTTTGGCTATTTCCTTGGCCAGCAGGGCTTTCACGTCGTTTTCTGAAATGACCAATACCGTAGCAGTAGCCGAAGCATTGACGGAAATTTTATCCGCCATTTCTCCTTCGGCACTGGAAAGTTTGTAGGTAGCTTCTCCAACAGAAATTGATTCTTCGATAACTTTCTCACCTGTCTGGATTGATTCTTTGGCTTTTTGCTTAGCCACTTGCTGAAGTTCGGCCAAAGCTTTGGATTTGGCATTGGCAATATCTTCTTTGGAAACCGCTTTATTAACTGAATCTTTACCACTGCCACCGCCGGCCATGGCTTTAAATGATTTGGCGTAAAATTTAGCGTATTTTTCATTGCCGCTGCCTTGGAATCCGGGAATGGTAAAAGTGGTCGGTTCTATATTGTATTCCGCGCCCACTTGGTCGGCTACCACCTCTGCCTCAATAGCTCCCGGCTTTATTTCTTCGCCCACTTTAGTCGTGCCGGGCACGGTTACACCTTTAGCCAAGCGGAAAATTTTTCCATCTTTGGAGGCAAAGCGAGTGGTTGCCACCAGCGGCTGGGGATTGGAACTGTATTCGTTATATATGGTAATGGTGCCGCGGGATTTTTGATTGGTTCCTGACAAACTGCCGGAGGTGGGATATTCTTGGCTAAGATTGACATCAACATTCAGAGTTTTCATCGGAATAATTCCGGCTTCTGTATCCACTGAATTTTGAGCGGTACTGCCTTTTACTTCCAAGCTGGCCTCCTGAAGTTTCGGCTTGATTGAAATTTTTATTTCGGCTTTAGGAAGAAAAAGATAGGCAAAAAATCCGCCGCCCAAAACAACTGCCGTTATTACAAAGATAAAGAAAAATTTCCAAACTTTGCCGGAAAGATTTATTTTCAGATGTTCTTTTTTAGAAGAATTATCATAAAGATTTTCGGCTTGGCGGGTGCCCAGAAAAAAATCATGCAATTTTTCTTCTCTTTCATCGGAAAAATTTTCTGCTGCAATTCTTTCTTCCTCGTCTTCGCGATTTATCATTTCCCGATTGAAAAGAGATTTTTTTCTTTTGGCTGCTTTTTTTTCTTGGGGATAATCTTCCCAATTAGCCGGCATTTCTTTTTTTCTTCCGCCGGAGCCGCGAACAATGTCCATAGCGGCTAATTTTCTGGAAGAACTCTTGCGTTTTTTGGTTGCCACTTCAGTTACCAATTCCCTATTGAGAATTTTCTCATTTTCAACCCGGCCGATAACCGATCGCAATTTAACCGTTTCTGGTGGCGCGGATTTTAATTTATTGGCATCGAAAAAGTCAGTCGAACCGATTTCTTCCAATTGGCGGCTGTTTTCTTTTTGGGCAGATCCCGGAAAATCATAGCTCAAAAGCTCGGCCGGAATTTCCTCTCCTTCATAAATTATTTCTTCGCCATCAACTTCGTCCAATCTTTGCTGGACGGCAATGCCCGCTTTTTCCACCACCAGTTTTCCCAATTTGTCCTGCGTAACGATTACCAGCTCTTTGTTATGCTTTTCCGCTTCTTTTTTAAGCAGGCGCAGATTGACGATGCTCTGGATAAGTAAAGCCCGTTTGGGAACGACAATAATCACTTCGTTGGCACGGGCTTTTCTCAATCGGTCCACAATCGAAGTTATTTCCTCGTCGATATCGATGTAAAATGTTTGGTGCATAATTTTTTCCGATTCGAAACTACAAATGTTATACGAATCTACGAATTTATTTATTATTTATTCGCATGGGCGCTTTCGCCTGCCTGCCGGCAGGCAGGTAGCGCGCTTTTCGCATGCTAGTTTTGCATCATCTTGACCGTCCGGCGGAGAATGCCGGCCATGACTTTTTCTTCCCCCACTAAATCCAGCGCCAGATTGGCCAGTCCCATCGGTGTTACATCTTGAGGGTCGCGCAGTTCGCCAGTCTCGTCAACAATGTTCACCACGTCTCTCGGCTGGAGAAAACTGATTTGGGGAGTTTTGGCGAAAGGCAGTTTGCTGTTTTTAAACCAACTTTGGTCCATCAGCACTTTTTTGATTCCGGGCAAACCCGAACCTCCGCCACAGAGAAAAAATCTATACGGCAAATTGTCGGAATCGGCGAATTCGGAAAGCGCCAGTTCCACGCCGCTCAGCCAAACTTCGCAGTCATCCTGCAGAATAGCTTCTATTTTATCGCTAACATCGGATCCCAGCCGGCCTTCGGCATATTTTATCTTGAGAATTTCCGCTTCTTCGAAACCAATGCCTAATTCCTGTGCTAGACGCTTGGTGAAAGCCCGGCCGCCTAAGGCAAACATTTTAGTGCCTTCCAGCCCGCTGTTGCGTACTACGGCAATATCCGTCGTCCCGCCGCCGATATCAATAAAGATAGCATTGAAATCCACCATATCGTCGAAACCCATCGATCGCGCCACCGCATACGGTTCAGCAGCAATGCTCAAAAGATCCAAGCGCAGTTCGTCAGCAATTGTCTGCAGCGCGCCTAGATGAATCATCGGCGCATAGGCATTAAAGACGGCGATGGAGACATCGCGGCCCTGGAAACCCACCGGATTCATAACCCGATAGCCGTCAATGTGCACATCTACAATCGCGGCATTGATGAGTTTAATGTCGATTTCGCTATGTCCGGTTTCCCATGCCAGTTGCTGGCGGATGCGGTCGAAAGCTTTCCACTGGACTTTCTGGACGATATTTTTCAGTTCCGGAAGATCGATGCGGATTTCCGGATTTATCCTTTCATAGTGGACTGTGGTGGTGGTGCCTTTGACCAATTCGCCGGCGATGCCGATTATGGCTTTCTGAACTCGCTTGATTCCGGCTTTGCTTTTGGCCGCTTCAATGGCTTTCTTGGAATTTTCAATCACGCCGCTGATATCGGAAACGGCTCCGGACTGCATATCGGAAAGCCTTTGGCGCGATCTCCCTACTCCGGTCACGACGCCATTGCCTGTTTCTTCATCGATGCGAAAAACCAAAGCTTTCACCACTTCGGTGCCAATATCAAGTGAGAGTATGTAGTCCGACATACCTCGGTAGCCTAAAATTTTGGAAAAAATTCCCATAGCTGGCTTGGCTTTTCAGTTTGGTTTAATTATAAAACAAATCCGACTATATCACAAATGAAAAGAGACTGACAATAATAATCAGTCTTTTATGTCCCATTTGTCCAATATGTCCTATAAAATTATTCCAAAACTGCTTTTATTCTTCTAACTCCTGCTGAGCTGGATTCCTCTTTTTTTATCATGAATTTTCCTAGCTGTCCAGTATTTTCCACATGCGGGCCTCCGCAAAGTTCAATGCTAAAATCTCCAATTTTATATACCTTCACAATGTCTCCATATTTAGCCGGATCAAACGAAACTTTTGCCAGTTTCAGCGCTTCATCTTTCGGCATCTCAGTCATTTCCACCGGAATATTTTCCACTATTTTTTGATTTACTATATTTTCTATTTCTGCAATTTGTTCTTTTGTCAGTTTTTCCGGATAGTTAAAATCAAACCGCAATCTTTCCTCTGTGATATTGCTTCCCTTTTGAATAATATCTCCACTTAAAATTTTTCTAATTGCCGCCAACATCAAATGCGCCGCCGTGTGCAATTTTTTAGTTTGTTCGCTGGTATCGGCCAACCCGCCCTTAAACTGCCCGGCCGAAGCGGTTCTGGAAAGTTCCTGGTGTTTTTTAAATTCAGTTTCAAATTCATCTTTATCTATTTTAATATTTTTTTCAACTGCCAGTTCTTCGGTCATTTCCAAGGGAAAGCCATAAGTCTGGTATAAGTTGAAGGCATCCTTGCCGGTTATCGCAGTCAGTTTTTCAAATTCTTTAAGACCGCCGGCTAAAGTCTTTCTGAATTTATTTTCCTCTTTTTCCAATTCCTCAAAAATCTTATTTCCATTTTCTTTTAATTCCAAGTACATATTTGAATATGTACTTATCACTATTTCGGCAATATCTTTTGTGAAATTATTTTCAATGCCTAAAATTTTTCCATGACGAATGGCTCGCCGAATTAATCTACGCAAAACATATCCCTGCTTTACATTAGAAGGAATAATTCCGTCAGCAATTATAAAGGTTGCCGCTTTGATATGGTCGGAAATTATTCGAAAAGATTTTTGATTATCTTCGTATTTTTTCCCCGAAATTTCCTCAATTTTCGAAATTATTGAAACAAACAAATCCGTTTCAAATACCGTTTTCTTTTTATCCACAACTGCCAAAAGCCTTTCCAAACCCATTCCCGTGTCTACGCCTTTATTTTCCGACAATTCATATTGGCCTTTTTTAAAAGTATATTCGTTGAAAACGCAGTTCCACACTTCAATACCATCCACATAAAATTCCACTGTCGGGCCACCGGGAGAATTTTCCACTCCCAACGACCAGAAATTATCTTCAGTGCCCTGGGGCTTAATTTCTTTCAAATCGCTAATGCTTTTAAGTATTTCCAGCGACTCTTTATCTTCCGGTATTTCTTTTTCTCCATGGAAATAAGTCGCATATATCCTGGATTTTTCAATACCCAAAATTTCAGTCAGAAATTCCCAGGCAAATTTTATCGTTTCTTCTTTAAAATAAGAATTTTCCTTTTTCGGATACCCGAAAGAAAAATTTCCCAGCATTTCAAAAAAAGTCAGATGGGTATCATCGCCGACTTCGTCAATATCGATGGTCCGGACGCATTTCTGGCTGGTCGCAATCCGGGCATCTGATGTTTCATCCGGATTAAGATAATACTGTTTGAATGGATGCATTCCAGCCGTCGTAAAAAGCACGGATGGATCAATTTCGCGGGGAACCAAAGAAGCCGAAGGAATGATAGTGTGTCCCTTGGCTTTAAAAAAATCCAAAAAATTTTCTCGCAGTTCTTCAGCTGTCATTATGTATGAAGAGTATTTAATTTTTTCTTCTGATGATCGAATTCTTCCTGTAAACTTTTAACTTCATTTTCTTTTTTCTTTAAATCCTCTTGTTTCTTGCCAATATCCACACGGATTCGGTCTTCATCTTTATCCAGTTCTCTAAGTTCATTTTTGACTTTTTCTTCTTCTAATTTTGATTTTTTGAGATCGGATTCCAGCATTACCATTTCCCGCTGGATATCTTCCGATGCTCTTTGCAGATCTTGTTCTGCTAATTCTTTTTCTTTATCTTCATCTTGTGACATATGTTTTTACCCCGTCAAATTCCGCTCTGCGGATCCCGCTTAGGCGGGGTATTTGACTGGGGTGAATTTAGTTAATTACTCCTCCCCCTAAAACTTCTCCTTTTTTTCCGTAAAATACCGCCGACTGTCCGGGTGCAATTGCTCTTTGTGGTTCAGAAAAAATAATTTTATATATTTTGTTATGTGTTATGTGTTCCGTGTTTTCTGCTTTTATTATAGCAGAAACCAGCGGATTTCGGTATCGGGTGCGTAAAAGTATCTTAGCCGGAAATTTCGGTGCGCCGACTATCCAATTAACTTTTTCAACCAGTATTTCCTCGGAAAATAACTCCGGCGCTTTTTGATTATTGGTTACTATAAGCCTATTCCGGCGGAAATTTTTGGCCGTCACGAAAAACGGGCCGGAGCCTCCAATATTTAAACCTTTTCTCTGGCCGATGGTATAGAGCGGCAAACCTTGGTGATTGCCTAAAATATTGCCTGCCTCATCAATGATTTTTCCCTTTTTCAGCTTTAAATATTTTTTAAGAAAATTTTCCACATTGGAAGAAATGAAACAAACATCCTGCGATTCTGGTTTATCAAAAACCGGCAATTTTATTTTCTGGGCTAATTTCCTGATTTCCGGCTTTTTATATTCTCCCAGTGGAAATAAAATTTTAGCCAATTGTTTTTGGTTCAAAGTATATAAAAAATATGATTGATTTTTATTTTTATCCTTTGCAGTAATCAACTTATATAAAATTTTAGATTTTCCGCCATCAGCGGATCCGCCTTTGGCGGAATTTGGGATTTGAGATTTTGGATTTGAGATTTTCCGCCGAAGGCGGGCATAGTGTCCCGAGGCCACAAAATCGGTTTCCAACTCTAGCATTTTCTTGAACATTATCTTAAATTTTATTTCTCGATTGCAAACCACGCACGGATTGGGCGTCCGGCCGTTTTTATATTCGCGCAAAAAATAATCCACAACTTCTTTTTTGAATTCTTTTTCCGCGTTGATTACTATGAGTTTTATGCCGATTATCTTGCAGATTTTTTTCAAATCTTCATAAGCTTCCAGCGAACAGCATTTTTTTTCAAATTTCGTATCTTTTTTAGGCTCTTTCCAAAAATGTAAAAAAACGCCTACGACTTTATAGCCTTGCTTTTTTAAAATCGCCGCCGCCACAGTCGAATCCACCCCGCCGGACATGCCGACAATTACTTTTTTGGGCTTATTTTTCATATTTAAACTTTAATGGAAAATAAAAATTACTGCAAACAAAAAAGCGTTAGCTGACGCTTTTGTTTTTTCATACTTTACTTCACCTGCTCCTCGACATATTTCGTCGGATTCCAAGCCGGCGATTCAGGAGCGTCTTTGGTAACCTTGGCGGCAGTATTAATCAGATACCACAGAAAAGCCACTCCGGCAATCAGAGCCAAAATTATAATTATCAGTTTCTTCTGCCCTGGATCAATTTCCATCATAAAATAAATTTAATAAATAGATTAATTTTCTTTAGTTCGGTCAATCAGCTGGCGGACTGAACCCAAATCTATTTCCGGTTTTTTCCGCTGATTTTTAAATTTTTTGGGAGCAATATGCGCCATTTGTGAAAGGCTCATCGGTCTTTCTGTAGAAACATGCGCTACTACATTTGAACTATCATTATTATTGGGTAAAACTATTTTATCTTCTGGCACATCAATTTTTTTTCTGGGAAAAACTTTTTTTATTTTTATTTCTTCCCCTTCTTTAACTTCCGCCCGGGTTCTGGCCATGGCCCGCTGGTAATCTTTGAGGCAATCTTTGCAAAAAGCCGGCCGGCCGGGATCCGGCTTGAATGGCACTAGGACTTTTTCCTCGCAAGTATCGCAAATGGCTTCATACATTACCCGCTCTTCTTTCTTTTTTTCCGGTTCAGCTATAGTTTTTTCTTTAATTGTTTTTGGTTTGGAAATTATTAAAGTTTCCTTATCCGCTTCTTTGGTTTCTTTTTTTTCGGCGGAAATTTTTTCCTGCTCCTCAAGCTTGACTACTTTTACATCTTCTTCGGGCAGCATGCCGCTCCAGCGGGTAATTTTTTCTTCCACTTCGGCGCGATTGCGCCCATAGCGCTCCCGGGAAATGCGAATCACTTTTTCTTCATTCATTTCCGTTTCCGATAAATCAAAAGGTGGTAGAGTGGTGGCGGAAAAAGCATCGCCGGTAATGCCGTCAATCATCAGTTTTATATAGACATTATATTTGGCCAGATTAACCAAATCGTTCATCATAAAAACCGGCTCAAATTCTTTCTCCAGATGCTCGGCATCTTCGGCGCCTACGCGAAAAGAAACTAAAGTTCCAATATTGCCGAAAACCGCGTCCCGTACGGTCGTATTATTGTCAAAAATAAGCTGGTTGATATACTGGTGCGCCAGAATTAAATTCAGACGGTATTTTCTGGCTTCCGACAAAATGTTGGCGAAAGATTCAGTGGCAAAATTTTGGAATTCATCCACATACAGATAAAAATCTTTTCTTTCCGCTTCCGGAACTTCCACCCGGCCCATCGCCGCCAATTGAATTTTGGTAACAATCATTCCGCCCAATAGCCGCATGGCATCCTCCCCGATTCGTCCTTTAGACAGATTGACAATCAATATCTTCTGCCTGTTCATTATTTCGCTCATATCAATCGTGGATTTCGGCTGGCCGACAATATTTCTGATAGTCGAGGAAGAAAGAAATTGCCCGACTTTATTCTGGATGGCGGCTACCGCTTCCTTCCGGAACCGGTCTTCCCATTTGTCGAATTCATTGATCCAGAAAGATTTGACCACCGGATCTTTTATTTTCAGATAAACGCGCTTGCGGTAATCTTTGTCAAACATCATCCGGTTGGCTCCCAGCATGGTCGAGCCGGGAAAATCCAAAAGAGCCAGAATGGTATTATTCAAAATGTATTCCATTCTAGCGCTCCAAACATCCGGCCAGATTTTTTTGAAAACTCCCATCATGCCCGAAGCCACCAAATTTTTCCGATCTTCGGAAACCGCTTCCAAGATATTGAAAGCAATCGGGTATTCCATATCCGCCGGATTGAAATAGACCACATCATTGATTCGATTGGCCGGAATAGATTTGAGCAGTTTTTCCGCCCCTTCGCCGTGCGGATCGACAAAACAAACGCCTTCGCCGTTGCGGATATCCTGAATCGCCATATTTTCCAAAACATTGGATTTTCCCACGCCGGTTTTTCCAATGACATACATATGGCGCGTCCGGTCTTCTTTTTTAATGCCAAAAACCGTATCCTGATTTCTAAAATTGGTTTTGGCAAAAAAATTGATTTCTGACATATATTACCGATTCGAAACTACGAATGTTATACGAATCTACGAAATTTATTAATTTATTCGGATGGGCGCTTTCGCAGTGCGCTTTTCGCATGCTAGCTTATTGGCAAATTAGCCGGTGCCGAGCCGCGCTTGGCATCAATTCTCGGAATGGACGGCGATTTCACATGCATATCGGGGAAATGATACATCGAGGCCAGCTCTTTCGAAGAGAAAAGGACTTTTTTTCCATCCATATCGCGATCTCGGTAACGTCGGTAAATCCGCCGCTGGCGGTAAATCATCCGGCTTTTCCTGAGAAAATACTGGGTGGAAGTCTTGCTCATATCATGCGGTTTTAGCCCGTTTATATTCTGGTTGCTGAATTGCTTGATAGTTCCGAAAAAAGTCGGCACATAGGAATTGGAATAGCCTTCGCGCCGGCCCAAATAGATAAGCCGCATTTTAGTTTTGAAAAAATTCTGTCCGAGATTCTCTTCTACTTCCTTGAGCCGATCTTTTTCCACTGGCGTCAGCCTAAATTCCAGCGGCTGCTCATCTTTTTTATCTTTTTTAAATTCCACCGGCTCGGAAGTGGCTTTCCAAAGTTTCGAAAGCACATCTCTAAAATCCTCCACAAATCCGGCTGTTCCATTCTTGGTTCGGCCGGCCAGCTTTTCTATTTCTTTGAATTGAGTTTTATTCCAGCTTTCAATGAGAGGTTGGATGATAAACTGCAGCCAGATGTGCTGCCCCGGTCCCAATTTTTGCATGGCTTCGGCCATGGCCGCCATCGGATCAAGCATTTCTCCTGTCACGCTTTCTTCGAATTTGTCGTAAGTTTTAATCGGAAAAATGTCCGGATTGCTTTTTTGGATATCCGCTCCCCACAAATTCCAATCCCTATTAGGAATCAGTTTAGGAAAGCGTTTTACATAATCTTCCACTTCAGTTATTTCAATATCCGGATACTGGGCGTAGAGCTGGGCTTCGATAATTTTCCGATATTGTTTTTCCACCCGGATGTAAAAATGAAGCCTGCCTTCCTCTCCCACCAGCTCCAAGCTGGTAAAGTGGGTCAGTTTGCCTTGGAGATATTTGTCCATTGGATAGATAGTCACCACCACTCCGGCAAAACCCTGGAAAAAAGATTCCATCATTTTCGGCCCCCGCTCGATTTCTCGGGGCGGAATAATTTCCAGAACTACCCAGTCCCGTTTTAAAATCCAATATTTAATGGCATGGTCCATCCATAATTTATAAAAAAGAATATAAAAAGCCACCGGAAAAATGACCCACCAAAATTCGGCTAGCATTTGCCCGATGGCTTTATATGTCGATAATATTTGTGTTAATTCGCTCATGTTCTTTGGCGTTGCAAAGATACAATTGGCTTATATCCTTTGAAGTATTATTTTTTAACCGAGTAGAGATTGTTTTGCTTGATGAAAAGCGCGCTGTTATTCAGATTGATCATCACCGTCGAACGCTTGACTTTCCTGACTTTCATCACTTTATTTAAAATTTCTTCGCTGCCCAGCGGTCGGCCGCTTTCTTTGAGAATCCGGCTTAAAACTTCCTTGACTGTTCCCGGCTTGTAACCCCATTCTTTCAGCGCGTAGATGCCCCGTCCAATCAGCACGAAGCGATCATCTTTTATGAGTTCGTTATGGACAGTTTGCGGATGGGCTTTTTTCTTGCTCAATCCATATTCATCAATAAATTTGGCGATCTCGGTGAAATGGAGCGGCTGCCCTTTTTCTTTGAGCACCAGGTGGATTTTTTCCCGTGTGCCTTTGGGATTAACTTCTTCCCAGTGGGAAAGCCCCCATTTGCCGAAGCGGTTTTTGGCCACATTGCCCAGCACATCAATCAGATTCAGCGCTTTTTCATGGGACAAATCTTCAATTTTTTGAATCAATTTTTCCGTCAGTTCCACATCCTGAAGCAGTTTCTTTTCCGTTTCAAAAATTTCCTTGGTTACTCTGCCGATTTCTTTGATTCGCTCTAAAATTTCTTCTTGCGAGATCCAAGATTTCTTCAGCAAGCCCTTTTCCTCAACAATTTTCAATTGGCCGGAAAGGGTTCCGAAAAATTTGAGCGCGTTAATTTCCGATTCATTGTCGCCGCTCAAAATCCGCATAAGCTTAACCTCTTCTATTATACCATGATTTTTCTCAATTGTGGAAACAATTTTCTCTTCAGCGTTTTTAAAGCTGTTGCCTTCTTTTTTCTTGGAAATCTTTTTAACGGCATCCACAATAATCTGGCGCACCCGTTCGCGGGTAATGCCGTATTCCTTGCCGATTTTTTCCAGTGTTTCCGTGTTTTGGCGCCCGATACCAAAGCGTTTTTTCAGAATTTCTTGGGAACGGGGAGTCAAGTCGGAAAATAAATCGCTTATTAAAGCTGAAAAATATGGTTCGGGGGAACCGCCTTTTTCCGTAGGTTTATTTTGGCTTTCTTTAGCCATTTTATTGACCATAAAATTGAAATTCAAACAATTTATCGAGTTGGTCAATGTTAGCACATATTCGGATTTTTTGTCAAGAGGCGGAATAAAAAAGCCGAGATTAATATTTCAACCCGACTTTTTAAAAAATATTTATTTATTCGTCCTCTCAAAATACCAGCAATAATAATATCAGCAAAATAACCAGCAAGATAAAAATCCAGCCGAGGGTAAAGCCGAAAAGTTTGATAGCTTCTGGTTTTTTATTATCCAGATACAGCAAAATAGGCTTACCCAAAATCAACGCTCCACTGATGGCAGCGGAAAACACAAAAATCAGGAGAAAAATTACCATACCCAGAATATTGGGCCCGGATCCGAAAAATTTATTGGCCGAGTTCATAAACAGCGCCACTAGAAAAATATAAGCTGCTTCTCCTAAAGCTGAAAATAGCCCATAAACAATAAGTTTTTTTCGCATATTTTTTAAAATTTATTTACAGCCCGTATTTGGCTTTATTGGCGTTGTGCTCTTCCAGATTTTTGGAAAAGATGGTTTGTCCGGTATCCGGGTCGCTCAAGAAATAATTGTAATCGGAATTTTTGGGATAAATAGCCGCTTTAATGGCAGCCAGCCCGGGATTGGCAATCGGAGCCGGCGGCAAGCCTTTGTTGAGATAAGTATTGAACGGCGAATTAATGCGCGTGTCTTCAAGTGAATATTGTTTTTTATTGACGCCTAAAATATAAGCCAGCGTGGCGCAGCTTTGCAGCGGCTGGCCGATTTTTATCCGGCTCCAAAAAATTCCACTGACAATAGCCCGATCTCCTTCTGAATTAACTTCTCTTTCAATAACACTGGCCATAATAATTTCATCGCGGATGCTTTTCTCCTGATTCTTGATTTCATTCCGCAAATCAGCCGTCAGCTTGCCATTAAAATTATCCAGCATTTTGGAAATAATTTTATAGGCTTCTGTGTCCTTTTTCAGAAAATAAGTATCGGGAAAAAGATAACCTTCCAAAGTTTTGATGCTGGGGTCGGCCAAGAAAGCGTAACGTTCCCGAAACTGCTCCGGTTTTTCGATAAGCTTGAGAAATTCGTCTCCGTTAAAACCATTGGCGGAAAGCCGTTCGGCCATTTTTTTAGCGTCCCAGCCTTCGGGAAAAGTCACGCGGACAAAACTGATTTTGCCCTCGGTGATAATGGTCGCAATTTCCGGAATGGTCATTTGGCCATTGAGTTCATAAACTCCCGGCAGAATTTTTCCGGAAAGTTTTTTGATTTTCAGATAATAATAAAGATAAATTTTCCCCGGAATCAGATTTTTATCTTTCAATTTAAGCGCCACTTTTTCTACTCCATCGCCTTTCACAATATCCACATTCATATTTCCTTCAGCGCCTCCGTGGCCGTAATAAACTTCATAGTTGAAATAGCCAAAGCCGGCTATTAAAATCAAAATCAATATAGCTGCGCCTATTATTGTTTTTTTTACCATAATTTTTTACTTTTATAATTCGTAGAGTTTTTGCGGAATTTGGTGCGGGACATTGATTTCACTTACTAATTAACGGAACAAAGACAAATCCCGGAAATTCTTTTTCGGAAAATTTATTATTTTCTTTT
>JAPLXF010000034.1 GCA_026396205.1 Candidatus Moraniibacteriota bacterium | reverse complement strand
GAAAGTTTATTGCGAGTTAATATTTTATCGATTGCCGGCAGCAGCTTCTGCAAAAGATTCCTTTCCTCCGGAAAAGAAAGGTTACCTATAATAAGCTTTCCATTTTTTAGGATTATTTTTATTTCCCTATTTTTTATGATTATCTCCAATTTCATAAGCCGGGATTATTTTAGCTCATTCCAGTCAAAATTCCAAGGGTCGTCTTTGCGCCCTTCGGCAATCTGATTGTGGCCAAGAACATATTTTATCTGATAGCGGCTTTTTATGCCTTGGATTAAATTTTTAAGAGCGTTATATTGCGCCGATGTATATTTATCAGACTGGGTATTCATCAGCTCGATGCCGATGGAAAAATTATTAACGCCTGTCCGGCCGTCGGGAACCCGGCTTTCGCCGGCATGGTAGGCAATATTTTTTTCTTCCACCAACTGATAGATTTTCCCGTTTCTATCAATCAAATAGTGCGGAGCTACGCCGTATTCTTTATATTCTACAATTAATTTGGCTACGTCGTATTTGTCACCGCCTAAAGCATTATACGAAGAATGGATGATAATGGTATCGATTTTCCGCCCGGAAGCAGCTTGAAAACCCCAACTGACCAGTTTTTTCATAAAACCAGCCACGGCTGGCAGATCAGCTTTTTTTTCTTCCGGTTTTTTGGTTTCCGGCTGGGTATTTTCTATTACAGTTTCCGGACTGCTTATATTCTGTCCCTCTGCATCGGCGGTTTCGGCATTGATATTTTCTTCCGGCTTAATTTCTGCCGAAAGATTATTTTCCTTAAAATCAAATTTTTGCGTGCGGGGTTTTAAAAAAATAAAAAGACTTAGTCCTGCAAGGATTAAGCCGGCTAAAACTAAAACTATAATTTTTTTTGGCATTTATATTTTATAAATTATACAGTCTAAAAAAGCTTCTTTCAGCCTTTTTCCAGCTTTTCCAAATAATAAGCCACATCATTAATCCAATCCTCCACTGCCGCCGGATTGTCCCAAGAACAGTCCGAACCGCATTTCCAAACCACCATTTCGCGCGGTGTATCCAAGTCCTGTTTGATCAGCCTTTCAATCCGGTCGCCCACCACTTCGATGGCTTGTTCGCGATTATCGAAACAGCTGTAGCCGGAATGCGTGGTATTTTCCTTGCCCCGATAGCCCCAATAATTAAAGCAGTCCAACCCATCCTTCTCTGGCGCCACGTTGCCCCAATCGCTTTCTTTTTTGGCAATGGCTACTAAAAAGTAGGCTACTTTTTTAGGGCGCTGGGCAATGTAGGGCGCCATATATTCCAAAGGATGGCCTTCCGTAATTTTCTGCACCTTGCTTTCCAGTGGTGTTTCAATTTTTGGGTTAGCATTCGTATCGGCTGCTATTTCCCGGTTAACTTCGCTAACAAAAAAAATAAAAAATAAACAGCTAAGCAAAAAAACGGCCAGCAATGAATATTTGATTGCCGGGTGATCTTCGCCAATATATAAAAGACTGGCAGTTGAAAGCTTTTCGTTTTTTTGGTTCATTTTTTAGGTTAAAAATAAAAACGGGCTGCACCCGTTTTTACTGTTTCTATTATAGCACATTCAGAGATAAAAATCAAAGCGCCGAAAGGATATTTTCCAGTTGGTAAATTTTGTCGAAATCTTGCGGATCGATCTTGTCCGCGCTGGCATTAGCCTGTTTCCAAACCATTTGCGCCAGAGCGTATTCGCCTCCGATCACCGCCAATTTTTCATCATCCGCAATGCCGGAACGATTTTTGAAATTTTTCAGGTTGAAAGCAATGTGATGGATATATTCATGGTTGATAGTATTTTTGAGCATTTCATCTTTTTCACTGGAACAATTTTGGCCATATAATTTATCAAGGCCTTTTTCATAAATGTATATTTTCTGTCCGTCCGATTCGCCCAGGGTTACGCCTTGTCTGTCATTTTTATCTTCCTCCCTTAAATACACTATATACGGCTTGCGGACGGAAAAATGATCCGGAGAGGCCAGATAAATTTGTTCCACAAAATTCCAAGCTTCGCTTTCCAGATTGCAGGCTGGGACTTTTTGGACGCTTTTTGGGCTTGCTTCCAGGCTAATTTCCGAGTTTTTAGCCAAAGCTGGCTGCAAATCATGAAAAACAGCCAAACCTGCCAAGACGGCGGTAAAAATAAGCTCAATAGCTAGAAATTTATTGGATTTTAGCATAATAACAGTCAAATAATTTAACCCGGAATGATAGTCTTGAAATCCAATTTTGTCAAGAAAACAGCCCCGACATTACGTCGGGGCTGTTTTTTATTCTTATTTAGCTGTCTATCTGGTCAGCAAGTCGGAAGCCACGCTGATATACCAGTCGGAAATTTTTCCGTTTTTATCCAGGCGGTAGCCGACTACGGTTCCGCCGGCGTTGTTGCCGATGCCTAAAATATAATTTTTGAAATAATCAGCCTGCTCTTTGTCGCCACTTTTAGCTTGAATGCTTTTTACTGTTGCCTGCTCTTGGAAAAAATTAAAACTCTTAGCCGGGTCATACATTTTGACAATATAGTCCTGGGCTTTTTTGAGGGCGGCATCGCCGGAAATTAAGCCGCAGCATTCTGTCGCTTCAAAAACGAGATTGACTTTGGGCGCCAGCAGTTTTTTGATATCCGGATAGCTTTGGGTATTTATCGCGTTTTCAAAATCAGCCGAATAGAGCGCCCAGTTTTTATCCAGATCGCTGAAAACTACCGGCACGGAAAGCTTGTTCGTTTCTTTCCCGTCTTTAGGGGAAAGATCATAAACTTCAATTATCCCTTTTTCCGAAGCCGGTTTTCTATAGGAAACCGGAGCAGAAAAAGGATACTTTTTGTCCATCCAGCCCTGGGCGGTAGCAAAGGTAGCCGCCAAAATCCCGCCTTTTTCATCTTTGATCCGGATTAAAGTGTTGGCTTCAAAAAAATTAGAATTGCCGGAAACTTTTACCGGGCTGGTTATTTTTTGTCCCGTCCGGGGAGAATCAATATCCAGTTTTTCGCTGGTGAGAGCCGGCGCCAGCTGGGTGGCGACGTTTTTTTGATTTTCAGGATTTTTCAGCGTATTGTTTTTTACTCCACAGCCGGCTACTAGTATCGCCGCCGGCAGAAGCAGCCAGAATATTTTTTTCATTTTGTTTTTATTATTTGATTACGCTTTTATTATACACCCTTATTGGCCTTGCATAATAGCTTTAATGGCGTTTTCGTCCTGGCACAAGTATTTATTGTCCGGCGAATAAAAGCGTTTTTTTGGGCCATAACAGCCATTATTGACTTTATACAGCGGCGCCAGCATTGGCATCATAAAGCCCATGTTGCGCGAGGTGAAATACTGATAAAGATTTTTTAAAGTTTTCTCCCGAGTTTTTTTATCCATCCGCGCGAACCGGCTCATATCGTCCGATTGGATGCCGCTCCAGTCCAGATTGAGAAAAACATTTTTGGCGCGGCTTTGGAACCGCTCATTCCAGAGCAGCGCCCAACAGCCGGAGCGCCAGGAAAGGCACGGCCCGTCTTCAATGTTGCCGGCGCTGTCCATGCCCACTCCGCCTTCAATGTAATCAAAATTTTCCAAATAATCATCGTCGGTGATGTAGCCGGTCTGCGCTCCCACCACGATTTGGATGCCCAATTCTTTGGCATAGGCGCGCATTTCTTGGATAATTTTCGGCAGTTCCGATTTTTCCAGATCGGATTCATCCTGGAAATAGACCTGCCCGAAAAGAAAACTTTGGATGCCGGTATCCATGGCTTTTTGGGTAATGTAGCGGATATATTTCCGGTATTCTTTTTTTTCAAAATTGGGCTTGCAAGTATGTTCGCCCCAAATATTATCCGAGCCTTTGCGGCACATGGCGGAAAAATCAAAATTGCGGTCTTCTTGCGGGTAATAATATTCTTCATTTCTTTTAATGGCTTCAGCGATAAACATGCCAAAAACCATGCCCGGCTTTTTGATTTTGAGCATTATTTCCTCGGCCTTGTCAAAATCCGGCGGCATTAACCAGGTTTCCAGCGCCCGGTGGAGATACTGGCATTCCGAACGGTTGATCAGCTTCACCATGCTTTCCGTGTTGCCGGCATATTCTGAAAGAAATCCGTCCGCCACGCAGCCTTTTTTCTTGAGCGTTTCCATGGTAAAAGGCATGGGAATATATCTGGGCTTTATCGGCTCCGCCGGCGGTTTTTTTATTCTGTGGGGAATTACAACTGTTGGAATTTTAGTTGGAATCTTGGCAGCGTAAAATTTTGTCAAAAATACCAGAATTACCGACAAAACAACCACTCCCAAAATTGCCCAGATAAAAGGTATCTCTTTCTTCCAAAAGCTCTTCTTTTTTTCTTGTTTAAAATCAAATTGCATATCGCCTTATTATAATACCAAATCCGCGACTAGTAAATTGCAACAAAAAAAACCGCGCCTAAACGCAGATAAGTTTGTTCAAGTAACTATGGAAATTGCTTTAATTAATTAGGAAGCTATGAAAAAATATTAATTAAATGATTCCATCACTTTGTCAATATTTTCACTATTATCCCGAACTTTAAATATGTCCATACATAACTTTCTTTTTTCGTTATCTGCTATTCTCTCACAATTGGAATTTATTTTTCCTAGATTTTTACCTGCATCAGAGTATTCATATGTAGACCATAAATAAAAATAACAACTGGCAATAATTTTGTTCCCTTTTAGATTTGCGCACAAATTTGGATCGCCTGTAGTTTTTCCACCAATAACTCCATAACAATAACCATCTTCTGCCTGTGCACATAAAGTGAGATTTTTGTTTTTGATGGCAATTGTATCATAGCACCGAGTTCTGATTCTTTCGAATTTATCTATTTTTGGAATTTTTTCACAAATGTTTTCATTATTTTTATCTATAGCAAAATCCATATAACATCCATATCTTAAATACCATGATGGTATATAATATTCATCATCTTTAAAAAATTTTTCACATAAATCAGGATTTCCACTTATAGAAACAATTCTATATTTGGCACTGTACATAATATCATATAACCCTCCCATGCTTAAGAAATAAAGGCCAAAGAATACAACCGGCACCATCAAAGCGATTATCACTATTGTAGTAACAACAATTATTATTTTTCTTTTCATGTTTTTATTTTAAATATATATCTACCTGAAGCTTACCACTTTCCCCTTTAAAATCAAGGATTTTAAGATTTGAAGTCTGGTTTTTCTACCCTATTAATCATAAATTTGACCGCCTCATTCATATTAATAGGCGTTATATTGATTTCTGGATGCTTGGATTTATAGACGCGAAAGATTTCATCCGCAAATCCTTGCCCAATTACTGGAACCTTATCAAAATCCATAACGATGGTTTTAAATTTATTCAACCCATTTAACACCCTCCGCGCTTGCGATCTGGACACATGAACTGTTCCCATAGTAAAAAGCTTTATTTTGACTTCCGTCTTGTCAAAAGCCATTGTATCTTGATTAGTCTGATATTTTCGGAAAATACCAGCCAGATGTATATTTGAATCCAAAGAAATTGCAAAGATAACTCGCGTTCCCTTATTCTTTTTATTTTGCATGCTAACAAAAATATCTTTTATATTATTATCAATCATTAATCTTAAACCAAAACTTTCCAGAGTAAACAGGTTAGCTACTTTGGAAGTAAAAAATATTCCCTCTCCGGTATGTAGTTGAGGAGCTGTGGTTGTTTTTCCTTTTAAAAGATCTTGTATGGCCTCCAGCTCTGACTTTAATTCTTTTTTGTGCTTTATATTCCGAAAAACGCCTATTCCATAGTCATCAATAAAAAAAACCAATTCTTTTTTTGACTTGAAAACACTTACGGATATTTTCTCCGACTGAGAATGTTCGATGGCATTATTCAGCATTTCTGAAAAAGCATAATTAAATATAGAACGCACATTATCCTTGAGATCCAGATAAATTCTTGTATGATTTATTTCATCCAAAACTCTATGCTCTTCTAAGCCTTCCCTCAAAAAAATTTTCTTATAAATTATTTCTGATTGAATCAAATTTTCATTTTCCGGTAAAACATAAAAAGCTCCAGCCGTTGAACCGCCTTTTACTAACTTACCCTCCTTAACTAGTGCGTTGATAATTCGACTAATATAGGTTCTAGAAAGTTTCTTATTTAAAGACGCCAAAACATCTGAAGTTTTTATTTTCTCGTTTTTTTGGGCAAGATTTAGGATAATTTCATTTAAATTACTCATACTCTAATTATACGCTTTAAATAGAAAGTTGTCAACTGTTTTTATAGTTGTATACTAGTTGTCAACAAATGTAGAAAATTGTCATCTAGTTGTAAACAAAAACTGACACATCAAAAAAATCGAGGTTTAACCTCGATTTAAGATCTCCCGAAGGCTTAACCTTCGGGAATATATTTTACTGGATATTATAGGCGCTGGTCATAATTTGTATAAACCACGGAGCCAAAAATGCCATTACAATCAGCGGTAAAACTATGACCGCGATTGTGATAATCATCGTCCATAAAAAATATTTGCGCGTCTTTTCCGTGGAAATATATATGTCGGTTATTTTTTTGTCCTGCTCTTCCAACTTTTTAAAAATTTCTTCATTTTCCATTTTTTTATTTTATAAATATTTAACCGCTATTGCATATGATACCCAAATGCCTAAAATACCGCCAACCGCGCCAAAAAATAAGGAAGCTATTGAGAAGGCGCTTTCGCCCCAGAGCATCGGCAGGAAACTGCCAGCATAAGACCCGATTAACATGCCACCGATTATAAAGCATTTCATTTTATTTTAAATTCTTGCCTTTTTTCCTGACATTTTTGATGCTTCTGTTTTTAACTTTTCCTTCCATGCGGGAAGCCCTGCGCGGATTATCTTTCCCAATTATTCTGAAATCTTTTTGATTGATTGTTTTTTTAGTCATATTTTTAGTTGATTAATTTAGCCGAGGACCGTTCTCGGCTATTTCGCATAAACCTATTGTGAAATCTGATTTGGGCTGTCTAATATTATTTCCGCGCTGCCTTGATATGAGCTGATTTTCCCGGTAACAGTTATCTCTTGGCCTTCATATTGCACTGGATTATTAAAATTTCCGGCCGCGGAGGCGAAGATGACCGCGCTGAACGGACAGCCTTTGTAGCTTGGGCAATAATCAAAGAAGACTGTGCCTTTATTCGATTTATGCACTTGCGCGATTTTTCCTTTCACGCTGGCGTATTCTCCAATGTGTTTGGCCGCTTCGATATAATCATAGACGCTGGGATTTTGCGCCGGCACGGAATTGTCATTGTCGCTAGATTTGTAATTTGAATTATTTGAAGGATATGCGAGTTGCGCCGGCTTTTTGGAAGCGCCAAAATAATAAGCCGCCACTGCGACTATGATGATTATGACGGCGAGGCCGATATAATTTTGCTTGTTGAATTTTTTCTTTTCTTCTCCCATATTTTTACTGGTTATTAATTAAAAGATTTTTTAAAATATTGAAATATTGATTATGTAAATTTTTGTCTTTGCCGATTTCCAAAATCTCGTCATTGGCAACCGTCGCCGACTGCGTCCAGTTGTAGCTGCCGATGGCGTAGGCTTTGTCGGTAACGATCGCTTTGATGTGCATTATGCCGTCGGGATGCTTTTGCGTTTCCACAACTACGCCGGCCGCGCGCAGCTTTTCAACAATCGGTTTTTCATAATCGCTGAACGCTTCCGCTGTGTCCGTTATGCCCCACACCAAAACGCCTCGCTGTTTGGCGGCGATCAAGGCGTCCGCGATGTTGTCTTTGGTAAAAGTATAGATGGCGAAATATATATATTTGTCAGAGGAATTGATAAGCTTGATGATTTCCTGGTCGTTTTGTTTTTTGTCCAAGCTATAAAAAATCTGAAATTGCCGGTGAAAATATATGTCCGTAATTTTGAATGTCCCAAAACCAACCAGCAAAATTATTGCCAAAGAAAAAACGATTTTATTGAATTTAGTCAGATGGATTTTGCTTAGATTTTTCATTTTAAGAGTGCTACTAAAGTAGCTATCGCCATCGTAGCAGTCCAAAAAATCAACCACTTCTGCAATTTCCCTGAATTTTCATTAAATTTTGATATATTTTTATTCAACTCGTCCAAGTTATCTCCTGTTTTGTGCACACTCCCAATTATTCTATTCAATTTATCATCCGCATCGCTCATTACCATCGCTAATGCAACAAGCGCCCTACCAATTCCCTGCCTTTTCATATTATCTGCGCCAGTACCAGTATTTAAATCCATTAGTGCATCAGATAAAATTTCTTGGTAAGTTTTTTCCATACTTTTAAAATTAAAAATTTAAAACTCGCTACTTTTACTAAATAAATCATCCTCGGTTAATTTCTGAACCCCTATTTTATCTAGCATTTTATTGGTTATATCTAAAGCATCTTTTTGAGGAATATATTTAATAAACTCAAAATATAATTCATTATTTTTAGAAAAATCCTTTCCAAAAGCATTATCAAGCGTGCTTGCTAATAAATTGGCACTCTTTGTAAAATATATATCTTGAAAATCTTTTTCCGGTATTTTTTCCATCATCCTCCCAATAACTTTAACAATTAATGGATAACCTTCATAAGTTTCAATACCCATTGAATCTTTTATAGCTTTTCTAGCAAAATATTCTGTCAGTCCTTCTTCAAAAAATGTTGGCAAGCTACTTTCTTCAGAAACATAACTTGTATAATGAAAATACTCATGAACAGATGTTTCAAAATAATCCGCTAATGTTTCTATTTTTGTAGAATCGACTGCTATTTTTATGTTATTTGGTGGTTCAAATAACCCTAACTCAAAAGGAATGTCATATTGATCGGATTGTAATTGGGGTTGCCAGCCGTTAGCCCGACCAGTGTAGTCGTCAGCTAAATTATAATAAAAATCCCTTTGACTTGAGCAATATGACTCAGTATATAATGGTTGCCAATCGCATTGCCAAGAGCCACATTCATAGGAGTAGTTAGTATAAACACCATAAATATAACAAGTCCTTGGAGAATAGTACCGGATGCATGTTGTTTGATTTTTACAGCTTATATATGCAGTGACTCCTTGTGAGATCATTGAGTTTGCCATCCCTATATTATAATTTATCTGTCCCTTATCATATGCAACTGCTGAAGAAAATGCTTTCACTGCATTGTTTACTTTAACTAGTTTCGCATCAATCTCTGCGATAGCCTCATTTATCTGATCTTCGCGAAATTTGTTATACTCTTCTCTACCCATTAAGTGCATACCTGGATTATTTTTTATATATCTTTGGTCTGTTTCTTTTTCCACCATTAATTTAGCCAGTGTTGGAGTGATTGTTTCCAGAGCATCTATATCAAACTTTTTAATTACTAGATTACTTTCTGCTATAACAAAAGCTGGATCGCCTAGGGCTATTATTTTAGGAGAAAAGAAGTTTAGGGTAGCCGATAAAACCTGCTGTTTGTAAAAAGAATCTCTGTTTTTAGTATTTAAAACAATAAGTATTATTTGTTTAGTTGTATTATCTTCACCTTTTACTATTTTAGGAGGTTCATTTTGATTTTTTAGTTTGTCTACGATTTCATTGGTATCCCAATAAACATTTTCCGCTTTATGATTTTTGTTTATTTTTATTCTTTCTATAAATACATCGCCTAAGGCAAAAGCCCGCATTCCTAAGTAGGCAAAGTTAAACCCTAATATGGAAATAAAGATTATTGCTAAATAAAAAATGAAAAGTTTTTTAAATGATCCATTTTTAATATAAGTTTTTATATATATTCCTAAGAAAATCAGAGATAATACCGCAAAAGAAAGTAACCATATTTTAATATTTTTTATAAATTGAAACTGTAATAAATAATAACTAGCAAAGACACTTTTCCCGATAAAATAAGTATTCAGTTTGTATATAGCTGTGTAGGTAAAAAAAACAAATGATGTGATAAAGTAAAAAACAAGAAAAGACAGTGAGATTTTTTTGTTTTTTATATTTATTTGTTCTTCCTTTATCTCTTTGGTTTTTTTAAATTTAAATTTATTCATTATTCTCTTCCATATAACTCTAACTTGTATATTTTTCTGTCTAAAATCCCTCACTTTACTGTATTTCAATATCCATAATATTAGAATCACAATAAATGCAAGCGTCCAGGTGTAAAAATGCACAACAGTTATTTCTGTGCTCCTAGTATAAGAGAGCCATAATACAACACCAGCACTTACAAGAGTTAACACTGCCCATATTCCTACTATCCATATTAAAATGGTTTTCCAAAGAAATTTTTTATTTATTTCTTGTGTTGATTCTTTTATATCATTAAAATTAAAAGCTTAAAACAAAAAAAACAGCCAAAATGACTGCCCCTAAAATTATGCTTATTTTTGCCTTCTTAGACATTTATTCAAATTAAATTCAAATCTTCTCCAGCTTACCACTTTCCCCTTTAAAATCAAGGATTTCATAAAATAAAAAACAGCCCTAGAGCAGTTACAACAATTATTACAGATGTCTGTCAAATTCTTTTTTAGTACAAACATCCTGCTCAACAAGCCACTCCATAAACGCTTTAACTATATGTTTATTGATTTCTCTATGGCTGCTTGGTATTGGATAAGTTTTACCTGTATGAATAACTTTAATTTTGTAGTTATGTCTGCCACCGTCATAACATTCAATTCCTTTTGTTCTTTGAAGCCATTTCAACAATCTTACGAATTGCTTTGATTTTATGTTTGCATACTCGCCCATCACTTTTATGCTTATGCTGTTTGCACAGACTGTTTATTTTTGTTTAAAAGAATTATATTTCCTTTTATTTTCAGATCATCTAGTCTTTTTCTTTCATCTATTTTGGGACTATATGCTTTCATCTTATTTATAGCATCAATGTAGTCTAGAGGAATCTCATATACAGTATAAATTGCATCATTAACCATTCTTACAAAATCATCGGATGATTTTCCTTGAGTAATAAATTTTTTTTCATTAGCGTTAACTTCACCAATAATAAAATTCCCATCTCTTTTCCACTCCACAGTAATTTTTTCTGGCAACTTATAATAATAAGCCTCCAGCGCTTCCTGAGATAGGCGCACAGGAAAAAAATAATTCTTAATTTTCCTTATTAATTTTCTCATTTTTTTATTCTAACTTAATACTCTATTTTTTATTATACCACAATATAATTACCTTTCTTAGTTTATTATATTATACCATAGAGTAAATTGAGTCAAAGGTCTTATTTTTTTGGAGCGGGTAGGGGGAGTCGGACCCCCGTCCTAAGTTTGGAAAACTTATATAATAACCGTTATACGATACCCGCCTGCGATAATTTTCAATTACCAATTATCAATTTTCATTGAAAATTTAATTTGAAAATTATAAAATTGTAAATTTATTGTAAATTGTAAATTGAAAATTGTAAATTTCCGATAGTCGGGGTGCAGAGACTCGAACTCTGACTACTTGGTCCCAAACCAAGCGCGCTACCATTACACAACACCCCGTTATTTATTTTTATCCTATGCGTGTTTACCCCGTAGCAAACTGAAAGTTTTGCTACCGGGGCTACCATTGCATTTACCCCGTAGGAAGCCCTGCTTTCCTACTGGGACGATACCCCGTTACTTCTGATAATAACCCGATAAAATAGAGCAGTCAATGAGGACGGCAAAACCCCCAAGACGGGGGTTTTGCCGCTATCGTTTAATATATTTGAAGCTATTTAACCGCTTCTTTCAAAGCTTTGCCGGCGGTGAATTTGGGAACTTTCATTGCTGGAATCTGGATTTTCGCCTTGGTCTGCGGGTTGATGCCTTCGCGAGCCGCGCGGTTGGATACTCTAAAAGTGCCGAAACCGGTGAGAGTTACTTTATCGCCCGAGTTAATCACCCGGGTAATTTCTTCCATCATCGCTTCAATCACCATTTCCACATCCTTCTTGGACTGATTGTTTTTAATGGCAATCGCGTCAACGAGTGCGTCTTTGTTTACATTGGCCATAATTCACCTGCCTTTCTTCTTGCCCCGTGGTCCCACCTAGGGATTTTACGGGGTTTTATTTTTTTACCTCGACTTTACTATTCTACTATCTTTGCTTTAAATAAAGCAAATAAGTTATCCACAGCCCCGTTAGAGAAATTTCTCTAACGGGGCACAGCTTACAAAAAATCCCGCCTTTTAAAAAAGCGGGATTTTAGTTGCTAATTTATTGTTCCGTGTTATGTGCTTGCCCCGTAGCGAGCCCTGCTCTGCTATTCGGGGTTATGTAATTCTACCGCGCTACTTCCGTCGCCCGCGTTTCCCGGATGACATTAACTTTGATTTCGCCCGGATATTTAAGATCTTGTTCGATTTTATCGGCAATGGCTCGGGAAAGTTTCATAGCTGCCAAGTCGTCGATTTGTTCCGGCTTTACAAAGACTCGGATTTCCCGGCCGGCCTGGATAGCGTAAGTTTTTTCCACGCCTTCAAAAGCATTGGCCACTTCTTCCAATTCTCCCAAGCGCTTCAGATAATCTTCCAAAGTATCTTTTCGGGCGCCCGGACGAGAGGCTGAAATGGCGTCGGCCGCCGCAATAATGATAGACTCCGGAGTTTCAAAAGGATAATCTTCGTGGTGGGATTTCATCGCATCGATAATTTCTTTGCCGATATTGAATTTTTGCAAAATTTTAATGCCGATTTCCACATGCGTGCCTTCCACTTCATGATCCACCGCTTTGCCGATGTCGTGCAAGAGCCCGGCTTTTTTAGCTAAAGGCACATCCGCGCCCAGTTCAGCCGCCAGCGCTCCCGACAAATGGGCCACTTCCAAAGAATGGAGCAGGACATTCTGGCCATAGCTGGTGCGATAGCGCAACCGGCCCAAAACCCGGATTAATTTCGGATCCAGTCCGGCCACTCCCACATCAAACACGGCCGCCTCGCCGGCTTCCCGGATTTTATTTTCAATTTCTTTTTTAGCGTATTCCACCGCTTCTTCAATTTTGGTCGGATGGATCCGGCCGTCGGCTACTAATTTTTCAATGGCAATTCTAGCGATTTCCCGGCGCACCGGATTAAAACCGGAAACTACGATGGCTTCCGGAGTATCATCCACGATAATTTCAATACCGGTCAATTTTTCCAGCGCTTTAATATTTCGGCCTTCCCGCCCGATAATCCGGCCCTTGAGTTCGTCCGAAGCAATGCTGACTGTTGAGGTGGTAATTTCAGCCGAGTGCGTGCCGCCGTATTTCTGGATGGCCTGCGTCATTATATCTTTGGCTTTTTTATCCAATTCTTCGCGCCCTTCTTTTTCCAAAACTTTCATTTTTTTGGCAATCAGGTCCCGGTTTTCTTCTTCCGTTAATTGCAACAGTACTTTTTTGGCGTCTTCTTTGGAAAAGCCGGCGATTTTTTCCAGCCGTTTCAACTCTTGCCGGCGAGTCTCCTCCGCGTCTTTTTTCATCTGCTTTATTTCCACCACCTTCTTTTCCAAAATGTCCCGGCCTTTTTCCAACTCGTCCATTTTCCGGTCCAAAAATTCCTCCCGCTTGCTTAAGCGCTCTTCCAAACGCATAATTTGGCTTTCGCGGTCGGCTTCCCTCTTCTTGGCTTCCTCTAAAATCTGGACGGATTTCTTTTTGGAATCCAAAATCAGCTCCT
>JAPLXF010000053.1 GCA_026396205.1 Candidatus Moraniibacteriota bacterium | reverse complement strand
GGAAATATGCCGGAAAAAAAGTTCCGGAACATAATTAAAAAATTTTAAATGGACGAACAGCAAATCAAGGAACAATTAAACGCCGAAGAAAATAATTACCGCCAAAATCGGAAGCTTTTAAATCGGTATATTATTTTTTTCTTGACCTTGGCTGTCATTATCGGCAGTTTTTGGCTTGGCTATACCAGAGGCAAGCGGGCCGGAATTTCCGAGCAGAATTTCCCGCTGGCCCAAACGCTGGTTTTAAATAAAACTCCCGCCGAGAATAAGACGCTTGACTTTTCGCTTTTTTGGAAAGTTTGGGACCTTTTGAAAGAAAAGTATGTCGACCGCCAGAATCTGGACGCCCAAAAACTTCTTTACGGTTCTATCGAGGGAATGCTGAGGGCTACCGGCGACCCTTATTCCAATTTTTTCGATCCCAAAGAAACCAAAAGTTTTTCCCAGGATATGGAAGGCAGCTTTGAAGGCATTGGAGCCGAACTGGGAGTTAAAGACAAACTACTGACTGTAATTGCTCCCTTGGACGACTCTCCGGCTAAAAAAGCCGGCATCCGCACCGGAGACAAGATAATCAAAATCGGAGACAAAGTGGCGGCGGATCTGGATGTCGACAGCGCCGTGGAGATGATCCGCGGAAAAAAAGGAACGGAGGTTAAGCTGACTGTTCTACATATGGGAGAACAAGATACTCAAGAAATTACCATTATCCGCGACACCATTATTGTTAAAAGCGTGAAACTGGAATGGAAAGAAGGCGAAATCGCCTATGTGAAAATCACTAAATTCGGCGATGACACCTCAAAAGAATTCAATAGCATTGTCAATCAAATTGTCAGCCGAGGCGCCAAGGGAATTATTCTGGATCTGCGCAATAATCCCGGTGGTTATCTGGACCGGTCGATTGATGTGGCTAGCCGGATGCTTCCCAAAAGCAAAGTGGTGGTAATCGAGGAAGATAATTTAGGAAACAAAGAAAAAGTTTATACCACCGGCGGCGATAAATTAAGCGGTATCCCAATAGTAGCGCTTATCAATGAAGGCAGCGCCAGCGCTTCGGAAATTCTGGCCGGCGCACTTCGCGACGACCGCGATATTTCTTTGGTCGGCAAAAAAACTTTCGGCAAAGGTTCCGTCCAAGAACTGATGAGCCTGCCGGGAAATTCCAGCGTCAAAATTTCAGTTGCCAAGTGGATGACTCCCAATGGCGACTATATTATGGAAAAGGGCATTAGCCCGAGTATTGAAGTAGAGCTTACTATTGATGATTATAACAACAACCGCGATCCGCAATTGGATAAAGCGTTGGAAGTTCTTAAAGAAAAGATGACCCCCTAGGGTCATCCCGAGTCCCGCTTAGCGGGATCGAGGGATCTAATAATTTTATGAAAATTATTTTAATGCAAGATATAAAAAACATAGGCAAGCGTGGCGATATTAAAAATGTCTCCGACGGCTACGCGCGAAATTTTTTGCTGCCTAAAAAACTGGCGGAAATCGCCACACCCGAAGCGCTTAAAAAAGCCGAGCTACAAAAAGCCCAAGAACAGGAACAAGAAAAAACTGGTTTGGAACAAATGAAAAAAACCGCTGAAAAATTAAAAGGTTTGAAATTAACCCTAAAAGCCCAGCAAAAAGACGAAAAATTGTTCGGTTCCATAACCGCCAAAGATATTGTTTCGGAGCTGAAAAACCGCCATTTGGAAATTGACGAAAAATCCATTATACTAAAAGAGCCGATTAAGAAAACCGGTAGTTACCAAATTACTATCGACTTTGGCCATCAAATCAAATCCCAAATCGAAATTTCGGTTGAAGGAAAAAAATAGAAAACAAAAAGGGGACAGTTTTGGTCCTGAAAAAATAATTTTTTAAGTCGCAAGGGGAGTGCGGCTTTTTGTATAATCTCTACGAATTACTAATCCGATACGAATATACAAATAGTTAAAATTTAATTATAAAAAAACCAAATAATTGATTATGAATTAGTATATTAGTATACGATTCGTAATTAGTAACAGAATTATGAAGAACAGAAAATATATCTTTGTTGTCGGGGGAGTTATGAGCGGAGTCGGCAAGGGCATCACTACCGCTTCCATCGGAACTATTCTCAATGCCCGCGGTTTTAATATTACAGCCATTAAAATTGATCCGTATATCAATGTGGACGCCGGCACTATGAATCCGACCGAGCACGGCGAAGTTTTTGTCCTTTCTGACGGGGACGAAACCGACCAGGATATGGGCAATTACGAAAGGTTCTTGAATATTACTCTTTCCCGCGACAATTATATGACTACCGGCCGGGTTTATGAAACGGTCATCCATCGGGAAAGGAATTTGGAATATAACGGCCGCTGCGTCCAGGTGGTTCCGCACATTCCGCTGGAAGTAATCAGCCGCATCGATAAGGCTTCCAAAAAAGCCAAGTCGGACATCACCCTTATTGAAATTGGCGGCACGGTCGGCGAATACGAAAATATTCTTTTTATGGAAGCTATCCGGATTTTAAAATTAAAGCATCCGGAAGATGTAATGACAGTGATGGTAAGTTACTTGCCTATTCCTTCCAAAATCGGCGAGATGAAAACCAAACCGACCCAGCACGCTGTCCGGACCCTCAACAGCGCCGGCATCCAGCCAGATGTGATTATTGCCCGCGCGGAAACTTTTCTGGACGAAAAACGCAAAGAAAAACTCGCTATGTTCTGTAATGTTCCCCAGCGCTATGTGATTTCCGCTCCGGATATTGAGAGCATTTATGAAGTACCGATTAATTTTGAGCGCGATGATTTGTCACGGCTCATTCTCAAAAAACTGGGATTGAAATACAAAAAAACCGATTTGAAAAAATGGTATGAACTGGTGGAAAAGATAAAGCATCCGCAGAAAAAAGTCAGAATCGGCATCGTCGGCAAATATTTCGGCACCGGCGATTTTACCCTTTCTGATGCCTATATCAGCGTCATTGAAGCTATTAAACACGCCGCTTTTAAAAATAAAGTGAAAGCCGAGATCGATTGGATTAACAGCGAGGTTTTTGAAAAAGAGCCTGAAAAACTGGAGGATTTGAAAAATTATAACGGGGTGGTGATTCCGGGCGGCTTCGGTTCGCGGGGCATTGAAGGCAAAATTCAAGCCATCCGGTATCTGCGGGAAAATAAAATCCCTTATTTCGGGCTTTGTTACGGCATGCAACTGGCGGTAGTGGAATATGCCAGAAATGTTTTGGGCCTGGCGGATGCCAATACGACAGAAGTGGACCGCACCACCAAAAATCCGGTCATTGACATTATGCCGGAACAAAAAAAGAATCTGGAAGATAAAAATTACGGCGCCACGATGAGATTGGGAGCTTATCCGGCAATTTTAAAAAAGGGGACGATAGCTTATAATACCTACAGCCAATCCAAAATTTCCGAACGCCACCGCCACCGCTGGGAAGTCAACCCAGAATATATTGACAGGCTAGGGAAGGCTGGGTTAATATTTTCAGGCAAGTCGCCGAACCGCAAACTCATGGAGATTATCGAACTACCGCCAAATGTCCATCCATTTTTCGTCGGCGTTCAGTTCCATCCGGAATTTACCTCTACTCCGCTAAATTCCCATCCGCTATTTTTTGAATTTATAAAAGCCGGATTGAAATAATCTTTTAATAAAATAGAGCAAGGCGCCCATAATTTTGGACGCCTCTTATTTATCTAGGTACATATAAATTTTATCCAGAGAATTCCCACATCTGCAATGACAACCACTAACATTAGAGCTGTTAAAGTGTAAAATCCTATCCCTGCATAAAATGCAATGTTTCGCGAGCAACAGGCGTAAAGATATATCATCTCCCTTTCGATCA
>JAPLXF010000004.1 GCA_026396205.1 Candidatus Moraniibacteriota bacterium | reverse complement strand
GTATCACCATGCTACTCCGGAAAAGATGCCGGAAATCGTGAGGGAATTTTGCTTCAGATTTTCCTCACCGGAAATGTTCGGAAATCCGCTTAATTACTTAGAAAAATCATTAACCCTTGTACCATTTGACTAGGAATACCCGCCATTTTGGGCTTGACTTTTTGTCTGTTTTGGAGTATAATTAAAGATTAGTAAAAATCAATGTATTTTATTGACAATTCCATATTATTATAAGGAGGGCAGAGCCATGTTATACGCATCAATTACAGTTCTTTTTTTCCTGGTAATCATTTTAAAGGATTTTTTAAATGAATACCGGTGTCCTGAATGCAAAACATTCTTTCAGTGGTATGAGGTTTTGAAAAGAATCGGCAATCGCAGTATAAAAGAGAGATGGTGCAAAGAATGTAGGCACCATCAAACCCATCGCGATGCCACTGCTACCTGGGCATAATATTATCAATTATCCGATCATTCACTTAGCCACCATTTACATCTTAACTTGGTGGCTTTTTTATTTTCCAAAGAACCGGTAAATCGAATTATGATTTACGAATTATGAATTAAGAATAATTTATAATCTTAAATCCTAATTCTTAAATCTTAAATCTCTTTCACTACCATATAATGTTATATTGTAGTGCCTACTGTGCCAACTGTTTTTTTAAATTGGCCAGTTGCGCGCTGATGCTTCCATCCATCACTTCGTCTCCGACTTTAATAATCACTCCGCCTTTAATATTTTCATTAATCTTATTATTAATCACTACTTTTTCGGCTTTATACTTTTCTTTGATAAACTTCTCAATCTGTTTGGTTATTGTATCTTGTATCTTGTTTCTTGTAATGACTTCCGCCTCTACAATTCCCCCTTCCTTGTTCCAAATCTTATGAAAACTGCCGATAATTTTCGGTGCGAATTTTGTTTGGTTATTTTTAACTAGCAATTGGAAAAAATTACCAATAATTACATCGATTTCCCCGTGCTTCTTGTCGCGGGTTGATTCGTATAGAGCTTTAGCATATTGTACTGGCGTAATTTTCATCGCAGATTTACGATTTACGAATTATGAATTAAGAATAATTTTTCTTAAATCTTAAATCGTAATTCTTAATTCTTCTTTATTTTAAGGCATTCTTTATCAATTCACTATCCTTCGCTTTATCCAACTTCTCTCCAAGCACCTTCTCCGTCGCAGAAATGACCAATTCCGAAATTTCCGCCTTTACTTCCTGCACCATTTTCACTTTTTCGTCTTCAATTTTTTTCTTGGCGTCTGCCAAAATCTTATCGGCTTGGGTTTTAGCTTCAACAATTATTTCATCCTTGTTTTTCTTGGCGGTTTCTTCAGCCTTGGAAATTATGACCTGCGTTTCTCTCTTGGCGTTGGCCAGCATTTCTTTTTCCCGCTCTCCTATTTCCAGCACTTTTTTATTGGCAACTTCCGCGTCTTTTAAGCCTTTTTCAATCTGGCTGGTGCGATCGTTGAGCATCTTCAAAATCGACTTGTAGGCGAATTTATACAATACCAAAAGCACGATGGCAAAATTCACCGCTTGAGCTATAAGCAGTTTCCAATCGATGTGGAAGGTTGAGATTAGTTGGTCCATTTTTCAACAACCAGGAATCAGTGACCAGTGATCAAGATTTTCCTGTTCACTGTTCTCTGTTCACTGTTTTTAATTTTATTAGATTCAAAAAACAATCTTATTCACCAGCCCCTTAAGAAGAGACTGGCTAAAAAATTACTTAATGGAGAACGCGATTACCAGCGCGTAGATGGCCACGGCTTCGACAAAGGCGGCCGCCAGGAGCATCGGCACCAGGATTTTTCCCGCCGCTTCCGGATTTCTTCCGATAGATTCCATCGCTTTGGCTCCAATCTTGCCGATCGCGTAGGCCGGCATAATGGAACCGATTCCAATCGCCAGCGCTTTCGCAATCATGGTTAGATCCATAATTTTGGGCGCTCAATTACTTTAAGTTCAACAGTTTTTGTGAGGTTTTTAATGTTGCTTAAAGCAATAAGCTTATTTAAAATTATTAATTAACAATTACTAATTCCTAATCAAATCCCAATTCTTTAATGATTAAATTTTTAAATTGGACATTTGGTCATTAGAAATTGATTAGAAATTAGAAATTCGTAATTAGAAATTCCGAATCAATGTTCGTCAGCTGTTCCGGCTATTGTCATAAAAACCATAGTCAGCAAGGCGAAAATCAGCGCTTGGATGAGCCCGACAATCAGTTCCAAAAACATAAACGGCAGCGGCAGGATAAAGGCGAAGAGCGCCATCATGGAAGCCAGCAGCACTTCGCCGGCGAAAATATTGCCGAACAACCGGAATGAGAGCGAAGCTACTTTGGCTACTTCCCCGACAATTTCCACCACGCCCACGAAGGCCTTGATTGGATTGACTAAAACTACTGTGTAATCTTGCCTGATTTTTCCCGGAATTTCGGCAATGGCTTTGAGGTTTATGAATTTATTAAAATGCTTCCAGCTGCCAACTAAAATTGTTCCCATAATATGCGAAGCGACAACGGCAAACAGCGCCAGCGCCAAAGTAGTATTGAGATCGGCCGTGGCACCGCGGAAAAGCGGAATAAAAACCCGATGCGCGCCTTCCGCTTCCACAAAACCGATAGTGCCAATGCCCGGGAAAAGTCCCAGCCAATTATTGACTAAAATGAATAAAAATAAAGCCAGAGATATCGGCAAAAATTTTTCCGATTTTCTGCGGCTGCCGGTAATGCTGTCGGCTAGTTTCAAGGCTTCTTCCAAAATAATTTCAAAGATGTTCTGGATGCCTTTGGGAATCCTTTGGACTTTTTTGCTTAACGCCACGAAAAATATGATCAAAATTAAAACCGTCACCCAACTGTTGAGGAGCGAATTGGTAACGGTAAAATTGCCTATATTAAAGATAGGTTCTGCGAATAATGTTGTCTCGTGTTGTATTTCGGTGTTGGTTATGTTTTGTTCGGCCATCAGATTAAATACAATTTGTGATATTTATACAGAGGATTTAAGAATTACGATTTAAGATTTAAGATAACCATTCTTAATTCGTAAATCATAAATCTTAATTCTTTTTTTTATCCTTTTCCTCTTTTTCAATCCTCTTTAATTCTTTCATCGCGTCATAGACAATGCCGAAAGTGGAAAAGAGGAAGGCTACGCCGACGGTTAACAGGAAAAGCCACGGTTCGGTTCCATATTTTTTATCCAGCCATTTGCCGACGAACAGCGCGATGATAATCGGCCCGGCAATCCAGCCGGAGAGTTTTATAAACAGAACCATACCCGGTTGCCACCAGGGAATTTTTTCTTGGCTATTTTCTTGTCCCATTAGATAATTTTCCTCGATTTTGCTAAAAAAGTCAAGAGAAAAAAATTAAAAGCCCAAAACTGCTTTTGCGTTTTGGGTCGTAATTTCCGCCACTTTGGCTAAAGTCAGGCCTTTGATATCGGCGATTTTTTGGGCAACTAGTTCCACCAAAATCGGCTCATTTCTCTCGCCTTTATGCGGCCCGGGGGTCAGATATGGGCAGTCGGTCTCAATAACGATGTCCTTGAGCTCTGTTTCTTTGATCAGGCGGTCGTAGCTGATGCCATAGGTGATTATGCCGTTCAGCCCGATTTTAAAGCCCGAATCAATGAATTTACGCGCTGTTTTATAATTGCCAATAAAACTGTGAATTATGCCTTTTTTATCCACTGGACTACTTTTTAAAATTTCCAATAATTCTTCATAGGCATCCCAGCAGTGAATTATAATCGGCTTTCTCACTTCATTTGATAATTTTATAAATTCTAAAAAAATCTCCTTTTGTTTCCTTTTTAAATCTTCCGCATTATCCCCTGTTTCAAGGTGATGGTAATCTAATCCAACTTCACCAACAGCTACAACTTTTTCCTCTTTTACCAGTTCTAAATACTTTTGATAATTAAAATCTTCTCCGTTAGCTGGAATTTCAATCTCATCTAATTCTTCAGAATCTCTGTGTTTCACGATTCTTTTTTTGAGATGGATTGGATGCAGACCGACAGCCGCGAAAAGCTGCGGATATTTTTTGGCCATCTCTATCGCCCGGACGCTGGTGGAATATTGTGAGCCGACATTAACAACCAGCATTTCTTTTTCAAGCGCTCTTTTAACGACTTCATCCGCGTCTTTTTTGTAGGCGTGGAAGTTTAAATGGGCATGCGTATCTATTAGCATTACTTTATCCTTTGAAAAAGTATCTCAGTTTTTTTGGTTTCTAAAGCGGTTTTGATTTTTTCGGAAGTTTCAGGCAGGAAAGGAATTAATAAATGCAAAATAAGATACAGATCGGCAATAAGTTTTTGCATCGTCTTTTGAAATTTTTCCGGATTATTTTTGGCCAGTTCCCAAGGTTTGTTATCTTCAATATATTTATTGCTATCTCTGATTATTATCCAGATATGGTCTAAAGCTTTTCCGGTTTCCATAGAATTAATCCAGTTTATAAATTCTTGTCTGTATGCAAACTTCTCTGATTCTTGGGTATCAATATTTTCGCTAAGTTTAATGACTCGTGAAACTAAATTACCGAGACCGTTTGCCAAATCGGCATTGAACTTTTCCGTAAATTTTTCCCAGTTGACATCCATATCTTCGCCGAAATTGCCGAAACTCAAGAGCAGATAGCGCGTACCGTCAACACC
>JAPLXF010000085.1 GCA_026396205.1 Candidatus Moraniibacteriota bacterium | reverse complement strand
GCTACTCGCCCAGTTCACCAGTGTCGGTTTTAAGTACGGATTCGATATTACTAGCCTTAGAAGTTTTTCCCGGTATCCTGCTTTATTTCGTTCCCCTGATAAAATCAGAGTTCCAGACATAACTTGGGATAATGCATAGCGGATTTGCCTGCTATACGCCCTCAAAATGCCTACGCCAATCCAATAGGGCGCGAAACATACTAAAATACGTCACTCCATCGAATAATATCGAAGTCACGGAATATTAACCGTGTGTCCATCGACTACGCCTTTCGGCCTCGCCTTAGGACCGACTAACCCTGGGATGATTGTCATTGCCCAGGAAACCTTAGACTTTCGGTGTGTAAGGTTCTCACTTACATTGCGGTTACTAATGCCAGCATTCTTACTTCTCTGCACTCCACCATGACTCACGCCTTTGGCTTCGCTGCGCAGAGAACACTTCCCTACCGCCCGCAGGGCACACACTAAATTAACGAATATCTACACAAATAAAACCAAAATTATTTTTTGTTAATTTCGTTTTATATTCGTTTCCTTAGTGTATGGCCCGCAGGCCCGCATCTTCGGCAGTATGTTTAGCCCCGTTGAATTTTCGGCGCAAAGTTTCTAGACTAGTGAGCTGTTACGCACTCTTTAAAGGGTGGCTGCTTCTAAGCCAACCTCCTAGGTTTATAAGAAACTTTACTTCCTTTTCCACTTAACATACATTTTGGGACCTTAGATGGCGGTCTCGGCTTTTTCCGTTTTGAGATCCGACCTTAGAGCCGGATTTCTGACTGCCCAGATAATATCCGCCCAACTTTTTGGATACTACTTGCCTATTTCTAACAAGTAATTTTTTAGAATTTTTTTGATATAATTTCTACCCCAGCCTGTCTTAAAAAACTTTTCTCTTTCTCTGGCATCTTTTTCATTTCTATAAGCTTCATAGTAAATCAATTCAATTTTTTCTTTTCTTGTGAAGCTATATGGTTTTTTATTTTTCCGATGTTCTTCCAATCTTCTTTTTAAGTCTTTGGTAAAACCATAATAAAGTTTCTTTTTAACAGAACAATGGAGAATATAAACATAATACATATAGTAATTATATCACAAAAAAAATCCAAAAAGTTGGGCGGAATACACAAGAATTCGGAGTTTGGTTGAGAAACCTACGGCAAGCCGCGATTTCTCATTCAGTAGCTCTACCTCTTGTGCTCATTTAATGGACGCTAGCCCTCAAGCTATTTCGGGAAGAACCAGCTATCGCCAAGCTCGATTGGAATTTCTCCTCTATTCACAAGTCATCCCTGCGCTTTAAACGACGCTAGGGTTCGGGCCTCCCCCCGATTTTACTCGGGGTTCACCCTGCTCATAAATAGCTCGCCTGGCTTCGGGTCTAATTCATGCTATTCTCCGCCCAAGTTTTTCGGCTCTTGATTTAATTTAAAAGTTTTTTGCTTTTAATAAAACTCTACTAATTTTTCAAGTTTTAAAAAAGCCGAAAAATTTGGGCGGATTCGCCCTTTCAGGCTCGCTTTCACTGAGGCTCCGCCACAAAATGGCTTAGCCAAACAGCACAAAATTAACTCGCTGGCTCGTTCTACAAAAAGCACGCAGTCACCTCCGTGTTTCGCTACCGCTCACCACGGAGGAATTTCTAATTTCTAATTTCTAATTTCTAAACAATTTCTAATGAACTAATTTATAAATTTTAAAATTAAATCATTGTAAATTGATTGAAAATTGAAAATTGAAAATTGAAAATTCCGTGTTGAACATTAGTGAAACACGGGGGCTCCTACTCTTCGTTAGCATATGGTTTCAGATACTATTTCATCTCCCTCATCGGGATACTTTTCACCTTTCCCTCACGGTACTAGTTCGCTATCGATCACTTACAATATTTAGCCTTGGAGCTATAGTGGCCCCAGATTCAGACGGGATTTCACCGGTCCCGCCCTACTTGAGAATAACTTCATATGAATATTTTATTTTCGCATACGGGATTATCACCCTCTGTGATCGCTCTTTCCAGAGACGTTCTGCTAATAAAATATTCTCTACCCCGATTAAACGAGTAGAGTTACCTCGCAACACCGAATGACTCACTTCGTTCGCCACGCAGATTTCGCGGAAATTAATCCGCTTTTATCCGCTTTATCCGTTATATCCGCTGTGTCGAACAAGGTGAGACACTCGGTTTAGGCTTTTCCGCTTTCGCTCGCCACTACTCACGGAATCACTTTACCCCGTTAGAACAATGCCAACATTATAATTCACAAAATGAATGTTATTTGTTTATAAGGCTATAAAATATAACAGACCATCTTGCCATTGTTCTAACGGGGAGATTTGTTTTCTTTTCCTCCTGGTATTAAGATGTTTCAATTCCCAGGGTGCGCCGCGTTATTCTATGAATTCAAATAACGCTCCCGCTGCGCAGCAGCGGAATTTCTAATTTCTAATTTCTAATTTCTAATGAATTTCTAATGACTTAATGACCAAATTTTAAAATTGAAAATTGAATCATTGTAAATTGATTGAAAATTGAAAATTGAAAATTGAAAATTCCGATGCTACGCATCGGTGGGTTGTCCCATTCGGAGATCCTCGGATCAAAACTTGCTTAACAGTTCCCCGAGGCTTATCGCAGCCAGCTACGTCCTTCATCGCTTGTAAGTGTCAAGGCATCCACCATACGCATTAGTGTTACCGCTCTTACTTTACATTTTGTTAGCAGTTACCAATTTCCATTGGCTAACCGCTTAATTTTTATTGCAATTGCACACTTGACATATACTTAATCGCCGGCTAATCCTTCCGCGGACGGACTGCTGGCGGCAGTATATAAGACCTATTTTTTTGTCAACGTGCGCTTTGATGCGGAAGCCAGTTTGTATTTTCAGAAAACACAGACTAGTTTCAGCATTAAGTTAAGATTATAAACTCCGCCAAAGGCGGATTTATTTCTTATACCTGAATCAAAGATTCAGACAAGAAATAAAAAAACCGCTTTTTCAAGCGGGTTAACCAGAGCTTCTTCGCCGAAGGCGAAGGGCAAAAGAAAAATCACCCGCTATTTTCCGCCAGCTGGCGGATTAAATTTTTTGGAGATTTAACCATTAATGATTTAATAATTGGTAACTCCCTATTTAACACGTATTCTTATACTAACAATTGATTTAAATTGTGTCAACCCCGTTAGAAAAATACTTTTCTAACGGGGCGAGCCCCTTAAAAAACAACTTCTACTGGGCGCTTTCCGGAGTATTTTCCGGAGCCGCCGCCGGAGTGGTAATCCCTAGATTTTCCGGGGTGTTTTCAATGCCGTTTTTAAGATTACTGATCATTTTATTGACCCGGTCTTTAACTTCTTTATTCTCATTGGTTAAAAGATCAGCAACTTTTTGGTATTCGGCAATCGCCTTATCTTTCTGGTTGCTTTTTTCGTAGAGATAGCCCAAGCTGTAATGCGTATTGATTTCATCCGGCTGAGCTTTCAAAATTTCCAGATAAATGGCTTCGGCGATTTTAATATCCTCGTCGCCGCCTCGTTCCTGATAGAGCCGCCCCAGATTGAAAGCGTAATTAATGTCGCCCGGCTTGTAGGCCAGCGCCTTGTTCATGCTGTCAACCGCGCCGTTCATATCTTTTAGCGCTTCCTGCACCAGCGCCAAATTGTAATAGCCGACATCAAAGTTGGTTTTTTTGTCCACTGATTTTTGGAAAAGGTCGCGCGCTTCTTCAATTAATTGCTTTCTGGCAGTTTCGTCTTTGGTCGCTGCAATCAAGCTGATTTTAATCTGCCCCAGTTTCAGATAATAAACCGGATTATTCGGTTCCAGTTCCAGCGCCCGCTTGTAATTTTCCTCGGCTAGCTTGAAAGAATCGGAAACATAATAGCCGGTGTTCTCATAAATCTGCGCCAGCGATTCAATCACGGAAACATCATTGCGGACCAAATCCCGGCCGCTTTGCGCGTAAAGCACGGAGTTATTGATGTAGTCGCGAATCTTGTTGGCGTCACGCTGGTTTTCCGCTTTCAGCATTTCCGAGTTGGCCAAAACCATATATTCCTGCCCGATGCGGGTGAAATAGCGGCCTTCCTGCTTGTTGTAATTTACCGCCTTCATCCATTTGCCCAGCGATTGTTCGCTAGTGCCACTGCGCGTGGCTAGACCGGCATTAATATCTGCCAGATAAAGCTTGCCGAGAAATACAAAAAGGAAAACTACGCCGGCACTGACCACCATAAAAATGAAAGCTAGGGCCAAAGCGAATTTAGGCGAGGCTTTGAGCGAAAGTTTCAAAAAGCTGTCTTCCATTTCGCTTTCCTGAAAAACAATGGATAGGGTTAGGACTCCGATGAGAGCCGATAGGATCAAAATCGGACCTTCAATGCGCGTGGAAACTAAATCCAAAATCAGAATGATGGAAACCGACGCCAGCGCCAGAGAATATAATTTATTTTTTTCTTTTTCCCGGGAAAGGAGATAAATAACCAGACTTAAAAAAGAAAGGATTAAAATTAGCAGAGTCACCGTGCCTAAAACTCCCAGTGTGGAAAGCGCTTCGAAAACAATTCCCTTGGCCTGGAAGAAGCGCATATTATACAGGTAATTCAGGTTGAAATCCTGCGGCCGATACATGGAAAAATCATAGCCGTAAGTGGCCGGGCCAGAACCGAGAATAAACTTTTCTTTAAGGGTATTTTTGGCAATAGCAAATGAGAGCGAATTGGAAGGAATGACATCCACCGGCAAATCCGCTTTGGCCAATTTATTATTGCCGATCATCAGAAAGGCCAGCACGGCGACAAAGCAGACCATTGGTATCCAAATCAGATTTTCGGCCGGACGGACGATTTTGGAAAGAATGTAAATCAGAAAAAAACCCATGCCAATCAGTAGTCCGATCCAGGGCACAAAAGCGTAAAGCGCTAAAAGCAGAACTAAATTGGCTGCCAAATGAATAACCAATAGCGCCATCAACACAATTTTCCAGATTTTGCCAGTCTGGCTTTCTTTAAGCTTGAAAATCAGCGTGATAATCAGCGGTAGCATGGCCCCGGCCAGAATAGCCAGGCCGGAAATTGAACCGACCAGGCTTAAAGGAATAAGCTGCATCCAAGCTGTCGGCAAAAGCTGAACATTGAAAATCACCGCCACTGACCAGAGGGAAAGAATGAAGCCGGAAATTTCCAGCGCCATCAGCCAAATGGAAAAACGGCGCAGATTAAAATAGCTGCGGATTAAATAGTAAGCGATGACAACGGCGGTGGCTGAAGCCAGCCCGCGGGAAGGATCGCCGAAAGCGCCCCAGAAACTGTGCCAGCGGTCGACGGAAAAAAGCGTGGCCAAAAGGTAAACGGCCCAAAAGGCAATGATGGGAATATCCAGCGCAGTGCGGCGGATTCTCATCTCGCCTACCAGTACGCCTTTAGCGGTCCAAGCCACCAGCGCCAAAAACAGCCAGAAATAAAAATACATCTGCTTTTCAAAAACTACGCCTTGAAAAGCCAAGCCGGTGAAAAAAAGCGGCAAGCCGAAAAAAATCATCACCATGCCCAGCATTACTATGAAGTCCAGCAGTTTTACTAAGAAGCGGCGGTCACCTATAGCCCTTTCTTTTTCTTCTTCTATTTTAGGCCTCGGTTTTATGGCTATGTCAGAAGCCGAAACGGTTCTGACCGGCTTGTCCCGATTGAAAAATACTCGAATAGAACTCGACTTTTCGTCGCT
>JAPLXF010000058.1 GCA_026396205.1 Candidatus Moraniibacteriota bacterium | reverse complement strand
CGCGACATAGGATTTGATTGTTCCCATATACAGCTCGATTATTTTTTCTTCTGTTTCTTTGTTGAATTGAATGTTTTTGGGAAGTTGCGGAATAATGGCGATTATATCCCGTTTTTCGATTTGATAGGAATTATCAATTTTTCTGACAAATATGTCGCCTTGAGCAATGGTGCTGGAAATAATCAATAAAAACATTATTAGTACTGAAATTATGGACTTTCTCATTGTCTGTCTCCTTTATGAAAGAGGTTTTTAGTTTATATTCGATTATTAAAGAATAACTGATTCTAAAACACAGTTTGGGCTTTGTCAAATTGACAAAAAATCCGAATTAAGCTAAGGTTTCTTAAACTCAAAATAAACAAAAATTGGAACAAAATATAAATGCACTTTTACAAAGGAGAGCTATATGCTAAACGCCAGAATTACAGGAGTAGGAAAATATTTGCCGCCAACCATTCTTACCAATCAAGACTTGGAAAAGATGGTAGACACAACGAATAAACGGATTGTTGAAATGACGGGGATAAAGGAAAGACGGCTTGCATGGTTTGAAACGCCCTCAGATATGGGAGCGAAAGCGGCCAAAGAAGCCTTGGAGGACAACGGCTTAAAAGCCAGTGCGCTTGACCATATAATCGTTGCCACAGTCAGGGGAGATTATCACTTCCCCAGCTGTGCTTGCCAAATTCAAGATAAAATCGGAGCTATAAATGCTTCAGCTGTCGATATTAATTCCGGCTGCACCGGTTTTATCCAAGGGCTTGAAATGGCAGCTGCTTATATCCGCAGTGGCATCTACAAAAAAATTCTGCTTGTCGGCGCAGAAAAATTGTCAGATATAACAGATTATACCGACAGGTCAACTTGCATTCTTTTTGGAGATGGAGCTGGCGCTGTTGTTTTAGAAGCTACCGAAGAAAAAGGCAGGGGAATAATCGCCACCAAACTTTTTTCCGATGGCAAAAAGGGCAGTCTTCTTTTTTGTCAAAAGATGCCCAATGGAGAAGAACTGCTTAGGATGTATGGAAACAGGATTTATGAGCCGGCCATAAGAGGAATGGTTCAAGCTTCCGAAACTGTTCTGAAAATGGCCAGGCTGAAAAAGGACGATATCAAGCTGGTCATTCCCCATCAAGCCAACAAAAGAATCATTCTGATGGTGGCTGAAAAGATGGAAATTCCCATTAAAAATATTTTCATAAATATAGAAAAATATGGAAATATGTCATCCGCGACAATACCCATAGCCCTTCGAGAAGCCTACGAGAAGGATCGCATAAGCCCGAATGATGTTTTACTTTTTACCGCTTTCGGCGCAGGCCTGACATGGGGCGCGGCAATAGTACGGTGGTAAACTCCTGCAACAAACTAAAATGTAGATGCTATTCTTATTTCACAATCATTTCAAAGGAGAAGGAACATGCCCGTTGAGTGTCCAAAATTGCTCAATGAAAAAAAGGAAGATAAATTACTTCCGGTAGGAGATTACATGAAATGTCCCTTTCACGGCGGCATTGCCGAACAAACCACGGCTATTTTATGCAATTACGGCGGAACCGCCAAAGAAATAAAATGGACTGTCACATAAGTCCAATAAAAAAACGAATAAGGCAGCGACTAATAATAAGCGCTGCCTTTTTTATTGACAAATTTTATTAAATAAGCTAAAATCAATCCAGTTTAATAATTCAATAAATAAAGCCTTTGTTAGTGCGTCGGAGACACAATAATGAACTCAAAAATTGAGCTTATTATCGTGTTTGTAACGTCATTAGCGCAAGGCTAATACGTTCTTATGGAACAAAAAAAATGGTCTCTCCAGATCGGAGGAAGGGTTTTGGAAATTGAGACCGGACTTTTGGCCGGACAGGCCAATGGTTCTGTAACCGCCCGCTACGGTGATACGGTGGTTTTAGCCGCCGCCGTCATGAGCCAATCCGCTTCCCGAATCAGCGGTTATTTCCCGTTAATGGTGGACTTTGAAGAAAGATACTACGCTGCCGGCAAAATCAAAGGCTCCAAATTTATCAAAAGAGATGGCCGCCCGTCGGATGACGCCATTCTTTCCGGACGAATCGTAGACCGGACCATCCGCCCGCTTTTTAACGGCCGCATGCGGAATGATGTTCAGGTAGTTACTACCGTTCTTTCTTATGATGGAGAAAACGATCCTTCAACCTTGGCGGTTATCGCCGCTTCCGCCGCGCTTTCCATTTCCAATATTCCATGGAACGGGCCGGTAGCCGCGGTTAAAGTTGGAAAAGTCAAAGAAGAATTTATTTTAAATCCGGTCAACGGCGATATTGCCGACAGCCGATTGGATCTGACTATTTCCGGAACAGAAGACAACATAAATATGCTGGAAGCCGGCGCCAATGAAGTGTCCGAAGCCGAAATGCTAGAGGCTTTTGCTTTCGGTTTTGAAGCCATTAAAAAAATTGCCAGCTTTATCGCTGATATCCAAAAAGAAGTCGGTAAAGAAAAGGCCGAGCCGGCTTTACTGGCGGCTGACCCGGAAATTGAGGCCAAGATAAAGGAAATTTTCTTGAAAGAAGGCATTGCTGAAGCGCTTTACGACAAAGATAAGTTGGTCATTGAAGCTAAAACTGCCGCTATCAAAGAAAAGGTTGAGGCTTTTATTTTGGAAAATTACGCTAGCGAAGCGGAAAAAATCAAAGAAGTGGCGGAACAAATTTTTGAAGAAGTTTCCGACGAAATCGTGCATAAAAATATTCTGGAAAAAGAGCAGCGTCCCGATGGCCGAAAACTGGACGAAATCAGGCAAATTGAATGTCGGACCGGACTTTTGCCCAGAACTCACGGCTCCGCTCTTTTTACCCGCGGTGAAACTCAAGCGCTGACTATTACCACCTTGGGCTCTCCCGGCGACGAACAGATTATCGATACGATGGAAGTTGATATCAAAAAAAGATATATTCATCATTATAATTTCCCGCCGTTTTCGGTGGGTGAAATCAAACCGATGCGCGGGCCGGGCCGGCGCGAAATCGGCCACGGCGCCTTGGCTGAAAAAGCCTTGGTGCCGGTTTTGCCATCCAAAGATGAATTTCCCTACACTATTTTATTAGTTTCTGAAATTCTTTCCTCCAATGGTTCATCTTCCATGGCTTCTACTTGCGGTTCCACTCTTTCGTTAATGGACGCCGGAGTACCAATTAAAAGGCCGGTTTCCGGAATCGCTATGGGAATCATAATCAATCAACCTGGAATAGAGAACAAAGAACAGAAATTTAAAGTCCTTACGGATATTCAGGGATTAGAAGATCATTACGGCGATATGGATTTTAAAGCGGCTGGCAGCGAAAATGGTATAACAGCGCTGCAAATGGATGTGAAAGTGGACGGCGTAACTTTGGAAATGCTGAAAGCCGTTTTGGAACAATCTCATAAAAACCGTCTGGAAATTATTGAAAAAATTAAAGCCGCCATTCCCGCCCCGAGAACCGAAATGTCCCAATACGCGCCCAGAATCATCATTATGAAGATCCATCCGGATAAAATCAGGAATGTTATCGGCAGCGGCGGTAAGATTATCAATGAAATTATCGATGAAACCGGCGTCCAGATCGATATTGAAGACGACGGCTCCGTTTTTATCACTTCGCCCAATGAAGAATCGGCCAAAAAAGCCCAAAAATGGATTGACAATCTGACACATGAAGTCAAAGCCGGAGAAATATTCAATGCTAAAGTTACCCGTTTGATGACTTTTGGCGCTTTTGCGGAAATTCTACCTGGTCAAGAAGGTTTGATCCATATTTCCGAAATGGCCAACCACCGGGTTGAACGCGTAGAAGATGTTTTAAAAGTCGGCGATGTGGTTCCGGTCAAAGTCAGGGAAATTGACTCCCAAGGCCGAATAAATCTTTCTATGAAAACCGCCGTAAAATAATTTTGGGCTTGCCCCACACCAATTTCAAAAAATATATCCCCACGCCAAAAATAACCTCAATTGGTTATTAGCATAAATTGGTGTGGGGGCATGGACGATAAAAACATTTTGTTGTAAAATAGAGACAGTTAACCACTGTCTCTAATTTATTTTTATTTTTGCAGATTTATTCTGCGCCCAAAAAAAATGTTTAATTTTGGAAATAAAACAAGTGGGGTTTCTTCCAGTGCCAATCAAAAGCCAACAGCCAATATCCAATCGGAAATAGAAAATATCCCCATTCATACTATGCAAAGGGATTTGGACGAAATCTCCGGAAAAGTAAAACCTCAAGAAGAGGCTAAGCCGGCTCCGGTTCAAGTAAAGCCGTCGGCAGCTGTTTTTAATGGCGGAGGGAATGAAAATATTAAAAACAACCCCTTTTTCAAATTTACTCCCCAGCAAAAAATATTCAGCGAACCCCAAACTGCTTCTCCTCAACCAAATATCTCCAAGACCGGTCCGCAGGTGATAAATCCTTTTCAGCCGGGAAGCCCGTCCGGGCAGATTTTTAAGGGCCTACCGGAAGAAAAAATTGAGAAAATAAGCCTAGGAAAGTCCTTTATTATAGCCGGAATTGCTTTGATTATAGTTATGATTGCCGGCGGAGGCTATTATTTCTGGATGACCAAATCCCAAGAAACAGTAACTCCGCCACCGGTTGCTCCGCCCGTTGTCAAACCGCTGCCCAAATTTGAAACCGATAAACCCAACTATCTGGTTCTGGATGTTGAAATATCAACTGCCAAGGAAACTTTAAGAAAAAAAATAAGCGAGGTGATAGAATCCAAAATAGCCACGCCTATAGAATTTTCTGTCGTGGATTCCAGCAACAATCCGATTGAGTTCCAGGCTTTTGCCAACATTTTCGGCATTGCTTTGCCGGAAAATATTCTTTCCAATCTGTCCGCCAGTTTCAGCTTTTTTATTTTCAATGACGGAACTTCTCCGGCTGTAGGCATAGCTGTTGATGCCAAAGATGAAGTTAAACTTAAAATCGATCTGGCCGCCGAAGAAATCAATCTGCCTAAAGATTTTTCTCCGATCTTTCCCACTTCGGAATATTCGCTGGCTGAAAAACCGATAGTTTTCGCTGATAATTCCTACCGGGGAATGCCAACCAGATTTTTCAATATCATCAACAAATACCAGCTTTCCATTGATTACGGAATTAGCCAGAAAAAACTGTATCTGGGAACCACCCTGCAGACACTGCTATCGATTTATGATTATGTCGCCAGCCATACCGCGGCAACACCGGCCGTTACAAACGAAAGTTCCAATATGGGAGTCGGAACCACAGGCAATGCCGCAACCGGAACGGGAGTTCAGCCGGAAAGCGCCATCAGCATCCAATAAACTGTGGATAACTTGTTTTAAAAAAACAATTTTGTTCCATTTTAAGCTGAAAAAGTAACTCACTTTTCAAATCAGGGGAAATTATGAAATAGAGGGTTGCTAATTTAAAAAACCAGATAAGCTTTATTAAAGCCATTTTCGTTTTTTTGATTGACTTTAGCCTATTTTTTTGCTATAATAGAATCAGTAAATTGAAAAGAAAATATTCAGGAACGGCGTAGGAGTTTTCAATCGCAATTTCCCCCTATTTGCGATTGAAAACTCTCCTGCTGTTCAAGCATTATTAGTAACATCTAATAATCGCCATATTATTTCTGACTAATATGGACCCTAAAAACAAAAACAAAATCTTTTTATAAAAACAAAAAAAATATAAAAAGCTAGCTCTTTAACTAAAAGGTTTAAAACCAGAGAATGGTTGGAGAAAAACATTCAAGTCAGAAGAATGTTACGGACATACGTAAAATCATATTTTATAAAAATTATTAAATTTGTCTCTCACCCGGACGAAAATAATATATATAAAATATTGACATATGTTCTAAGAAGTGGGCCCGCACTAGGCTATATTTTTTCTTAATTGGCTATTCGTGCGGCCTACTTCTAAAAAAATTTTACACCGCTTGAGGGTGTTTTTTGTTTCCTCTACGAATTACCTACCTGCCGGCAGGCAGGCGAATCTTTACGAATATACGAATTACTAATATTATAAATTAGTATATTAGTAATGATTAGTAATTAGTAAAGATTATGCCGAATTTAAAAAGCACCGTTGGCCAACTTGGCGAAGAAGTGGCCGCTGATTTTTTAAAGCGCAACGGTTTGAAAATTATCGAGATGAATTATAAAAACCGTTTCGGGAGAAGATTGGGAGAAATTGATATTATCGCCCAAGATAAAAACGAGTTTGTTTTTGTCGAAGTGAAAACCCGAAATTTTTCCACTTACCAAAACACTTTGCCGGAAGAAAACATAACTCGCGCCAAATTGCACAAGCTTTCCAAAATTGCCAACCAATATCTCTACCAAAACCGCCTGCTGGACGCCAGCTATCGCTTTGATGCCATTTCCGTTTGGCTTGACAATAACAAAAAAATGGCTAAAATAAAGCACATTCGGAATATCTTTTTATAGACTTTGTATTAATTCTTTGATACAATAAGTTTAATGTTAATCAACTAACCTGCAACACCAATATGGATAAAAAACAGCTGGAAACATTTAAGGAAGCGCTATTAAAAGAGAAGGAAAATTTGGAAAAAAGCCTTTCCAAGATAGCCCGGCCGATTGATATTAAAAAGGGCGACTACCAAACCACTTTTGAAGATTTGGGCAGCGCCAAAGAAGATAACGCCACCGAGATGGAACAATATTCCGACAATCTTTCCGTGGAAGTCGCGCTGGAAAAAAAGCTGCAGGATATAATCGCCGCTTTGAAAAGAATTGAGAAAGGCACTTATGGTATTTGCGAAAACTGCCACCATGAAATAGACCTTGAAAGATTAAAAATAAATCCTTCAGCCAAAACTTGCATCAAATGTCAGTAGGCTACGAAATACCAATCATTTACGAATATACGAATGTTTAAATATAAAAAAATATTTTTGGGACTATTTTTTTTACTTTTAATAGCTGCTGACCAAGCTTCTAAATATATTATCCGTCATTCTGGCGGATTTTATATTTGCAATAAAAATATTGCGTTTGGAATCAATATTCCGCCTTTCTTGTTTTGGATATTATGGTCAAGTATAATTATTTTTATCTTGCTCATAGCAAGTAATTTGAAATTTGTAATTGGTAATTGGGGAATAAAAACTTCTAATTACCTGCCTACCGGACAGGCAGGCAAATTACTAATTACTAATTACTCCCTTATTTTAATTTTGTCCGGTGCTATATCAAACCTGATCGATAGGCTATACTACGGATGCATCACTGATTTCATCGACCTGAAATTCTGGCCGGTTTTCAATTTAGCTGATTCTTTTATTGTTATAGGAATATTTTTATTAATAATCCAGAATCTCAAATCTAAAGAAAAATTTTAACATTAAAATTTAATTGGAAATTACCTGCCTGCCGGCAGGCAGGGAAATTGGTAATTAGAAATTTATTTTTTATGTCTTCCAAAGTCCTTTCGGCCGCCACCATTGGACTGGCCAGCGAAATAATTGAAGTGGAAGTGGATACTATCCCAGCCGGGCTCCACCAATTTAACATTGTCGGATTGCCTGACGCCGCCGTGAAAGAATCCAAAGATCGGGTCAGTGCCGCCATTCGCAATAGCCGGTTCCGCCCGCCCCACCAATGCGGCCGGGTAACCATCAATTTGGCTCCGGCCGACATCAAAAAAGAGGGGCCGGTTTATGATTTGCCTATGGCGCTGGGGTTTCTTTTGACTACCAAGCAAATCCATTTTGATTATAAAAATAAGCTTTTTATCGGAGAATTGTCTTTGGACGGTTCAGTGCGTCCGGTGCGCGGAGTTTTGCCGATGGCCATTTTAGCTAAAGAAAAAGGCATTTCGGATATTTTCGTACCCATGGAAAATGCTCGGGAAGCATCGGTAGTGGAAGAAATTAATGTTTTTCCGGTTCGGACTCTGCCGGAACTTATCGCCCACCTAATCGGTTCGGCTAAAATAACCCCGGTGGAAAAAATAGACTTAAATGAGCTTTTCACCGGGGAAGAAATATTAACTGATATGGTTTCCATCAAAGGGCAGGAGCACGCCAAACGGGCATTGGAAATTGCCGCCGCCGGAGGCCACAATGTCATTATGAGCGGTCCGCCCGGCTCGGGAAAAACTCTGCTGGCGCGGACTATGACTTCCATTTTGCCGAAGCTTAATATCAATGAAGCGCTGGAAGTGACTAAAATCTTTTCCGTTTCCGGAAAACTGCCCAAGGGCACCGCGCTGATTACCAAACGCCCTTTCCGCACACCCCATCACAGTTCCAGCGCCGTTTCGCTGGTTGGCGGAGGCACTATTCCCAAGCCCGGAGAAGTCAGCCTTTCCCACCGAGGCGTTCTTTTTTTGGATGAATTCCCGGAATTTACCCGCACTGTTTTGGAAAACTTGCGGCAACCGCTGGAAGACGGATCAATTACCGTTTCCCGTGCCCAAGGCACCGTGGAATTTCCGGCTCGCTTTACCTTGGTAGCCGCTATGAATCCTTGTCCTTGCGGCAACGCCACCGACCCGGAACGAGCCTGTTCCTGCAGTCCGGCCCAAATCATTCGCTACCAGCAAAAAATTTCCGGGCCGATTCTTGACCGAATTGATTTGCATGTCGAAGTTCCGCGGGTAAAATTCGAGAAGCTGGCGCAGGAAAACCAATCTGAATCTTCCGAGACTATCAGAAATCGGGTTGAAAAGGCCAGAAAAATCCAGCATCAGCGCTTTTCGGCTTTAAAAATAATCACCAACAGCGAAATGGGCAATGAACAAATTAAAAATTTCTGCCAATTGGACAATTCCTGTGTGGAGCTTTTGCGCAATGCCGTTTCCAATCTTCATTTGAGCGCCCGCGGTTATTTTCGGATTATCAAAGTGGCGCGCACCATCGCCGACCTTTCGGAAACCGAAACTATTTCACCCGCCCATATAGCCGAAGCGATCCAATATCGGTTTAAGACGGAATGAAAAAAATTTCTAATTTCCAATTTTTAATTTTTAATCAATTTCTAATTTTCTAATGATTAAATGATTCGGAGTTTAGTTTATTTTTATGAATTTTAGATATGCATTATATTTTTTAATTTTGATTATTGCTTTTTTTGTTTATAAATTTTTCTCTAATTCTAACCATATTAATCTTAATCTTTCTCCGAATTCATCAAAATTAATAAACATCAATAACGACGGGCTGAAATTTGATCTTTTAACTTCGGCTGCCACTGTTGAAGATTTTTTAAAAGAAAATAAGATAAATTTAAACGAACATGATTATATTTCTCTGGAAAAAAATTCTCCTCTTTTTTACGGAACCAATATCGCCATCAAAAAAGCCCGGAAAATAAAAATTGAAGTCGATGGAAAAATTATTGACGGCTACGCCTTATCTTATAATATCCGTGAGGCTATTTTGGAAAATAATATAACGCTGGGCAGGCTGGACAAAGCTTTTCCTGATTTTAACGCCTTGCCGACCGATAATTTAAAAATTGCCATTACCCGCATCAATGTGGAAGAAAAAATAATTCCGGAAGATATTGATTTCAAAATAATTTCCAAAAATGATTCCAAGCTTGGTTGGCGCGAAAAAAAGGTGGAACAGACGGGAGAAAAAGGAATCCGCGAAGTAAATTATCGGATTACTTATAAAAACGGCAAGGAAATTTCCCGCGTGGCGCTGTCAAAAAATATCACCAAAGAACCGGTGAATGAAATCAATATCCAGGGAACTTATATGAAATTGGGCAAAGCTGACAAAGGGCAGGGAACATGGTATGTTTTTAAGGATGGGCTTTTTGCCGCCAGCACAACTTTACCCAGAGATTCTTATGCTAAAGTTACCAATGTTGCCAACGGCAAATCGGTGGTGGTGCAAATTAATGATTATGGCCCGCAGGGCAAAGGCCGGATTATTGATCTGGATAAAGTCGCTTTCGCCAAAATCGCATCCATCGGCGCCGGAGTGATTGGGGTTAAAGTGGAGGCGATACTTAACTAGCTTTTTAGGAATTAGCTTCTTAGCTTTTTAGAAAAATAAGAAGCTAGAAAGCTACAAAAAATAAACTAATAAGCTAAAAAGCTAAAGACTAACAAGCTAATAATATGCCGACAAGATTAGGACAAAACTTTTTAACCGACAAGGATGTTGTTAAAAAAATTATAACCGCTGCAAATCTGCAGCCGTCGGATTTTGTTTTGGAAATCGGTCCGGGGAAGGGAATTTTGACGGAAGAACTGGTTAAAAAAGCCGGCCGAGTGATGGCCGTCGAGCTGGATAAAAATTTAGTGGAGCTTTTGGAGAAAAAATTTTCCGGCGTTAAAAATCTGAAAATTGTAAATGCCGACATCTTGAAAGTAAATTTATCGGAATTATTTAGACATTCGATGTCTCTCGACCAAAGCGACCAAAAGACATCGAATGTCGTTTCCCCTCACCCTACCCTCTCCCGCTGGGAGAGGGGGCTGGGGGGTGAGGGTTACAAAGTCATCGCCAACATTCCATACTACATCACCGCTCCGATTATTCGATTATTTTTGGAAAGCGAAAATCCGCCACAGGAAATGATTTTGATGGTTCAAAAAGAAGTGGCGGAAAGAATCGTTGCAACCCCCAAAAAAATGAGCCTTTTGGCGGTTTCCGTAAAGTATTACGCCACGTCGAAAATTCTTTTTCCGGTAAGCAAAGATTGTTTTTCTCCGGTGCCAAAAATTGACAGTGCGGTCATTCGCATCACACATAGCACGGAACATGGAACACATAGCAAAGAACAAAGTAAGAAATTTTTCCGCGTCGTGAAGGCCGGATTTTCAGCCAAAAGAAAAACCTTACTTAATAATCTAGCTAACAGTTTCCATTTGGATAAAAAAACAGTGGAAGAAAAATTAAAAACTGCCGGTCTTTTACCAACCGCCCGCGCACAAGAATTAAGTATTGAAGATTGGAAAAAATTAGTAAAGCTCTTTTAGAGATTTATCGGAGCTCAACTCCGAATCGGAGTTGAGCTCCGATAAAATTTACAGAAACACAACTTTAACCAAAGCCAACCCATACAAAAAAGTTACACCCAGAATCCGCCAGAATAAGTTGGCGGGTTTTATTTTTTCATTTACCAGAATAAAAAAAGCCAGACAACCGAAAATCAGCGCCCAAATAAAAAGCCGGAGTTCATTCAGAAAAAAGACGCTGGCCATAAAAGAAATAAAAACTCCTGTCCCAACTACCAGCCGCGCCTGAGTTTCGCCCAAAAGCACCGGAATCGTCCAGACTCCATAGCGCCGGTCGCCGGCAATATCCTTAAAATCCTTAACCGGCAGCGCCAGAGTTAAAACCAAAAGCAAAAGAAAAATTATCCGCCAGGAAAGTCCGGCTAAATTAGCGTCGCCGGAAAGAAGAGCAAAACCCATAAAAAGAACAATGAGCGACGCTGAAGCACTGGCCAAAGTGGCAATTACCGGAAACCTTTTGAGCCGCAGAGGCGGCGCCGAATAAAACCAAGCGATTATCTGATAAACCAGCAAAAGCGCCGCGAATTTAAATCCAACTATCATTCCTCCCAAAAGTGAAGATATAAAAAAAATGATGCCTATTTCTCGATACTCCGCAATCTTAAAAATGCCTTTTTGTAGCGGTCTTTCCGGATTGGAAATGGCGTCGATCTCATAATCATAAATATCATTGACAATTACCGATGTTTCCCAAGCCAGCCCAATGCTAAATAGCAAAACCAAGACAGCTATAACCGAAAAAAGGCTTAAATGAAGGTTTTCCGGATAGGCCAGTAGTCCCAAGCCCATTCCACAGAAAAACAGTCCGTCATGGTAGACAAGCTGTGGATAGCGCCAGTTTTTCAGTATCGCCCAAAAACCCGACCGGTAATTCCAAGCAAAAAAGAGAGAACTTATGGCTAAAATAAGCAAAAAATAGACTAAATTGAGATTATAAGCCAAGGCCAGTGAAAAATCGACCGGTTTTAAGGCAAAAACAGTTACCGGCGCTCCCACCAGCTGAATAATGTTCGCCGTGGATATATTATTCAGATTCTTCGATCCGGCAAAAAAGTAGTAAATAAAGGTAAAAAATGAAGGAAAAGCCCCCATAAAAAACACTAGAACATAAATACCGAAAACTGTAAATACTGACTTGAAAAAGCTCCTTGACTTTAAATAAACCCAGGCTCCGGAAAGCAAAGCTACCAGAATAAAAACGATTTTAGTGCCGAAATAAAGCATTCCGGACGGCAAATGGCTGAAAACACCAATAAACCAGCGCCATAAGTCTGCCGTATTGCCAATCAAATAGCCGCTCCAATATGTGCTGCCGCCGGTTTTCAGCATATCGAAAATCGGCGGCAGAATTATCAGCAGTGTTGCCCAAAGCATTAAATAGCTTAATTTGGCCGGTTTTTCCTGTAAAATATAGGCTAGAAAGAGCCAAACCAAAAGAAAAAGCAAAAAAAAGAAAAACAAGTTATGGATATACATTACCGGGCCCAGGCTGGGATTATTTGATTTAGCTACGAAATCATCCAAAAAAAGCCGGATTACAATCACTCCGAAAAAAACCGACAACCACGCCAGCGGCCCGATTCTTTTCCCGGTTTCTTTAAACAAAGCCAGTTGAATTTTTTCCAATTTTTTCCTCATCGCTATCACTCTAACAGCCCTTTCTCGGATAGGCAACTTGACAAAAGTTTATTCTGTTTCTTATCCACAGGCTGGAAGTTTTTTTTCACTTATTTTTGTGGTATAATTTTAGTGCAAATTGAATAAATTTAAATTGGATGAAAATCAGTAATCTCAAACCAACTTTGTTTGTATTGGCGTGTTTGTTTGCCTTGAGTTTTTCCTTTTTTTCAGTGGCGCAGGAAAAGCCTTTCAACGCCAATATCTTTTTGGATTCCGACCAGGACGGATTGACTGACGCGGAAGAAAAATCTTACGGCACCGACCCGCAAAACCGCGACACGGACGGCGACGGCTATTCCGACGGGGTGGAAGTGCGCAGCGGCTATAATCCCTTAAAACCGGCGCCGGGCGACAAATTATTTACAGCGGAAGCAACTTCGGTTTCGGCGCCATCAGCCTCTGCAAATGGCACGGAAGCCAAGCCCAACATCACCAACCAAGTCGCCCAAAAAGTTACCCAATTGATGAACACGACTGATCCGGAAAATCAGCAAATTTCCATCGATCAGATTCAGCAATTAACTGATGAGGTTGTCAATAAAGATATAGGCGCTGAAGATCTGCCGGCTATTTCTCCGGACGAAATTAAAATCAAAAAAGCCAACACTAAAAATTTATCCGCGGAAAAATTAAAACAGCAAAAGCAGGAAGATTTTTCCACTTACATCGCTTCGGTTTTCTATATTTTCTCCAGCAACTCTCCCGCGCCTTTGACTTCCGGAAAACTGGATACTTTTTTGAGTTCTATCACAGGCAGTATAACCTCGGCGCTGACCAATCGCGAGCCGGCGCTTTTGAATGATGTCGCCGCCAGCGGGCAAAAAATATTAGATCAATTGAAAGCCGTGGAGGTGCCGGAAGATTTGGTCGGCATCCATACCAAAGCTTTGCAATTTGCCAAATACGCCATAATTCTTAAGGACCGCATCGCTCCCAATCCGGAAGACCCGATGGCTGACATCGCCAATTTTTCCAAGATGCAAGGCCTGATGGAAACTATGATGGCTTTTATGTCGGAACTGCAGAGTAAATTTTCCGAATTGGGAATAGATTACACTGATGTTCTCAAACAAAAAATCGAACAGATGGGAGTCGACCCGGCCGTGCTGGATAATTTAGGCATTGGCAGTACCGCAACAGTCGGAGTCGGCGGCACGGCAACAGTTGGCATCGGAACAACATCACCTTAAAATGAAAAATCAAAAAAGGAAAAAATTATTTTTAATTCGAGGGATGGCGGTTTTGCTTATTTCTTTGTCTTTGGTTTTCTCTCCGAACTTAGCTCGGCCGGCTTATGCTTGGGACGCGGCGCCGGCTGAAATTATGAAACAAGCGCTGGAAGTTATTTTTAACCAGTTACAGGGCATAATTTTGGGAGTTTTGAAACAAACTGCCGCCAGCACCCTGAATAGCCAAATCAGCGTTATGATTAGCGGCAGCGGAGGAGCTATGTTTATTACCGACTGGCTAGCCTGGACAAAAACCGATCCAGAAAATAAAGCCAATAAATATACTAACAACCTTATCGATCGATCTTTAAGTGGGCGCGGCAGCTTTTCTTACGCGCCAGCCGGCAGTTCTTCCGAAGGCTTTTCTTCCAAATCCAAATCTTCCATCTCCGGTTCCTCGTCGTCCTATTCTCAAGGCTTGCAGCAAATGGCCAAAGCTTCCACTACGGAAAAGAAAGCGCCACAAATGAACTATAAAGGCAATCCGGGAGATATGTTTAAGGATCCCAAAAATGGAATGAGTAATTTATTGTCCTATGTTTCCGGAATCAACAATCCTTGGGCTTTCAATAATTATATCCAAGACGAGCACCAAAAAGAGATAAATTTACAGACTCTGATTAATACTAATAAAGGCATTGCTGGGCAAGGCTTTATCGGCAAAGAGCAGAACGGCAAAACCGTCACGCCTGGTTCCACCGTCAAAGACATTTATTCCAATACACAAGATTTGGGCAATAAAATTCTGGCTGGCGCCACCCATATGCCGGAAGTTATCACAGCCGTCGTTTCCCAAATTATGACAAAAACCCTCAATCAAGGCATCGGCAACGCATCCCAAAATGTTTCTAAGGAAACTACCAGAGTTAACAGCCAAAAAACCCAAGCGCAAAAAACGCAAACTCCGCCTCAGAGATACAATAGCCAAAGTTCTGTCAATTTAAGGCAGTAGATGTTGTCATCCCGAGCTACACAAATGTCATCCCGGACCTGATCCGGGATCCAGTCCAATAATTTTGTTTTATTTACTAGATTCCGCATCAAGTTTACCCCGTCGTATGACTTGGGGTGCGGAATGACAATATACAAAATGCATATTATCTGTAAAAAATCCAAACTTTCCCAATCGCTTCTGCTGTTTTTATTTTTAACCGCGGCGTGTTTTTTGTTTTTGGGAAAGGCGGAAAAAGCAGAAGCAAAATCTTGCATGTGTAAAAAAATTGTACTTGGCGGCAATAAACCAACTGAATTTATAACACAAACCATACCAGGAGATTTTGCTGATGATGCTTCTTGTTCTAAAAAATGTACAGAAACAGAATATGAACCTGGAAAATTTTATACATCTGGAACTTTAGGAGACACAAAAACCAATGGGATAGAAACAAAAACATCTTATGAAACTCAAACAGGAACAAATAGTAATGATGTAAAAATTTGCGAAGGCGTGATAGGTGAATGGAGCGTCTGGCTTTTGCATCCGGTTGATTGCTCTCTCTTATCCGTACTTAAAGCCGAGAGTCAATTTCTAGATTTGGCAGGAGCATTATTTAGCGCAATTGTTAATCCGGAAATGGTTAGAAATATAATGGATAATCGAATTAATTACACTATTTGGTCACAAGTCCGCGATTTTCTCAATTTGGCTTTTATTCTGGTTTTGCTTTTTTGCGCTTTTGCCACTATTTTCCAAGTGGAAAAATACAGCTTTCGGAGCATTCTTTTCCGAACTATCATAATGGCGCTTTTGGTTAATTTCAGCTATCCCATTGTCCGGGTAATTATTGATTTTTCTAATGTTTTGATGTACACGCTTATCAACACTCTTCTTGTAAAAAGTACTGACATAAACAGTTTTGCTTCTTCCATGGCTAGAGATGCGGGCTTAGGAGACATAATCAAAAATATTGTACCGGGGAAGGCGGATACTTCTTATTTAATTATGCTGGTGATTTTTTTCTTCATTTTTATGATTACCCTACTTTCCATTTCTATACTTTTAGTCATTCGAACCATTGTACTGACTATTCTCATCATCTTTTCTCCGGTGGCTTTTGTCGGCGCTATTATTCCTTCCTCTAAATCAGAAAAGGCTTTGAAAGTCGGTCAGTTTTGGGACTATCTTTTTAAGTATTCTTTTTTCGGACCGATTCAGATCTTTATGCTTTATGTCGCCACTTCGATGATGCAAAAAATAGGTGCCACATGGGGCAGCACTGGTCATAAATTTACTACGGATCCTTATACTGCTTCTAATGTAATTGGCGCTTTCACTTTCTATGCTATTCCGATCGTTATTCTTTGGATCGGCATCGGTTTTGCCCAATCAATGAGTATTGCCGGAGCTGAAACCGTTAAAAGACGCGCCAAACAATTCGGCAAATGGGCTTCCGGACTTAGTTTCGCCCACCGAGGCTGGAAAGCCTACCGCAAAAGAAGAGATGAAACCACCACTGAAGGTTGGGCCAATCGGATGGGAACATGGACCGGTAGTCGACAGGATTGGGCCCGTTCAAAAATTGCTCCTGGTTGGAGGGGTGTTATGGATGCTAGAAATAGATTTCAAAAAGATCAGCTTAAAAGGGTAGAGGGAGAATATGAACGCTACAATATGAAAGATATGGCTGAACCTGATATTAGAAGCTTAATGGCCAGTGGTAATAAAGATGTTTACTCTGCTGGATTAATCGCTTTAGCTGATAAGGGATCCTTAAATAGATATAAAAAGAATGCTGCTGGCAATTGGGTTCCTGATACGGATGATACTTATTATCAAAAGATGCGAAAAGCCTTTGGTGATAACTCGCAAGTATTTTCTCGAATTAATAATAAACTGAAAATTAATGATACTGCCGCCGCTTTTGATCATTTAGATCCGGCAAAGAGAGATCAAGCTATAAGATCTTTTGTCAATAGCAATCAATATGATGTTAATAAACAAAATGAGCACTCTATTGGCAATCTAGAAACGATGCGAATTGCTTCTGAGGAAGGCATTGTCAAGGCTCCTGATTGGGAAAAAGTTAGGAAGAAATATAAAGACACTGTTAAAAAAGTTACAGGAGAAATTGCCGACTACATTGATCCACTAACTAGAGATTATAAATTCAAGGATTCTTCTAACTCTATACACCGCGACATACAAAAATCTTACACAGCTATGACAGGCAAGTTTGGAGCATTTGCAGAAAGTGCTGCAGGAGATAGTATGCAGGATGAAATAATTAAAGATGGCAACCCGGATACTCTGCGAAGATTTTCGGGCGGCAAAACTATTGGCGTTACTCCCGCAATGAGGCAAAAGTGGTCTGATAATTTATCGAATGGCCAAATAAGAGAAATAATGCCTAGAATGAAAAATACGACTATTCAACGTGACATTATTAATGTTATGAAAGGTGATCCAAGACATCAACAATATATAAATGATAATGATGTTCTTAAAAATTTATAAATACAATGGCTACTTTTTCAGAAAAATTAAATAAATTACCACTGGAAATATTTAATTTGGCGATTTCAGATACTCCAATGATAGAAATTAAAAAAAGTTTAATTTATTTTAACATTAACCCAAAATTAAGCGTTAACATAACAGGTTCGGTTGGTTTGGCTTTTGTTGGTGATTTTGCCTTAGAAAATTTGCCGGCGGCAATTCAAAATAATGTCCGCGTTAATTCCTATACCGCTTTTGGCATCGCTAAGGAAATTGTCAAAAGAATTTTTGCCCGGTTCCCGGAACAATTTCCCAATGCCCAGCCGATTTTGGAAAAATGGAAGGGCATAAATCCGCCTCCGCCGCCAATATCTGAAGAAGAATTATACCAAAAAGTTTTAATTACCGAACCGTGGATTGCCGATTTGATGAGAGAAAAAGAAGAACTAACTAAAGAGGAAGCTGGAGAAACTAAGGAAGTCTTAGAGAAAAAAGTTTATATTCCCAAATTAGTCAATCTGCCTATCGTCGAAGCGCTGAAAAAATATCCCCAGTTAGGCGAACAATTGATTACTAATGACAAAATCACTCTGAAAAGTTTTCCCGATCCGGTCCGGCCCTCGGTTAAAAACTGGATTGCCGATTATACTTTCAACCTCGGCTACGAATACCATGACCAGCTGACGCGCAGCCATTATCTTTTCCAAGAAAAAAACACTATTAAATTAAGTGAGGACGAGCGCCGGAAATTGGCCATGGTTTTGAAAGCGCTAGACGAAAAATCACCAATTTCGGTTGATGAGAATAGGAAGGAGATTTTTTTCATGGAGCATGGAACACATAACATGGAACATGGAACAAGTAATACGGAGCACGTAACACATAGCATAGAACCGCGTAAAGAGGCTACGCCTCCACGCGGCGCGGCCCCAAGTAGTAGAATGGGACAGACATATAATGCAGAATATGGAGCATTCGACAGGGAGCCGCGTAAATCCCGCCAAGGCGGGACACGCGGCGAGACGATTGGGACGGAGACTTTTAAGGCGCCGGAAAAAGAAGAAAAAGAAGAAGATGAAATTGATTCGCTGGGAACTTTGAGTTTTTCTTCCCCGCAAAAAATGCCTTTTGAAAAAAACCGCCTGAAAACAACTGGAGAAACGGGCTTGGGTTCGGAAATAGAAGAAAAATTAGCCGCTATCCAATCCCCCAGTAGCAGAACCGGGTTCGCTACGGGGCAAGCGCAAAAACCGCCGGTTTCCATACCAACTCCGCCGCCGGATATCCCCGAACCCCGTAAAGAGGCTACGCCTCCACGGGGCGAGCCTATTTCCCGAGGCAAAAGAATTGTTGATTTGAAATCTATGCAAAAAACTCCCTCACGCATTGAACCGGTCTTCGGTGCCAGCCAAAATTCCTATCCACCAGTCCAGCTGCCAACTAAACCCGAAAGACAGATGGGCAGGAATGTGGTAAATTTGAAATCATAGAACACGTAACATGGAACACATAGCACATAACACATAACATGAAGCAAAAAACAGAAAACAAAATAAGATTTCATGATGCTTTAAAAATAAAAATGGATTTGGTGATCCATAAAATATATTCTGAAACTAAAAACTTTCCAAAAGAAGAAATTTATGGAGTAACTTCCCAATTGAGAAGGTCGGCGCTTTCAATTATACTAAACTATATAGAAGGCTATGCTAGAAACAGCCGGAATTCCTACAGAAATTTTTTGGAAATTTCCTACGGCTCATTGAAAGAAACTAAATATCTGGTTTATTTCTCGCATACTGAAAAATATATTTGCAAAAAAGAATATGATGAAATTATGAGTCTTTTGGATGAAATAGGAGCTATGCTCTGGAAATTAATTGAAAGTAAAAAATAATAAAAAAATGAAACATGTTACATATTCCATGTTCCATGTTCCATGTTCCATGTTCCATGCTGTTCAATGTTCCCCAATTTATTGATAAAGAAGACAAGATTGTTGGGCCTTTAACTGCCAAACAGCTAGGCTGGATGTTCGGTATGGGCGCGGTATTGCTGGTAACTTGGAACTTGCTGGATGTCAGCGCTTTCTTTATCTCCTGCGTCCCGATTGCCGCTATTTTCGGGGCTTTCGCCTTCTACCGCCCCTATAACCAGCCGCTGATTTCCTTTATTACCTCGTCCGTTGTTTTTGTTTTCAAGCCTAAATTGTATTTCTGGAAAAGAATTCCGGAAAAAGCCCAAAAGGCTAAAATAATAAAAAAAATAATCGCTAAAAAAGAACAGAAAAAAATCAGCGAAGCGAAAATAACCGAAATATCCAAATTGTTGGAACAAGGAAAATAGATTTAATAATTACCAATTTCCAATATCCAATTACCAATGAAATTTATAATGTTTAATTATTTTTGAAATTTGAAATTAATAATTTCATTGGAAATTAGAAATTAGATATTAGAAATTACGCGTATGGAGCCTCTGTATTCAACCAAATTAGCCAAAAAAACCGGGAGCGCTACCACCCAGCAGTTTTTGGATGTGCTGGAAATTAAGGAAGATATCGTGGTGCTGAAAAGTGGGGCCATCCGCGCCATTATTGCCGTTTCGGCCATCAATTACGATTTGAAATCCACCCAAGAGCAGGAAGCCATCATCAACGGCTACCAAAATTTCCTTAATTCTCTGGATTTCCCCCTGCAAATTCTCATCTTACATTACTGTTCCTTTTTCTCCCATTGAAAACAAAGAAAAAGGTTTTTTCCGCAATGTTTTCAGTTTAGTTAATCCCCGTAAGGACATTTTGGAAAAAAGAACTAATTTTGAAACTTACCGCAACCAGCTATTGCAAAGAGTGGACCATATTGTCGCCGGACTTTCCGGCATGGGGCTCCGCTTGACTATGCTCAAAACCCAAGAAATTATCGAACTGCTTTACACTTCCTATAACCCGCAAATTTTCGAACACAGCGATTTAGGGATGGTGGAGCAAATGGATATCCGCTAAAAAATATGTTGGATTTTCTCAAAATAAAAAAGAAAAAGGGCGAGACTCTGCGTCCGGAAGAAAAAGACGAAGTCTTAAGAAGCGAGCGCTATTACCAAGAGGGCGTCGCCAAGTTGGCTGATTTAATCGCGCCCTCTGCCATTAAAGTCGCCCCGCGCTATATCCGCGTCGGCGAAACTTTGGCGCAGACGCTTTTCGTCATTGCTTATCCGCGCTATCTCCACAGCAACTGGTTTTCTCCGATTATCAACATTGACCTGCCGCTGGATATTTCCATGTTTATCCATCCGATCGACACCAATGATATTCTGAAAACGCTCCGCAAAAGCGCCACCCAAGTCCAATCCCAGCTGCACATTGAAGAGGCCGGCGGCAAAATTCGCGACCCGGCGCTGGAAACAGCCGCTACGGACATTGAAGAACTGCGCGACAAGCTTCAGCAGGGAACGGAGAAATTTTTCCGCTTCGGGCTGTATGTAACTATTTACGCCGGAGACGAAAAAGAGCTGGATAAAATTTCCAAATCGATTGAAGCTATTTTGGAAGCCCAGTTGGTTTATGTCAAACCGGCGGTTTTCAAATCCGAACAAGGCTTCAATTCGGCGATTCCGCTGGCCAACGACGAACTGGATGTGGGAACCAATATGAATTCGGCTCCGCTGTCCACGACTTTTCCTTTTGTTTCTTCCACCCTTTCCAATGACGAAGGTATTCTCTACGGCATCAACCGCCACAATAACAGCTTGATTATTTTCGACCGTTTCAAAATGGAAAATGCCAATATGGTCGTTTTCGCCAAGTCCGGCGCCGGTAAAAGCTATACTATTAAATTGGAAACGCTCCGCTCTTTGATGCTGGGAACGGAAGTGATTATTATCGATCCGGAAAATGAATACAAGCATCTCTGTGAAACGGTCAATGGCACTTTTATCAAGATTTCCCTGACTTCGCCGCATCATATCAATCCCTTCGACCTGCCCAAGGTGCGGGAAGATGAAGAGCCGGCCGATATTTTGCGCAATAATATCGCCAGTTTGCTGGGACTTTTGCATATTATGCTGGGCAATATCACTCCCGAAGAAGATTCCGTTTTGGACAAGGCCGTCCATGAAACTTATGCCATTCGCGACATTACCGAGCAGACTAATTTTAATACGCTCACGGCCGAAGCTTTTCCGACGATGACTGATTTATACCAAGTTTTGCGGAATATGGAAGGTGCGGAAGATTTAGCCACGCGCTTGGAAAAATACACTGAAGGAATTTTCTCCGGCTTCCTCAATCAGCCGACCAATATTCGAGTCAACAATTCGCTGGTGGTTTTTAATATCCGCGATATGGAAGAAGAACTGCGGCCGGTAGCCATGTATGTGGTTTATGTTCGGCATTGCCAAACGCTGCCGGAAATATTACACCGGCCTGACGACTATTACGCAAGATATCAACGACTTTTTGGCTTCCCGCTACGGCAAACCGATTGTTACCAATTCGTCTATACAATTACTGCTCAAACAATCGCCGGCCGCCATTGATGTGGTTGCGGAAACATTTTATTTGACTGACCAAGAAAAGTTTTTACTGCTGGAAAGCAACGTGGGGGAAGGCATTTTCTTTGCCGGCACCAAACATGTGGCTATTAAAGTCATTGCTTCCTATTCGGAAGACCAGATAATCACCACCGACCCGGCCCAGCTTTTGGAAATTGAAAACGCCAAAAAAGAATTGGATGAAATGGAAGAAAAAGAGGAAGAGAAAAAATGACCCTGCCACGGCGGGGTCATCCCGGACTTGATCCGGGATCCAGTAAATAAACTCTGGTTTGTAGACTAGATTCCGGCTCTGGGGCCGGAATGACAATTCAAAAGGGACTTGTCCCGTAGTGTCCCGCCGTTATAAATCTGATACTACAGGATACTAAATTAATAATTCATAGCTTTATCCCGCTTTATTTTAACAAAGGCGGGACTACTACCGGGATGACAGAGGAACAAAACAAACAAAATCTGGAAGATTCCCGAGATAATGATAAAGAAGGCGAGAAAGATAAGGCAGGTGAAAAAAAGCCGGAGAGTCCGGCTAAATCGACTTTTTCGGCCTTGAAAAATCCGGTGAAATTTGCTTATTCTTTAATCAAGCAAATGGAACTGACCGACATTCTTTTTCTGATTCCTTTTTTTCTGGCTATGATTAAAGATTTGCTGGATTTGGTTATAACTTTGCCAATACCGGCTATCGGTATGGCCGTTATGTCAATTATAAGCTGGTGCACTGCGCTGACTATCTGGATTTTTACCACTCTTCTCGGCGGTCGAGGCAAAAAAAAGTTAGTTATGACTGTTTTAAGAACTCTCACCAATATCAGCGGCGTGGTTGTGGAAAGTTTTTTTTACGGAGTCAATGGGCTTCCACTGCAAACTGTAGTTGTTGTTTTAATTTATTTGATGGTGCTTTGGGAAAGAAGCCAAGCGCCGCAAGAATCGGCTGCCGAAACTGAAGAAGAAGGATTTGAAGGAGAATATGCTTATGAATAAAAGATATCTGAAAAAATTATCTCTAAAAAACAGCGAAGCCAAAGAAATTGCCATTACTTCATTAGTAATTCTGATTTGTCTGGCGCTTTTTTTCCTTTTTCCCGTCAAAGGTTTCGCCCAAACAGCTACAGTCATCTTTGTTTTTTTCCTGCTGATTCCCGTTCTTTATATTAAATTTAATCTGCGCCGTGATTTTCAAGATTACGGCTGGCAAATGGGGAATTGGAAAAAAGGCGTTTTGTGGGGAATATTATCGTTGATAGCTACTTTAGCCGCCGTTTATTTATTGATTTTTTACACCAATTTTTCCAAAGCCTATACCGTTCCTTTTTCCGCCAATTTTTTTTATTTCGCTCTCTATGAAATTTTACTGGTCGGCATTTATATTTTCCTTTACGAAATGTTTTTCCGCGGATTTATAATGTTCAGTTTCCGGAAATATCTGGGAATTCTGGCGCCACTCCTCCAATTTACCGTTTTCGCCCTTTTTCTCTGGGCTACCGGCAATTTCAATTGGATAAACGCCCTTTATCTTATAACCGCCTTCACTTCCGGCTGGATTACCTACCAAAGCCGTTCGCTCCTTTACGCTCCCATCGCCGCTTGGCTCTCGATTATCATCGCCGATGCTGTTATAATACATATGTATCGGTAGTAATTTTGTCATTCCGCACTTGATGCGGAATCCAGTAAATAACTAATGCCGATGAACTAGATTCCGGCTCGGAGGCCGGAATGACAACATACAATAGTTTTAAAACAAATGCGTTCTAAAAACCTCAAAAAAATATCCCTCACCGCCCTGATTTCACTGGAAGTTTTTATGATGAGTTTTTCTTCCGTTTTGGCGCAATCTATGTCAAGCTCTCCATCTATGCCGGGATCTGGTGTGAAGGGATCTACTTTGCTGGGATCTTCCGGCGGCTCTGTCTATCCTTCTCCCAGTGAAGTGGCCGCTGAAATTGAACAAAGATACCATCTTGATCCAATCAGTATGCAAAACGCGGGGGAAACTTTCAATGTCGCCAGCCAAAAAACCGATGCTCCGCAGGTAACGATAGTTTTTAATCCGGCCAGCCCCAAACCGGGAGAAAAAATTACTGCCAACGCCGTTCCGATGTATTTCGGCAATGCGAACATGAAAGCGCTTTATTACACTTGGTACATCAATCACAGAGGGGATTTAAAAATTGTCCCCAATGAATGGAAAATTGAAGCCTCGCGCATTATTGCCGGCAACGGTTTCGATTGGAAAAGAGCGATGGGCAAGGGCAACTACGACTATGACAAGCTTTTGCCTAAAGACCAGCGCACTTGCGATGTCGACAGCCCGCCGGATTTTTGTTCTGCGGATAATAAATATAAATTTTCAACTGTTTCTTCTGCGGATAGTGATGGCTATAGGGCTTTTTTCGGCGGAGATGACCAGCAAAAAAATAAGTTAGGGGGCAATGTGATGGATGATATGGGAAAATATGCCGATTTGATAACCTGCATTGCTTCCGTTACCGAAGAAAATGACGCAGGAACTGATACTGATAAAGCCACGCCCATTAAAGACTTGATTACAAGTAAACTTATTAGCCGTATAATTGCTACCTGTAATTCACAAATTGCCGATGCGCTCAAGCTTGATGATGGACAAGTATTATCTTGGGTTACGCAAATTGTTCATACGATTCGCGACAATACTAATTGGCAAGATGTTTTTACCTTAGACTTACAGGAACCTTATCTGCATATTAATGCGGCTGGATTGGGAGCATTTCGGGATAAAGTGGTAAAAGCCGTTCGAGAAGTGATAGAGAAAGAAGCAGAAAAACTTTATAACCAAATGCCCAAATGCTATATTCACGATTTTGGAACCGGCACAAATTATGAAATGGTCAGAAAAAATACCAGCGGTTGGATTTCCGGTTGCGGCCATCAGTTCCCCGTTATAGTTAACGCCAATGATTATGGCAAATTATGCACCGTTCTGTCTTCTTATTGGAATCTGGGATCGCTATGTGAAAAACTTAACGGAGCCTCCGACTGGCAGAATATAGGCTTGGTTGGAATTGGCAATAATAATTATGATAAATTGGAAGAATTTTTCTTCCGCACTAATCCGGATGATCCAAGCACCGCCGATAACGGCAACAAGGACGAGGCTAATGTGGCGGGTTTGGGACAAGATTCTTTCACTTGGACTTATCAAGCGGGCGACAAGGTGGGCGTGATAGTGGAAGGAGTGGGAATCACGCCGACCAAATATGAAGATTCCTCAAAAATGATTATGTGGGCTTATCCTAAAAATGATTGCAAGGTTCCCGAAGATAAGATTGGAGAAAAATCTATAATTGTCAAGGGCTACCCGGTTAAAATTCCCACTGTCGAAATGACCCAAAAAGACATTAATGATTGTTTAATAAAAAATTTGGTTGATCCGACCGAAGGCGGACAATCGGCCAAAGTTGATGTTAATCTTTCTTACACTCCGGACAGCCCTATTAATGATTCAACGGATTATAAAGGCGATTATTTGCAATCGGAGGGCGATGAACTGATTATCAATTCCACCGTTTCCAATGTCAAAGACAAAAATTTCCTAAAATACAACTGGGAAATCAACTACCTTGACTCGGAAGGCAACATCAGCGGAGCGGAAACCGGAAAGCCTTTGACTAAAGCACAAATTCCCGGGCTCAAGCAGACTTCGGGTTTCGGTTTGGATTCCATTCGTTTTCCCTTGAATTTTCCCGATTATAAAGGGAACTTCTATTTGAAAGTGCATTTGACTGTCAGAGAAAATATCTTTAAGGGCGTAGCCAATGAAGGCAATGCTGATGTTTTCATCCTCGTGTCCAGCACCGGAGGAAAAATCAAAGTCTTCCCGACGGCGGTTGATGCTTCCGGAAATATCAGCTTGGTTGACGGAACCGGCAATGGGCTATGCGCTGATCGCACGCAAGTTGAAGGCGTTGTCTGCCCGGTGATGAAAAATCAAATTGTCGGACTGAAAGTGGACGAAACAAAAAACAAAATGACCGATATGGCTTGGACTCTTGATGGCAAGCCTTTGCCCTGCTTGGAGGGAACTAATTGTTCGGGCAATTCTGAAAATACCAATATAGCCTATTTTCCGGTGCTGAAAAATACCGGCGAACAATATTCCGTTTCCCTGATTGCCAACAATGCCGATGGCGAAAAGGTCAACTTGACCCGCACTTTTGAAGTGACCGACCCGCAAGTTTCTCTGGCCTGCGCGGACGAAAGCAAGGCCTCATGCCACCCGGAACAATTGGGAACTTTCGTCGGCATTGATGGAACAAAATACCCGGATGAAAGCACTGATTCTTTTGAAGTGGAAGCTGATAAATCAGTAACCTTGAAGGCCAATGTAAATATGCCGATCCAAAATCTCTACCAAGCCTCTTGGAGTTTCGATGGAATGACTATTCCCGTGGGGGACAGCGATATTGCCAAAGCTTTGCAATCCTATGCCGAACAAACTTTGGGAGTGAAATTGGGAGTGGATGAAAAAACCCAAGCGCCGACTTTAATCTTCAACACTGACAAAGCAATTAATGATTCTTATGCCATAAGCTTCGGCGGAATTTATTCGCAGGATAATAACACCAAGCAATTTTTAGCCAACAACTGGAATGTGGATTTTAACCAATTTTATGAAAAGCCTATTGGCAGCGAAATTGAAGCCAAAGTTATTGCAGCTCCCGCCACTGATGTGGGAATAAAAGCCCAGAGCCAAAAGATTCTGGCTACTCTTTTCACCGGCTTTCCCGTTTATTTCGCCTTTCTCTTCCGTATTTTTCTGACTACGCTCTTAATTTTATTCACCTCTTGGCTGGTAATGTCATTTACAGAATATTCCAATGAAAGATATTAGAAAATTGTGTCTTGTATTATCGTTTATGCTGTTATTTGCGGCTCCGATTTTAGTTTCCGCCCAAAGCTACAGTTACCAGCCAATGGAAAAAATTCCTGGTTATGAAGCGGAATCTTCTGCGTCCGGAGTGGATTTCTATACTTATCTCAATACGATTTACAAGTTTGGTATCGCGGTTGTATCTATCTGCGCCATGACGATGATAATCATCGGAGGGTATATGTATGTAGCTTCGGCCGGTAATAATGCGGGGATGGAAAAAGCCAAGAAATATATTACTGACGCTATCATTGGCTTAATTCTGGCCTTAACCGCTTGGCTTATTCTCTATTTTATCAATCCTGATCTGACTAAAATGAAACCGCTGACAACGGGGGCGGGCACGCCGGTGGGAGTAGGAAAAACTGACGGAGCGGGTAAACCTATTCCGGCCGGAACAGAACCGCAAGTTTCCGATTCCGAATTTGCCAAATGCGATCAGGACGCCAAGAAGCAAATAGAGAGCGGCGGAGGAGTTACTGTAAAAAATAATACCTGCTCTTCCCAAAACCAAAGCGGATGCACAACCGTTTGCCAATTGCCGCAAAACGCCATCGATGGATTGAAAAAAGTCGCCGCTAAATGCGGAGCTATAATCGTGAGCGGAGGAACTGAAGGCGGACACAGCTCTCACGGACCGGGAAAGCCCAATGTAGACATACGCAACACCAGCGACGCCCTTGGAACCTGCTTGAAACAAGGCGCTACTGACAAAAGCTTGAATATTTCCTGCATCGCCTCCAGTAATCCGCCAGTATATAATTACGGCTGCAATTTTACCGACGGCAGCGACCATTATCATGTTGTGTTTAACTAAAAATAATTTAATAAGAAAATAATGTCTTTATCCAAAAAACTTTTTATTTTTTCTTCGGCCCTTCTGGCCATCGTCCTCATTTTTTGGGGGATTTATTTTTTGGTTTTCCGAAAACCGGCGCCGCCGGCCGTTCCGGCAGTCAAACTGGAGGAAACAGTTCCGGTAGCGGAGGTCAAAAAACTGGAAAAAAGCATTCCGGTGGTATCCGACGAAGCGGTTTTGGCTCCGGTTTTTGACGAAAGAAACAAGACTATCAAATATTACACGCCAAATGGAAAAACTTATGAAATTGATTTGGACGGAATCAATAAAAAAACACTTTCCGATAAAGATCTGCCCGGCTTGTCCGGAATTTTTTGGTCGCCCGACCGAACCAAGGTAATTTCCCAATTTTCCGGCGCCGGAAAAAATACTTTTTTCTATTATGACTACGCTGAAAAAACTGGCGTGCCGCTGAAAAATAATATTGACACGGTTGTCTGGCAGAATGATGCCAAGATTCTTTATAAATACTACGATCCGGTCAGCAAAAAGCGCGACATCAGCGTCGCCGATCCCGATGGATCCAATTGGAGCAAGGTGACTGATGTTGAATTCAGGGATATCGCCATCGCGCCCATTCCGCAAACCGGCCTGCTTTCTTTCTGGAACCAGCCGGATGCTTATACGGAAACCAAGTTTCAATCCGCTTCGATATTGGGCGAAAAGAAAACTCTTTTGGGCGGAAAATTCGGCGCGGATTATTTGTGGAGTCTGGACGGATCAACGGTTTTAATCAGCCATGCCAATGAAAGAGGCGGCCAGCAAATCCAGCTTTCGGCTATGAACAGTAATGGTGGAGAACTGCGCAGTTTGGGCATTCCGACATTTATTTCCAAATGCGTTTGGTCGAAAGACAATAAAACGGTTTTTTACGCCCTGCCGGCTTCCATTCCGGCCGGTATGATTTTACCCAATGATTATTTGAGCGGAAAATTTAAAACCACCGATACTTTTTGGAAAGCGGATGTTAAAACCGGAGAAAAAGAAAGGATAGTTGACCCGGTAAAAATCGAAAGTCAGTTTGACGCCGCTAATCTTTTCCTGAACACAGACGAGAGCCAGCTTTTCTTTGTCAACAAGGTCGACAGTAAGCTTTACCGGATTGGTTTATAGAAAAGCCAGCCAGAAAATAATGGCCAAATCATTTTTGAAAAAAGTGGTGTCCACCAACCCTTGAATTAAAATAGCCAGCATAATTCCCAAGGCGATGAAAAAGAAAACATCGCTTTTTTGTTTTTTAATTCTTTTCAGCCAAAAATAAAGCAGGGCCAAAAATCCCAGCAGCGCCAAAAGGCCTCCGCTTAGCCAAAAATTAAGAAAAAGATTGTGCGGATGGGGAACCGCCCACTCCAGATAAGGCGGGAAATATGGTTGGTATTCCAGATATCTATTTTGGAAATTGCCCGGCCCGATGCCCCACAGCCAATTATCGGAAAGTATTTTTTCGGCCGATTTCCAAATCATTGTTCGGGAAGAAAAAGAGGATCTTTCCGCCAGTGTTTTTAGATCATAGAATTTATTCCCGCCCAATTGCAAAAATAAAAATAAAATAAAAATTATCAGTGTACTTTTAAATATTCCTGAATGAAAAAAGCTTCTTTTAGCTTTCACTATTTCAATAACCAACAAACTTATAAATAAAGCCGCCCAGGCCGCGTAGGAAAAAGTGAGATACAAAGTTAATAGTATAATCCCCAGTGAAATAATAAAGAATACCGGCTTCTTGTCCCGTACCTTCCAGAAATTCTCATGGTTTGACTCGAAGATAATTGGATTAGGCAAGTTCTTTCTACGGAGTTTAATATTCTGTAAGAAGGTGCGGGATTTATTGAATCTGACCGCACCGATTATCACCGCCGGCGCCAGATACATCGCCAAATAATTGGGCGAATTGAAAAAAATTTGTAATCGGCCATCAAAAGTCAGCCGGCCGGCAACATAGTAAATTATTCCCAGCATGGAAACGGCCAGCGCCGAATAATAAAAAGCTTTAACCGCTTTTTCTTTATCCGGAAGCGCGGTTTTGATAATCAAAAAAAATAAAAACGGGATAATAAACCAGCCCTTGATAATTCCCAACCCGGTTGCATAATTTTTATTAATTAAAGTGGAAGCCAGCAAGCCCAAAATTATAATCAAAAAAGAAAAAATTATTTTTTTGTATTCCTGCCAAAAACTTTTTAAATTTTCATTTTTTATTTCCGCCAGCCAAGCCACCCCGAGAATAATAATTAATATTTCTAAAACATTAGTGGGAATTCCAAAGATATAAAAGCGCAAAAGATACGCCGGCAAGAAAAAAATAATTAGATAGATAAGATGTTCAATTTTAAGCCGCTTTTTCATTTTTAATTGCGCTGAAGCTGATTAAAATTAAGAGCAATGTTAAAACTGTCGGCGAATAAATTCCGGTTTCCACCAGCGAATGAACGGAAAAAATAATCAAACCGACAGCCATCATTGAAAAAATCATATCTTTTCGGCGCCAAAAACTTATTATAGTCGATAAAAGCAATCCTATCCAAATTGCGCCATTGATTATTCCGCTTTCGGCGGCAATATCCAAATAGGTATTGTGGGCATATATCGGCTCCCGATAGTCGGCGCTGGGTTTTACTTCCAAGGGATAGTTGCCGATGCCAACGCCCAAAAGAGGATTATCTAAAATTACTGTTTCGGCTGCTTTCCACATTTTTAGTCGGCCTTGGTTGGAACCTTCTTTGAGATTAAAGCTGGAGAAAAACCGATTGGAAACGGGGTTGGGAATTATTACTCCGAGAAAAATCAGGCTGGCGCTAATAATTACCGCTATTTTATAATTTTTACTTATTTTCTTCCAAAAAAGAACTATCAAAAAAATAAAGCCGGCCGCTAAACCCAAATAGCCGCCGCGGGAAAAGGTCAAAATATCCGCCGCCAGCATCAAAATAAATCCGGCGAGTAACCACGCTTTTTTTCTCGCCAGAAACATTCCCAAAGCCAGAGGAATTAATAATCCCAGATAAAAAGAAAACATATGCGGGTCGGGGAAAACCGCCGTCGCCCGCAAAATGGTCTGGCCGGAGATATTCACCAGCCAGCTGGGATTTTTCAAGACCGCCGTGCCAAAACTGCGTCCTAAAAATGGGATAACTAAATAATCCGACCAGAATTGATATATTTTTTCCCAGCCGATTATAAATTGGAGAGAAAATTGAATAATTCCCATAAGCGCCACGACCATTCCGCTGTCAATTAGCGCTTGGATTATTTTTTCCGCTTTTTCTTTGGAATTGATTACCGCGCCGGCTACAAAATAAACGGGGAAAAGCGAAAAAAGAAAAAGTAGTTTTCGGATTGACCAATCGGTATTGCGGGAAACTAAAATAGACAGGGCATTTAAAAAAAGAAAAGATAAAATTAAAATCGTCTGGATATTTCTGGGCAAACTAATTTTTTTTCTCAACAATCCTTGCGCCAGCCAAACAAGAAAAAAAAGAGGTATTAAAACCCGCAGGGACGCCAAATCAACGCCTGCACCGGGATTGAGCGCCAATTGGAAGGGCAGATAGATTGCCAGTATAATCAGCCATTTGAACATATCTACCATATAACACTATCCGAAAGACTTCCGCAAGAAGCGCACCCAAGAAGCTATTCTGGCGCCGAAGTGCTTTTTAAAATAGTGGTCTTGCGAAGTATAATAATATTTTTTTTGCGCTTCCCGGCTGGAAAAGCTCCGGCCGCCTTTATGCCTCACTGAAATTCTGGGAAAATAGGCGACTTTGCCTTTTTTTCGCCTGACTCTCCGGCAAAGATCAATATCCTCAAAATAGAGAAATAAATTTTCATCAAATCCGCCGACAGAATCAAAAGCCTCCCGGCGGATAAATAAGGAAGCTCCGCTCACCCAATCCACTTTTTGATTTTTGCCGCTGGCCCAAATTTTTTGGCTGCGGATAAAGCCCAAATTATTGCCGATTAAATCCCAGAAATTGACTTCCCGGCCCACTGACCATTCTTGAGTTTTCCCGTTTTCGTCCAATATTTTCGGGCCCAGCACGGCGATATCCGGCCGCTTTTGGAAAATCGCCAGCGCTTTGGAAAAAAAATCCGGCGGCACTTCCGTGTCCGGATTTAAAAATAGCAAAATTTCGCCATGGGTATTTCGTGCGCCTAAATTAGCCGCCGAACCAAAACCGATATTTTTTTCCGGCTTAATTAAGCTTATTTTATATGGCCGGCTAAGTTTTTCCAAACTTAATTCATCGGAATTATCAATCACCAACACTTCAGAGTCGGGACAATTGGTGACATTTTTAAAAACAGACGCCAAACATCTCTCCAGATAGTCTGCGCTATTGAAGTTGACAATAACAACTGAAAGTTTTTTAGAAAAATTTGGCATGGGAAAAATCTTGATAAGCCTTTTTTACCGCCAGCACCGTCTGATCGCGCCGGAAAATAACATCTATTTGATTTTTTAATCTTCGCAAAAGAGTGTAGCCAATTATCCAAGGCCGCAGAAACAAAGGAGTGTTTTTTTTGAAAAAAATCAATCCGGAAACCACCAGCCAATAAATTTTGGGTTCTTTTTTGTCAGCGCTTTGCTCTGTATGATAAGCCCAGCTGGAGGAAACTACCCTGTTTTTAAAACCGGCTTGGCGCGCCCGCCAGCTAAAATCGGCGTCTTCCCAGTAGAGAAAATAATCTTCGTCCAGCAGCCCGATTTTCTTGAAAACTTCGGCTTTCACCAGCATGGCACAGCCGCTGACATAGCCCGTAGCGTAAGAATCTTCGGTGCGCGAATTGAAAAAGTGCTCGGTGCGCATCCTAAGCCAGTCAATTCTTCCTCCGGAAAACCAGATTTTATGGTTTATTTTATTAAAAATCACCGGGCTTAAAAGGCCGGCGTTTTTATCCAGCTCCGCCGCTTCGATTAAATTTTTTAAAAAATCTTTTTCGACTTCCGTGTCGTTGTTCAGCAATAAAATATATTCGGCTGTCCGTTCCAGCGCAAAGCGGATACCTACATTATTGCCGGACGCGAATCCCAAATTTTCCAGGTTCTGGATAAAATGGGCTTTGGAAAAATCGGATTTGGCCATTTCCAAAGAGCCGTCTTTAGAATTATTATCCACTACCACCACCTCAAAGTTGGGATAATCAATTTTAAAAACACTGGAAAGGCAGGGTTTTATTACTTGCTTCCCGTTATAATTAAGAATAATAGTAAAGACTTTAGGGCAGTGTTTCATATTCTTCCACTCCTTTCTTGCTGATAAGGCTTATAATTTCCGAGGTTTGGATAACTCTAAATGCCCAGAGAAGCAGAAAATAGACCGCCGCGCTGCCCAGCGCCAAAAAGAAAAAATTAAATTCCCGGAAAACATAGAGAAAGGCCGCCATAAAAAGTCCGCCCATCAGCACTCCGGGAATTTTCTCCAGCTTGGGAATATATTTGATTTTTTTAATTACCAGATAGGCAGTTAGGGCCACTACGGCCATTTCGGTAATTACCGAAACATAAGCAGCGGCCGTATAGGAAAACCGGGGAATAAAAATCAGATTAAGGCTGATGTTAATTATGGCCGCCAAAGCCAGAACGAACATCAGTTTTTTCTGCAAATTTCCGACGATTAAAATGGTATTGAAAAAATTGCCAAAAAAGATAAAGGCCAAGGAAAACATAATGATGCGCAGGATATTGGCCGATTCGGCAAAGCCGGCTCCGCCGATCAGATTGATTATGCCTTCGGCCAGAAACAGGGTGCCGACAACTATCGGCACGATTAAAATAACAAAAAATTTAAAGGTCTTATTGGAAATTTCCTCGAAATTTTTTCGGTTGGCAAAAATACTGGCGGACATAATGGGCATAACCAGTCCGGCCACCATGGCCGGAAAAAAAGTGATATTCTCCAGCACCTTATAGGCGGCATTGTAAATCCCTACATCGGCGCTGCCGCGCATAACCGAAAGCAAAATGGTATCCATTTTAAAATAGAGAAAAGTGATAATGGTGGCGATGCCCATCGGGATGGATTCCTTGAGAAATTCTTTCCAATAGGCAAAATCAAAATGCATTTTAAAGCGGGTATATTTTCGCGACCAAATAAACACGATGGAAAAGGTAACAACCATGTAGAAAAGCAGGGAAGACATAATCCAGTCAAAGCCCAGATTAAGCTTCACCGCGGCCACGACCACCGCTACTTGAATGACTTTGCCGATCAGTTCGCTGATGGCTACTTTGTCCATCGCCAAATTTTTCTGAAAAACGCCGTTCAGCACCTGGTAGCCGGAGGAAAAAAGAAAGGCGGCGGCGGCAATTATAATTCCACGCTCCACTTCCGGCGGATAAGAAAAAACGAGCAATAAAAAGGGAGCAATTATCAGCATCAGCAGCGAAGAAATTATCCGCAGCGAAAAAATATTGCCCATAATTTTCTCCTCGGCAGCGCCAATGCGGGAAATTTCCCGCGTAGAAATATGATACAGCCCCAGATCGGAAAAGGCAGTAAAAAAGGAGAAAAAAGCCAGCACGGTCGCGTAATTGCCAAAACCTTCCTTGCCCAAATAGCGGGTAATAAAGCCGATGGAAACCAAAGCCAAAATCGTAGACAGCACTTTGGCGGTGCTGCTGATAAAAACGTTATAGGCGATTTTTCTGGCAATAGCCATATCTTGGAATTTCCCCCGTAAAGGCCAGTGGCCCACGGGGCTTTACTGGCAATTTCTAATTTCTAAAAATATTTTAAATATTTGGAAATTTTAAACCAGTCTTGCTGGTTTAATTACTACTCGTCGATCGTCATTTTCGCCGATACTTTCCGTCACCACTTCGGTATTTTTAACCAATTCCATATGCACGATTCTCCGTTCATAGGAAGACATGGGGCGCAGAATAATTTCTCTATTTTCCCGCACTGCTTCTTCCGCCAAGCTTCTAGCCAGCCTTTCCAGCGAGCTGTTTTTTTCTTCCCGATAGGAATTCGCATCGATAATGAACCCGATTTTTTGATCGGTTTTATGTTTGACCAAGATCCGCAACAGATGCTGGAGGGATTGCAGATTAATTCCGTATTGGCCGATTAAAAAGCTGGGTTCCGGGGTAATAATATTGAAAACCAAGGTCTCCGCACCGTTAAGCGTTTGGTTTTTTATTTCCACTTGACATGGAAAGCCCATAGCTTCAACGATATTTTGCACTATTTCCTGAATTGTTTTTTCGATAGCTTCCATAAATTTTTATTAAGCAGTTTTTTTAATTTCTTTTCCCAATTGGTATTGCTGGACAATCATAAAGACCGTGGAAACCAGCCAGTAAAGCGCCAGCCCGGCGGGGAATTGGATGCCGATATAAAGCGTCAGCAGTGGTCCGAGAAAAAGCATTTGCTTGGACATAATTTGCGCGAAATCTTCCTTACTATTTTCCGTTTTGGGCGTTTCTTTTTCCTTTTTGGCCATCATCATTTTGCTTTGGACATATTGGGAAAAAGCCGCCAGCGCCACCAATATTAGATGGGGGACATCTTTAATAGCCAAGCTGGTAATTTTCAAAGCTGATGACAAATCAATAATTCCCAAAAAATTCGGATTAATTTGTCCGGGATTTTTAACAAAAGCATAAAGACCGGTGCCATCAATCATTAAGCCGGTTTTGGAAATATTAAACAGCACCCGGTAAATGGCAATTAGGAAAACCAGCTGGACAATCATCGGCAGACAGCCGGAAAAAGGATTGGTTTTATGTTCTTTATAAAGATCCATCAGCGCCCGGCTTTGCTTTTCTTTATCGTTTTTGTATTTCTGTTGCATTTCTTTTATTTTCGGCTGCAGCTCCGTCATTTTTTTCTGGGATTCAATTTGTTTTTTGCTCACCGGAATCAACAGCATTTTTATGACGATAGTAACAACAATAATCGCCACGCCGAAATCCGCCCAAGGCAAAATATTATAGGTAAAAATAAGCAAATTGTAAATCGGGTAATAAACAAACTCGTTAAAAATAAATCCCATTTTTTTTATTTTTAAATTTTAATTAAACCGCTTTTTTTCAGCACGATTTCGATATCCGCCGCTAGCTTTTTCGCATCCACTCGTTCGTCCGGTCTTTTGCGAACGGTAATCACAATGTCCAAGCCTTTTTTAATTTCTTTAAGCCGGCCGCGGATTATTTCCCTCAACTGGCGCTTGGTTTGATTTCTTTTAACCGCCAACTTGGAAAAGGCCATGCCAACAATAAAGCCGATGCGGCTTTCCTCTTTTCCGTTAGCTGCCATTTTCAGCATAACATTCTCATGCGCAAAAAACTGCCCGCGCCGCTGGACGGGCGCAAAATCTTTTCTTTTGGTTAGTCGATTATTGAACGGGAGCATAGTTAAACGGTCGTTAGATTCCTTCGGCCTTTTTTTCTCCGCCGAGCCAGCACATTTCTGCCGTTGCTGGTTCTTTTTCGCTTTAAAAAGCCATGCCGGCGCTTGCGGCGCAGACGCTTAGGCTTATAGGTTTGACTCATAGTTTTCTGGTTAGCTGTTTAAATTACTATTTAAAATCTTACCAACGGGAGAGCTAAAAGTCAATTGCCGCTTGCGTACTCATGGCAGGTGTAGTATATAATCTTAATACAGAGATCCACAATTTATCAACAAGTTCTCCAGCTTTCTCTGCCTTTTCTTTTTTGGCTTTGTGCTATACTTTCAAAGCGCAATTATTTCTATTATTATTTATGACTAACGAAGAACTTTGGCAAGCCGCTCTGGGAGAAATAGAGCTTTCTATTTCCAAGGCTAATTTTATTACTTGGTTCAAAAACACTTCTATTTTATCCATTAAAGATGGACAGGTAGTTATCAGCGTCCCCAATGGATTTGCCAAGGAGTGGCTGGAAAATAAATACAAACTTTATATTCTGCGGGCGCTGCGTAATTTGCACAATGAAATTAGAGAAGTAGTCTGCACCATTACCGCCACTCAGGAACGGGGCTTGCACAAGCCGATCGTAGACGCCATTTCTCATCCGAAAACCCAACTTTCCCAGAAACAAGCCAAAATAAGCCAAGAAAGCAACTTAAACCCCCGCTACACTTTTGAAAGTTTTGTGGTTGGTAGCAGCAATGAACTGGCCCGCGCCGCTTGTTTCGCCGTTTCCCAAAGCTTGGGCCGGCTTTATAATCCGCTTTTCATTTATGGCGGAGTGGGGCTGGGCAAAACCCATCTCTTGCAATCAATCGGCAATGAAATTTTACGACGCGATTCCGGATTGAAAGTGCGCTATTTAACTTCCGAACGGTTTACCAATGATTTGATTGTTGCTCTTCAATCGGGAAAAATAAACGCCTTTAAGGAATTTTATCAGACTTTTGATTTACTTATTATTGATGATATTCAATTTCTTTCCGGCAAAGAAAAAACTCAAGAAGAATTTTTTCATATTTTCAATTATCTTTACCAACTTAACAAGCAGATTGTTTTAAGCAGCGATCGCCCGCCGAAAGCCATTCCTACATTGGAAGAAAGGCTCCGATCGCGCTTTGAAGGAGGCATGATTGCCGATGTTTCCCGGCCGGATTATGAAACCCGCTTGGCTATTTTGCGCCGCAAAGCGCTGGAAGAAGGCATTCAAATCGACGAAGAAGCCTTGGAATTTATCGCGACCAACATCACAGCCAACATTCGGGAGCTGGAAGGCGCGCTCAATCGGCTGGAGGCCACGGCCCAGCTTTCCAACCAGGAGATCACTGGCGATTTTGCTCTTTCCGCCTTAGCCGACTTGGTTTCCAGCGGCAAAAGAAAAGGCATTACCCATAAACACATTATCAGGGTGGTTTCAGAATTTTATGATATTGAACAGGAAGATTTATTGGTTAAGGGCAGAAAAAAGGAAGTGGTTAAGCCGCGGCAAATTGCCATGTTTTTAATGCGCAGCGAACTTAATTATTCTTATCCGGGCATCGGCGAAAGGCTGGGCGGACGCGACCATACCACCGCCATTCACGCTTTTGAAAAAATTACCAAAGAATTGGAAGTTGATAAAAAGTTATCCGAAGATATCGCCGTTCTCAAGGAAAGGCTTTATTCCATAAATTAAGAGTGGATTAACTGTTAACAAGCTACTTTTTAACTCTTATGAAAGTTGTGGAAAGTGCAGTTGTTGTGGGGGGTTATAAAAACCATTTTAAAAATAATTTATTTTTTAACTAAAAACCCAACAGCCCCAATTATGAGTTATCCCTATTTTATCCACTGAAATTTTAGCTTATTTAAGCCAAAAAATAACCTTATCCACAGAAATTTAATTTATCTAAATATATTAATAAACTTATAAATATAATTTAATTATAAATTTATGAAAATAACTTGCACCCAAGAAAATTTTAAAAAAGCTATTTTTAATACCGAGCGAGTAGTTTCCAAGCAAACCACCTTACCTATATTAAATAATATCCTTTTTGAAGCGGATAAAGGAGGTTTAAAACTCTCTGCCACCAATTTGGAGATTGGCGTGGTAACTAAGATTGGAGCCAAAGTGGAAAAAGACGGAAAAATTACCATTCCGGCCAGATTAATCAGCAGTTTTATTGGGTCACTGCCTCCGGGAGAAAATATAATTTTAGAGACGGCCGACCAAAATCTGAAAATAAAAAGTGGATCGGTAAAGGCGGTCATTAAGGGATTGCCCGCTTCTGATTTTCCGCTTATTCCCCAAAGAGAAGTTGATTTTCAACTTGCTCTGTCTGGAGAAACCCTTAAGGCGGTTATTTCCAAAATATCTTCTTCGGTAGCCATTAATGAAACGCGGCCGGAATTAACGGGAGTTAATCTTATTTTAAAGGAAAAAGAACTCTTCTTCGCCTCTACGGACAGCTTTCGCCTTTCAGAAAACCGAGTTTCTTTGGAAAAAACCAAAGATCTCTATAAAACTTTAATTGAAAAACAAGAAAGCGTAATTATCCCTGCGACTACTTTACTGGAATTAAACCGAATCATCCCCAGTGAAGAGGAAAGCCAGGTAAAAATCTCCATCGAAGAAGGACAAATCTTTTTTGAGGTAGATGGCACGAAAATAGTTTCGCGCCTGATTAACGGCAAATACCCGGAATACAAGCATATTTTGCCCAAAAACTATCAAACTCGAGCGGTGGTTTCCAAAGAAAAAATCCAAAGCGCAGTCCGCATGGCTATTATTTTCACTTCCGGAAAAACCAGCGAGATTGCCGTTAAAACTTCACAGGAGAGCGGGCTGATAACTATCGAGGCTAAAAGCGTTGAAGTGGGTGAAAACACCTCAGAACTCAAAGGCGACATTCAGGGGCCATCCCAAGAAGTGGTTCTGAACGCCAAATATCTTCTAGACGGCTTATCGGTGATGGCTACTTCCCAAATAGCCCTTTTAATCAACAGCGGGACTTCTCCGGTGGCGCTCAAGGAAATCGATGAACAAAAAGGCGAGGTGCTGGACGATTTTGTCTACATCGTAATGCCGATAAAGAGCTAACTTATGGCTAAAAAAGATTTTTTTGATTTGATTATTATCGGCGCCGGGCCGGCCGGGCTTT
>JAPLXF010000010.1 GCA_026396205.1 Candidatus Moraniibacteriota bacterium | reverse complement strand
GTATTATTCCTTTATAAATAATGGGAATATGGCTTTAAACATATCCGAACAAAAAATTCCATACGAAATCGGTCTAGCCGCATAAAAGGGTGTTTTTTTGCGTGAGCCATTCCGCATTATTTAAAAAGGGTGTATAATTTAATTGTAGTTTATAAATGAAGAGGGGGAGTTAAAAAGGTGAATAAAAAAAATATAAATAAACCTAAAGGGAATGTTATCGTTTTTTTGATAATTGTAATTTTTTCTTTAGGTTTTATTATTTTTCCCTGCGATGTAAAAGCGGCCGGACCCTCAGTTTCAGTTTCTTATCTTGTAACTTCGGACACAACCCCCTTGATTAAGGGAACGGTTAGCGAAGCAGGTGCTGACGTTGCCGTGGTGATTATTGGACATGTAAGTGAAATAGTTACAGCTTCAGGCGATGGAAGTTGGAGTTATCAATTAACAGCTGGAGAAGCATTGGCGCCGGGAGATTATGCCGTTGGAGTCGCATCTGTTATAGGAGGTACAACATATTCAGATTCCGCAATGATTTATATAGAAGAAGATTATCCGTTAGAGTTTTATTATGAAAGTGAATCAGATAATCTTATAGTTTCGTCAATTACCTTCTCTAATGAATATACTTATACTTCCGTAGAAGAACACTTTTCTCTCACTTTTCCCGCAGGAACTGTAATCACAAAAACTGGGGGCGGAACATTTAATCTTGAGGAGTGGTATGCTGAAGGCGTTGATAAGAAAACTTCGTTTTGGAGTACCCAGTGCCAATTTGACTTTTTCCAAAGATGTTACCATCACTTTTGATGTCGGCACGGAATATAATGGGCAATCTTTGAATATATTTTCAAGAAGCGATGGCGGTGATGATGGCTGGGAGCCCATGGGGATTGACTGTAGTGTTGTAGCTGGCAACTGTTCTTTTGAAACTGATCATGCTTCTTATTTCGCGATAACTGAATATACCAGTATTGCCGAAACTGAAGAAGGAGAAAGTGATGATGAAGATGATGATTCAGAAAAAGCAGATATTGATAGCTGGAAAGCCTATAGATATGAAGACCAAAACAGCAAATTATGCAAAGATAAGTTGAAATTGGAAATTAAGGGCAAACATTTTGACAAAGATGCTAAAGTTAAAATTGGGAGCAAAGAAGCTTACTCCGTGGAAAGAGAATCCAGCAAAAAAATTGTGGCCAAATTTTGCATGAATAAATTATTAGAGAATAAAACTAGTCGGAAAAAAACCATTAGCGTGATAAATCCTGATGCTGATACGGAAAAAGCGGATAAAAAGATACACTTGGAAGACATTGACTATAATATGCTAGTGGGAGACTTTAATCTCCAAACGGTTGAGGGAGTAAAGAACATCCAAAAAGCTCTTGCCCAACTTGGATTTCTGGACAAACAATATATTACTGGAATTTATGGATCAATCACTACAGAAGCGGTCAAAAAATTTCAAGAACAAAATAGTTTGCCGACCACTGGGTATGTCGGAATGCTGACAAAAGCGAAATTGGCAGAAAAAATAAAATAGAAAATAAAAAATAAAAAACAGAAAGCGAGGTGAATAGATGAAAAAAACAATAATTGCAATAGTTATTCTGGTTGTTATAGGCATTGGCGCATACTTGATGTTTTCTGGGTCAAAAGTTCCGCAGGCATTTATCGACAAGCATAACGAAAATGCTGCCTTGGGAAAAGAAGCGTTCCAGCTGTCCGATCTGACGAGTATGCCAGAAATGCTGGCCTTAAATAAGCAAATGACTGACAAAGATTATAGCGGAGCGTTAAAATCAGTAGAAGCCGCTTTAATCAGAAAAAAAGATGCAGCCGCTAAATTAAATTCCGTAGGCAGCAACATATCTGGTTTAAAATCAATGTCCGGAGAAATCAGTGATTCTAAAATAAAAGCTGGCGCCGTAAAGTTTATTGAAATTGCCAAAAAAGAAAACTCCGTCAAAATCAGTTATAACAATCTGCAAATCCAGATGCTGGAAAAGCTGAAATCAATGGTTGGAATTTTGGCAAAGAATCCCAAGTCGGTAAGCGCGGCCGATGAAAAAACAATCAATAGCCTGAGCAAACAAATAGACGACCTCAAAGTTCAGATTGCCGCAGCCGAAAAAGAAGTGAATGATGTTCAAAGCCAATACAAGGAAGCGGAAAAAGAGTTTTTTACACTGGCTGACCTGGAAATAGCCGAATAGAATCCAATTAGAAAGCAAAAACCGCCCAGTGGGCGGTTTTTGTTGTTGTCGGAAAAAACAAATGGGTGTAAAATAAAGGTAACAACAGGGTATTAATTTTTTAAACATATGCAATCAAAAACAAAAATTTTAACGCTGGCGTTTTTATTGCTAGCTCCGTTTTATTGTCAGGCAAATATATTTAATATAGATATTCCGAAAATCGATACGAAAAAAATAATGTGGGATGCCACTTGCGGGCTTATCCAGACAAAGGCCCAGCAGAAAGCCACGAATCTTAAGAGCAAAACTGAAAACGATTATGCAAAGGCCATGGCGCTGTATGAAAAATTAAGAAACATTGCCAGTGAACTGAACAGCCGAGGCTATCCGATGCAGGAAATAGATACAAGTATGCAAAAATTTATACAAAGAGTTGAAGGCGCTCTGGGCTATGCCACGCAAGCAGTTGATATATTGGAGCAAATAAAAACTGACGCCTGCCGAAAAGACAAGGTTTGGACTACAAACAAATTGACTGAAGCTAGGAATAATTTACAGCGGGGCCAGGATTATTTTAGTGATATAAGGCATGCTTCCAATAATGATTTTTTTGAGGCCTTGAATGAATTGAGAGATCATCGGGTCAGATCTAATCGTTAAATAAAATTTATGCAAAATTCAAATAAAAAAAATCCAGAAAATAATAAAGACCAAAAGGCTCCGGAAAAAAGCGGAGAAAACAAAATAGCTGAGAATCCGGCGCCGGCCGGCAAGAGCAATCGGTGGCTGATCGCTACCATTTTTATTTTGCTATTGATAATTGTCTGGGGATTGATGTTCTATGTTTTTAACCTTAAAGGAATCTTTTCCGAAGTATCCAATTTTTTAGGTCTGCGCAGCGGCAAATATGCTACACAAGAATCTGCCAAGGAATCTCTGAATGAATCGCGAGGTGGCAATGCGGCCAATCAAGCCGCCAATCAAGGATTAGCTTCGGATGTTGCAACAAATATTCCTCAAGGCAGTAATCTGGATGCCACAACATCAGGCGCCAAAGAAACAGGCGCGGGAGGAATTGGGAACCCAACGGGTTCGGGACAAACAGGAACGGGCACAGATACAACAGATGAAGAATCAGCAGTGGATGAAGAAGCGGCAGCCGAGGAAGAAGCCCCGCTGGATGATTATGATTTTGAAAGAGCCATTGATTCAATTCAGAGTAGTTTTGGCTCCTTAAATCCAACATCAGTATATGATCCGGCGCAATTGAATAATAGCGAATTAAGCTTACAATAAAATGAAGAATACGATAATTCTATTGGTGGGAATTTTCTGGCTGGCCGGCTGTAGCCCAAAAATCGCTTTGCCGAATATTTCTTTGGATGCTACACAACGAACCCAAGAAGCTGATGAAAAAAATATTTCTGCTCCGGATCAGAATGTTTCAGCGCCAGCCGAACCGGACATCCAGCTCGGATATATAAAATCAGTTTCGGAAAAAAATGAAAAAAAATATTTGTCCATTGATTACATCCAGTGGTTGGCCGGCGAAGAAGCGGTAGCGGCCAAAAGAAAAGATGGAACTTGCCCCAAAAAAGGAGAATGCATTGTGGAAAACGATTATTATATCCAAAATGAAAACAGCCAAATTAGAAATTTTGAAATAATTCCGGAAGTTGAGATAAATATGCAAACTTTGCATATCGGCGAGGAAGGCGGGGATATCCAATGGAATGAAAACGTGACTTTTGAAAAATTTAAAAATATTTTTCAAGAAGCCGAGGCTAAAAGATTTAAACAAACTCCGTTTGAAATTGAACTTCAAGATAATAAAATTATCAGAATTACCGAACGCTACATTCCTTAAAAATAAAAATATGTTCAATAAAGTTTTTTGTAAACCCCGCACCAAAAATTTCCATCCGTAGTTTTAGAAAAAATATTTTTATGCATATAATTTTGGTGCGGGGTAAAGAAAAAAAGTTATCCACAGTTTTATAAATTTTGCTATTGCAAATAAAAACAGATGTTATATAATTAAGTCAAAGAATAATTATTTTTTAAAAATTTAAAAAATAATTTTCCCAAGGTCGAACAAAAGTATAAATTAAAATACCATCTCGAGAAAAAATTGTCTCGGATGGAAAAATAAAAATAGAAAGGAAGGTGATAAAAATGGCCAAGAGAAAAAAAGCCAAGAAGAAAAAGAAAGCTGCAAAGAGAAAGAAAAGATAATCAACTTTATTTTAGTTAATCCCGCTTGGCGGGATTAAAAGGAGTTATCAGTTTTCGGATTCCGGCCAGCGGCCAGAATTCGAAAATACTAAAGCAAAAAATCGCGAAACCGCGATTTTTTGCTTTAGTCATTATGCTTATCTTTAGGATTTTCCTGGGCGACGATGCTGTTTAAGAAGGGGTCAATCATCCGACTATTATTAAGAGAGGTTTTGGAATCTGGTTCCAGCCGGGTTTCCACTTGGCTGGGATTAAGTTTGCCGGCTTTATCGGCGGAAATTTTTTCCCCGCTTTTGCGTTCGATGTAAACCAGTTTAAAGCTGTCGGATATCGCCTCTGGCTGGGGCGCTTCCATTTTTCTTTCATAGGCGATAAAAGGTTCTTCCGGAAAACTTTTCAGGGCTTCCGACATAAAGCGGTTCCAAATAGGCGCGGCCACGAAAGAACCATCGGCGCCGGCGCGCATCGGAATGCCGTTATTGTTTCCCGACCAGACACCGACCGCGATATTGGGCGAATAACCGACTGTCCAAGCGTCTTTAAAATCTTGTGTCGTTCCGGTTTTGGCGGCGACAGCTTTGCCGTCGATGTGCAATAAATTATTGGGGCCGAAAATAAAACTGCGCGCTTCGTTGTCGGAAAGAATGGAATTAATCCGGCGGGCTACTTGTTGGCTTAAAACCGGAATATTTTTCGGATAATTTTTTTCCATTTCATTGCCAGCTTCATCGGTAATTTTTAAAATCGGTGTCGGCGGATTCTTTTTTCCGTCATTGGCAAAAACGGAAAAGCCGGCGGTTTCATCCAATAGCGTTACTTCGCCGCCGCCGATAGCCAGTGATAAGCCATAGCGCGGCCGGTCATTCAGTGTGGTAATTCCCAGCCGGTGCGCCATTTCAATGGCGTCATCAATGCCGACAATCGCCAGCATTTTTACGGCTGGAATATTCAGTGAGCCGGACAGCGCTTGGCGAAGCGTTACCACACCATGAGATTTTCCGTCGTAATTTCTAGGAATATAGGGCTTACCCGAACCATCTGGCCCGAAATTGGTGGAAGCGTCCAAAAGCATTTGTTCCGGCTCATAGCCTTCTTCAAAAGCACGGGCATAAACAAAAGGTTTGAAAGACGAACCGGGTTGGCGGGGGCGGGTAGTCACATTCACTTGGCCGTCAATGGTTTCGTCAAAATAATTTTTGCTCCCGACCATCGCCAGAATTTCTCCGGACTTGGGGGAAAGGGCGACCAGTGCGGAATTGGTGGAGCCGTAGCGGGATAAATTTATGGCCGCGCCTTCGCGGATTAATTTTTCTCCCAGCTGCTGCAAGTTCCAATCCAGTGTCGTGTAAACCCGCAAGCCGCCTTCTTCCACGGCGCGAGTGCCATATTTTTTTTCCAATTCCTCTTTGACATAGAAAACGAAATGTGGAGCGCTGATGGGTTCGTGAAAAGGGATTATTTTTTCGGCAATTTTTTCCCGGCCGGCTTTTCGTACTTCATCAAGGCCGGCTAATTTCAGTGTGGCTATCCGTTCCAGTATGGCCCGCTGGCGCTGGATTAATTCTTTTTGGTGGTTACCGTAGGGGGAATAATAAGTAGTAGCTTTGGGCAAAGCGGCCAATAGCGCCGATTCATCCAGAGTCAAATTCTGGGCCGGTTTGCCGAAAAAAGTTTCGGCCGCCGCTTCAATGCCATAAGTATTGGAGCCGTAAGGAATTTCGTTGAGATACATATCCAGAATCTGTTCTTTGGAATATTGCCGTTCCAATTTAATAGCTAGAATAACTTCCAACAGTTTTCGGCGCAGAGTTTTTTCGCGGGAAAGAAAACGGTTGCGCACCAACTGCTGGGTAATGGTGGAACCGCCTTGGCTTAAATTTTCATTTTGCACATCATTTTTAAAAGCGCGGAGTATAGATTTCAAATCAATACCGGAGTGGCTGTAAAAATCATCGTCTTCAACGGCAACAGTGGCGATGCGGATGCTGTCCGGAATTTCTTCATGAGAAATCACTTTCCGGTTTTCCTCACCATGGATTTCATATAAAACATGTTCGCCGGTACGGTCGTAAATTATAGTCGTGCGGGGCACTTCTATTTTGGTCAGCGTCTTAATGCTGGGAGCGTGGCGGTAGGCATAAACAAAGAAAACCGCGGCTACCGTCGCGGTCATAAATAAAACATTGAGCATTATCAGTCCAGTTTCCTTGGCGATTCTAAAAATGATTCCGGTTGTCCGTTTCATGTCCCCCTGCACCCCCACGCCAACAACATCTTTTTTCTTAATCCGGCGGCTAAAAAATACGCAAAAAAATAAGGTTGGTGTGGGGGCAAATTACCTTTGTAACTTACTACATTCAATCTATATCATTTGTTTCCAGTTGGCAACCCTGGCGCCATTTTTCTGTTAATTTAATATAAAGTTGTAATTAAGTATATTTTTGTTATGCGGGCTGTTTTTTGAATAGAATAAATGATGAAGGGGTAAAAAGAAAACGGCAAGGAAAAATTTTCTTCCTTGCCATTAGAATTAGATTGAAAAAGTATCAGCCCGATGGTAGCAAATTTTTGCACCATACTTCAGAATGATCGGTTCGATTTTTTTCTCAATCTGGATGGCTCTATTTTCCGCTTCTTCCTGGCTTCCTGCTGTAATTTCATACATTAATTTTGAACCAAGACTTTTTTCGGTTTGAAGTATGAACCCATCCGGTTTTGCAGACAGGTTCTCCAGATTTTCCAAGAACTTTTCTTTTTTTATCTGGTTAACATCGATCAGGGTGTAAGTAATTAAATAGTCTGTCATTTTCTGCTCCTTTATATATTCAATTTTTAAATTTATCTTTCAATTTTCAGAAATCTTATTATATATCATAAAAACCATTTTGTCAAGTGTTCAAAAGTGGGTATACTAAGGCAAATGGTACAGATTAGAATATAATGAGAACTATAAATTCTAAATCTGTATCTATGTATCAATTAAAACAAATACCGTCAGAAACCCAGATTAAGAAATATCTCAGGCGAATACTTTTCGGCAAGAATGTATTTTGCCCAAACTGCAAATCCAGAGCAATAATCCGCTATGAGAACCGGTATCGGTGCCGGAAATGCCGGATAAAGTTCACTCTCATCTCTCACACATGGCTTAAAGGGATGAAACTGCCCTATCAGAAGTTCTGGGTGATTCTGTGGTGCTGGACGACGCAGATACCGGTCAAGCAATCCGTAGCGCTGTGCAATCTTTCTGAAGAAGCCGTCCGGCGCTGGTATGATTTGTTTCGTTCTCATTTGCCCATAAACAGCGAGATTCTTGAAAGAATAGTCCAATTGGATGAAGCCTACTTTAAAAGAATATCTCTGCTCATGGGAAAACAGCAGGGAACCAGAAAACTGGCTTATGATATATTTTTTAAAAAATCAGTGGATAAAACCAACGCTGTAAATTTTCTGGAGCAGTATGTCAAACCCAGAAGCAAATTAAGAACCGACGGATCAATGATATACCTGAATATCCATAAGTGGTGGCCGGTGCGGCATCAGAAGGACATTCACAATAAATGGGAGTTTGAATTGACATCAGAAATAGAGGGAGTATTCGGAAATCTTAAGACTTTTATCCGGAGAATGTATCACCATGCTACTCCGGAAAAGTATCACCATGCTACTCCGGAAAAGATGCCGGAAATCGTGAGGGAATTTTGCTTCAGATTTTCCTCACCGGAAATGTTCGGAAATCCGCTTAATTACTTAGAAAAATCATTAACCCTTGTACCATTTGACTAGGAATACCCTCAAAAGTCTTTCCTAAAGCGAAGCTTTAGGATAAAAATTTAGGATAAAAATAAAAAGCCAAGGCGGGTTCGCCTATGGCTTACTAACGGGTTTTTGATCGAAACAGTTTTTTGAGTAAAGTGAAAAAATTTTCCGAGTTCTTCTTGCTAATTTTGTCGTTTAGCTCCTGAAGAGATTTTTTTGCCATCCATGGTATATATCCGCCCGGATCTTCTATATCGGCGCATAAAATTGCTAGAACTCTTTGCGCTTCTGCAGGTTCCAAATGCTCCCAGCCCGTATTGGCTAAACTGCGCTTGGCAACGATTGCTTGTTGTTCATCATCTGTTAAATCTCTCATTTTTCTCATATTTTACCTCATTTTTTAAAGGACTTTTATTAAAGCATTATTCTTAAAAGCAAATTTTAGCACTTTGACAGAATTATAGTTATGGAGTATAATTTAGTCAAGAATAAGGAAGAGGGCTCTTTTTGGGCAAGAGGATGGATGGTCGAACTTCCGCAATTCCGCTTCCTTTCACAAACTAATAAATTATACAGACTACAGCAATGGAACCAATGAAAGATCAGGAGTTTGTTGAGTATGTGGTCAAGCAAATCGTAACCAATCCGGACGTCGTCAAAGTCGATCGCAAGGTCGACGAGATGGGCGTGCTCATCACTTTGGATGTAGCTCCGGAAGATATGGGAATGGTGATTGGCCGCGAAGGAGCAACCGCGAAAGCGCTGCGAACTCTTTTAAGAGTAATCGGCGCCAAGAACAACGCGCGGGTGAACCTCAAAATCAACGAACCGGAAGGCTCTGAAAGACGGCCTCAGGCTCAGAAAAGCATTGACGAGGTTGTCAATGAAATATAATTTCGAAAAATAGTTTTACCCCGCACCAAGGCTATATGCATGAGTGTATGGCAAAAAAACAACCCGAAGTGAGTTTGAGTTGTTTCCATGACCATATGTGGTAAGCCTATGGTGCGGGGTTTATCCCGCTTCGGCGAGAAACTTACAAAAGGACTGGTTTTATTTTGCCGGTCTTTTTGTTTTTCTGCTTGATTATGTTAGAATTAAAGCAAATGAACCCCGTTTAAAAATTATTAATATGCTAAATCGGGGTATGAATTTTAATTATAATATAAATTTACTATTACTAAGCAGGATTAGTAAATTTTAACGGGGTGAAATTTGATATAATCACAATTTTTCCGGGTATATTCGACTCGTATTTTAGCGAATCTATTCTTAAACGCGCCCAAAAAGAAAAGCTTATTAATATAAAAATCCATAATCTGCGCGATTTTACGACTGACAAACACAAAACCGTGGACGATACGCCGTATGGGGGTGGCGCAGGAATGGTCCTAAAAATTGAACCCATACATCGAGCTGTTAGCTCGATAATTTCCAATTTC
>JAPLXF010000056.1 GCA_026396205.1 Candidatus Moraniibacteriota bacterium | reverse complement strand
CCTGCGAGTCGCGGAGATAGCGCGTCCGATTGGAAATATTCCGGTAATTAGTGAAGGTTCCGCCCAGCCATCTTTCCACGACATAGGGCATCCGGCATCTTTTAGCCGCCGATTCCACCAAGCGCTTGGCTTGCTTCTTGGTGCCAACAAAAAGAATTTCTTGGCCGTTGGCGACCAATTGGTCGATGAAATTAACTGCTTCTTGGAGCTTCTTAACCGTTTTTTCCAAATCGATTATATTCACTCCATTCCGGGTAGTGAAAATATACTCATCCATTTTGGGATTTCTCCGCGCCTTTTGATGGCCGAAGTGGACGCCATTTTTCAGCATCTCTTCCAGATTCACTGTCAGGCTCCCAAAATCAAAAGTGGCGAAATAATCATCGCCCGCTGAAGCCTTTTTTTGAGCAGCGGCTTCGGCTACTTCCTGCTCACTAGTAGTTTCCTTTGGATTGTTCATTATTTTTTCCTTAATTATTTATGTTCCCCGCTTTGGAGAACAACCGCTACTTTTTGCTTAAAATGCTTCTTATTTCCCGAATAAATTCAGGACAGGACGAAGCTACAAAAAGTATGAGTATTCGTATGTGCCTATTCGTTAAGGCTTTCGCATACTGAATAAAAGTATACCAATGTGCCATACTCTTGTCAATTTTATCACTATATGATAGACTTTTTTGGTAATAATCAACAATCAAGAAGCAAGGAACAGCGAACAAGAAATATATTTTATTTTTCGTTGATCACTGCTTACTGTTCACTATAATATGAAACGAGATATCCATCCCCCATATTATCCCGATGCTAAAATAACCTGCGCTTGCGGCAATGCCATCAAAACAGGCTCCACTGTTAAAGAAATGAAAGTGGAAATTTGCGCCGCCTGCCATCCTTTTTATACTGGCAAGAAAAAGTTGATGGATTCCACCGGCCGGGTTGATCGCTTTAAGAAAATGGCCGCCAAATCCGCCGCCAAAAAATCCGCGGTTAAAATAAAGAAAGCCAATAAAAACAGCAAGAAAAAATAAAAGTGAGGTTAAAGATGAAAAAGAAAAAAACTTCTTTAAATGCAACTGGGGCTTTTTTAGCAGCCATAGAAAAATATCTTGATGACATAAATGAATGCTGGCGCAGCCGACAAGGAGAAGATATTAATCTTAACCCGATGATGAATAAAGCTGCCAAACTTTACAAAAAAATACCGGGAATCAAAAAAGCCGATGCTTTAATTAAAGCAATAAATTTCCTTATCCAAAGGAAAGGCAAAGATGAACGCTATGATTCTAATATGTTGAATCACATCCAGAATCTTCTGGAAAGATTCAGTATATAAGGAACGCTTCGGATAAAATACCGCTATTCGCGTCAATAGCGGTATTTTTAATTGACTTTAGCGAAAAATAAAGTTAGAATTAACTTAATTTCAAAATATTATTATATTAATATAAACTCGTATTTTGTAGAGAAACACATGAAATCGCAAATTGAACAAATCAAAAAAGAATACCATGGCATCCAAACCCAACTCGCTTCCGGCGAGGTGGTTTCTGATCCGCAAAAAATGGCGCAATTAGGCAAAAGACAGGCGGAACTGGCAGAAGTTATGGGTGTTATTAATGAATTAGAAAAGGTTGAGAAAGATATGAAAGATAATGCCGAAATTATCAACACTGGTGACGACGCCGAAATGAAAGAGATGGCGATGGAGGAAAATGTAAAACTTTCGCCTCAAAAAGAAAAATTGGAAAAAGATTTGGAAAAATTGCTGATTACCAAAGATCCTAATGACAGCAAAAATGTGATTGTGGAAATCCGCGCTGGCGCCGGCGGAGACGAGTCGGCGCTGTTCGCCGCCGAACTTTTCAAGATGTATTCCCGCTACGCCGAAAAAAATAAATGGAAAACAATTTTGTTAAATTCTAATGTCACTGACGTTAATGGTTTTAAGGAAGTAATTTTTGAAATTAATGGCCAAGATGTATTTGCCAAAATGAAATATGAATCGGGAGTGCACCGCGTGCAAAGAGTGCCGGAAACCGAAAAAAACGGCCGGGTGCATACTTCCACGGCAACTGTCGCAGTTCTCCCGGAAGCCGAAGAAATTGACTTTAAAATTGAAGAAAAGGATTTGCGGATTGATACTTTCTGCTCTTCAGGCCCCGGTGGACAATCGGTTAATACCACCAAAAGCGCCGTGCGCATTACTTATATCCCAACCGGTTTAATCGTTTCCTGCCAGGACGAAAAATCGCAGATCAAAAATAAAGCCCAGGCTATGAAAGTTCTGCGTTCCCGTTTGCTTCAAGTCGAAGAAGAAAAACGCGCCAAGGAGCTGGGCGATACCCGGAAAGACCAGATTGGCACCGGCGACCGCAGCGAAAAAATCCGCACTTACAATTTCTCGCAGGACCGCATCACCGACCACCGCATCAAGCAGAATTGGAGCAATATCAACACGATTATGGAAGGCAACTTGGATGAAATTATCCAGACTTTGCAAGAAGAAGATATTAAGATGAAATTACAGAAATAAAGCTTAATTTAAGACATTTTTTTACCCTATTTTTTTTTCTCTATTGACAAAATATTAATTTTGGAGTATGATGTGATATTGGTCAAGAAAATGTTTTTTTATAGAAAGGAGAAAAAAACATGCAAAGTATAGAAAGAGTAGTTTTAATAGACCATGATGGCAATGAAAATACACTAAACCCAAAAACAATGACAGGAGAAGAACTTCTTCAACAGATATTAGCCAATGGTGGTGGCTTCAAGAGCGGGTGTGTTGTACATTGCAGTGACAGAAAAGGTTCATTGAAAATATCATAATATTAAAATGCGCTTGCCTTTTAAACCGTCATTTCTAGCAATTCAGATCTGGCGGTTTTTTATAGCAAAATTATTTTAACAACTTGAATGTTGACAGCATTTTTTTAATAACAGGGTCATCCTCTTTTTCAGTTAAATATGAAATAACCAACACATTGTTTTTTCCGCTTAAAACTATATTATTCGTCTTAAAAATTCCTGAATCAAAATATCTTACAGCATCATAGCCATTAAACTGCAACTCAGTCATTTTATGATCTGTATTTCTTTTCAAGGACAGTAAAATTTGAGCATCAAATGCTTTTTTAGAACTCGGGTATACCACTGGATGTATGGTAACAGACATGGTGAAGGGAGGCGTATCTTCACTCACTGCTCCGCCAACTTTTACCATTATTCCATCTGCGGTGCCATACTTATTATACTTTTCAGCAATAATCCATCCGCCGGGATATTGGAATCCGAAATCATTTTTTACATTTGTATATGGCTGCCAAGATATATTTTCTTCTGCCGAGACACTGGTTGAATTATCTGTTTGTGTTCCTGTTTGCGCTGTTGGCGCAATCGGCTGGGGTTGTATTGGAATTTGATTTTTTTTAACAATAATCCAAGTAATCGTACTGATTGTTATAGCCAAAGCTGCAATAATAATAGCAACCAGCGCAATATTGCCTTTTTTGTTTTTCATAATATTTATTTGATGCTATGCTTTATTTTGTGCTTTAATTATAACATAAACAAATGATAACGAACACAAGTTCTGATATTTTCAAGCAATATTTGAATAAGCTAGACCGTCTGGATCTAGAGCTTTTAATCGCATTTAGTTTCTAAACTCATCTTCTGTCAAACCCGCTTGGCGCAGAATTGACTTGAAAGTTCCCAAGGGTATTTCTTTTTTGCCTGCCGGAACAATTACCGTCAAGACCGGATTTCCGATCTTTCTGAATTTGGCATGACTGCCTTTTTGGGAGATATAAACAAAGCCCTTTTTCTGAAGGACTTTAATAATTTCAGAAGATGAAAACAATTTAGACATGGCAAATTGACAATTGCACAAGTTCCGGCTTTTCAATCTTGGTTATTTTTGGAATTTTAATATCTTCAAAATATAATTCCAAGGCTTCATCCAAAGCGCCTAAAGCCTCTTTTTTTGTCTTGCCAAAGCTGGAAATATCCACGTTTAAACATTGAGAAACATAGTATTTTCCTTCTTTCCAAACTGCTACTTTTAAATCAATTTTACGCATAATTTTAGACATTTCTATAATATAATACTCCCATAATGGCAAAAATATGTCAAATCTGCAAGGCTCTGTTTGATATCTTAATTTATTTCGTGCTTTAATTATAGCATACTATGGCCACAATTTCTGACACTTTTAATCAATATTTCAATCAGCTGGACCGACTGGATCTGGAGCTTTTAATCGCGCATACACTTAAAAAACCGCGTGAATTTGTCATTTCCCACCCTGACTATACAATGACCAAGAAACAAGAAACAATAACCAAACATTTAATCTCAAGGAGATTAAAACATGAGCCGATGGCTTATATTTTGGGCCAGAAAGAATTTTATGGGCTGAATTTTAAAGTTAATAAAAATACGCTTATTCCCCGACCCGAAACAGAGATTCTGGTAGAATCTGTAATTAGTAATTTGCAATTAGTAATTGGGGAAAATAAAAAATATACAACAATAATCGATCTGGGAACTGGCTCAGGCAACATAATCATTTCCATAGCAAAAGAAATAATAAAATCCAAATTACCAATTACCAATTACCAATTACTGGCCTCTGATATTTCCGCCAAAGCATTGCGCGTCGCCAAGCAAAACGCCAGGTTGAATAAAGTAGATAAAAAAATAAAATTCTTAAAGTCTGATTTGTTAAATGTCTTTTTAAAAAATAAAGAATGCTCCGTGTTATGTGCTCCGTGTTCCGTGATTATCACTGCCAATTTGCCTTATCTCTCTAAAAAAATTTACAAATCAACCATGCCGGATGTCAAAAACTACGAACCGAAGTCTGCCTTGCTTTCCAGCACCGACGGATTAAAACACTATAAAAAATTATTAGAACAGATCAAAAAAATACAAAATAAATGTTCTATGTTCCATGTTATGTGTTACCTTGAGATAAGTCCCGAACAAAAACCCAAAATCCAAAAAATTATCAAATCTATTTTACCAAAATCCAAAATCACTTTCCACAAAGACTTGGCTAAAAGGTGGCGGGTATGCCAAATTGAACTTTAGTTTTTATTTTTAACGTTTAGGGCTGTATTTATTACAGCCTAAACTCTTTTTTTTGTCTAGTTGACGCTCCATTTCAGCGTTGTTACAATTGAAAGACCAAAAAAGACTTTGGGTCGAAACGCCCAACAGGGCAAGCTTCAACGCAAGCACATTAATAAATTAATCATTATCTAGAAAGGAAGGTGAATTTATGGAAAAAGACGAGAAGCAAAAGGAGGAAGAATCACAAGATGACGACATGGATATGGAAGAAGGAAAAATGAAACAGTGGCTGCAAGACAACATGCGGATCATCATCAGCGTAATTATCGTTGTGGCTATCGCCGGAGGCATCTACTCATATTCCAAGAGAACCGAAGCTCCGACCAGCGAACCCAGCGAAACACCAGTTCTAGAGGAAATCAACAACGGAATTTCTACTGAAGAAACAACTACTCCAGCTGAAAAACCAGCTCCCGCTACCCAAACGAAGCCAGTTGTTAAACCGGCCACTCCGGCTGCGGTAAGCCAGGAGACTGAAAATTCGTTTGTGGAAACTGCCAGCAAGGGAGATGGTACGACACACCTAGCTCGCAGAGCGCTAGCGAACTATCTGGAAAAGAACCCTGATTCGACACTAACCGCAGAACACAAAATCTACATTGAAGATTTTCTGCGCAAAAATGTCGCTAAAAAAGGGGTGCGCATTGGAACGACAGTAGAATTTTCCAAAGATTTAATCCAGAACGCGATTACCAAGTCTAAGACACTGAACCAGCGGCAGCTGCAGAATTTGCACAAATACGCAGTTCGAGTACCGTCGCTTTCCTGAAAGTTTTTACAGTAAAAAAGTTAAACAAAAAGTTCTACTGCTCTTTCTAAACAATGCAATAAAAGTATAGCGATACTTTTTTAGATAACAACCAGCCCTTCGATTATGTCGGAGGGCTGGTTTGTTTTCCGGGTATTTCCGAAATTTACTTTATTTCTATTTTATCCCCTATTCTCAATCCGATTTTTTCTGCCGTTCCAGCCGGAAGTTCCATGACTTTATCGGCCGGCACACGGGAATTCCTGATTTCATCCGCTCCCCGCTCATAGGAAACATTTGAATCAATCTGAACTACTTCCAAACCGGAAACCCAAATCATATCAATGTCAAACTTCATCCCTCGCATCCAAAACTGGTAATTGCCTGCTTGCGGGAACAGAAAAAGCATCGCGCAATTATCGCCTAAGTTTTTCCGGCCGGAAAGACCCCGGCTTCTTTGGGCTGATGAAGACGCTGTTTGGGCTTGGAATTCAATTCCATTTATTTTGACGATTTTAAATTCGTTTTTAACTTTAAGACAATCTGTCCGGTCGATTATTAAAACCGCCAGCAGAAAAAAAACAGCTGCCAGTAAAAATTTTTTCATACTGTTTTTTTATTTTTCTTTAATTCATTATTGACCATGAGAATAAAAACCAGAATAACCAGCGATACCGAAAGCAGAGTCAGAATTTTTCCCATCGCCCGCGTATTGAGCGCCAGAATGGCAATTAAAATCGTAACAGTATAGAAATAGGTATTGATTTTCACCTGCGACCAGCCCAGTTCCATCAGTTTATAATGCAAATGGCTGCGGTCCGGCAAAAAAATAGATTTCCTTTTGCGCCAACGCTCCCCGACCACCCAGATAAAATCCACTAAGGGAATCGCCATTACCAAAAGAGAAGTGGCGATTTTTGTGCCGGCAAAAATCGCCAGTACTGCCAGCATAAAACCCATAAAGGTGGCGCCGGAAGTGCCGGCCAAAATTCTGGAAGGATAGAAATTAAAAATCAAAAAGCCCAGCGAAACACCGGCCAAAATCATAGCCATAATTACCATTGGCGGCTGATTGACTTCCGGCTTGAGGCTGAGCACAGCGATAGTCAGGGCGCCGATAAAAGTAATGCCGCCGGAAAGTCCGTCAATTCCATCCACCCAGTTCATGGCGTTAATCATCAGCGTTACCCAAAAAATAACAATCAGGATTGAAAATATGACCCAAATCCCCTGATCCAAATAAAAAAGTCCTCCCGTCAGCGGATTGGTAGTATAAGGAATTCTGACTCCCATAACAAAAATCAAAACCGCCAGCGCCACCTGATAAAAAAGCTGGGTCTTCCAATAAAGTTCTTTGAGGTCATCCCAAGTCCCGACAATCAAAAGAATCAGCGAGGCTCCCATTACTCCCCACAGCGCCGGAATTATCACTAAATTCCGGTTAATCAGAATCGCCAGATTGAAAGCGATTATCATGGCCGCTCCGCCCCAGCGTGAAACATTCCGCAAATGGATGTGCCGCGCCGATTTTCGGATAGAACATTTTATTTTTTTTCCGACAATCAAAAAAACCAAAACAAAAATTATGGAGAGAATAAGCGCTTCTAGAAATGGAATAAAAAATTTTATCATTCTTTCCTGACTTTTTCCGTTACCCAGAATTCGCCGAAATATTTGCCGAAAAGCATCCGGGTCTGCGAATCAACCGCCGGCAGAGCCCCTAAAATCGGAGCGGTAACCGGAACTAAAATCCACTGGAGAACCATATAAACATATTTCCAGCGCGAATATTTCTTGGGCCGCGGCGGCATCAGCAGAAAACTCAAAGACATGGAAATAATCAAGCCGGTCATAGCCAGTGTCATCAATTGTCGGGTCAGTGTCGGCAAATTTTTAGCCAAAACGCTTTGGTTGAAAGCATCGCCGCCGAAAAAAAGCGGCAGCCAGCCGAGAATGGCCAAGATAAAAGAAGCCGTGGCCCAAGAATGATGGCCTTCCAGCATTTCAAAAGTAACTTTCAGTTTTTTCCAAAGGCCCACTTTTTTATTTGGCCAGATGGCGCGCATAATCACCGGAAAATTTTCAATGCCGTAAGCCCAGCGCCGCTTTTGTTTGTATTGGTTAACGATAGTCCGCCAATAGCTTTTGGCTAAAACGGCGTCCAAAGATATGGGCAGATAGATTGGCTTGACTTGATAATCGCCGGCATAGTAAGTAAAACATTTCCAGTAAATTATGGAGTCTTCACTGATCATATTGAGCGGCCAGAAATCAACTTTCACCAAAGTATCAAAAGGTTCGCTGTGGGAAGAAAAAGTAACCATG
>JAPLXF010000055.1 GCA_026396205.1 Candidatus Moraniibacteriota bacterium | reverse complement strand
TTTCTTTTTCGCAAAGAAATAAAAAAACCGCCGGATTAGTTCTAGCGGTTTTTGTAAGTCTTATTTTTTCCCCAGATTTTTGATTTTGGCATTTAGCCTGGATTTTCGGCGGGCGGCGGTGTTTTTGTGGATGACTTTTTTCTGCACCGCTTTGTCCAAAGCTTTGGCGGATTTCTGGAACCATTCTTTGGCGCTGTCTTTATTGCCGGCATGGATGGCCTCCAAAGTTTTTTTAATCGCGCTCCGAAAAGCACCTTTAATTTTGGCGTTCTTTTGGGTCTTTCTGGCGGTTACCCGCATATACTTCTTGGCGGCTTTTTTGATAGGCATATTCGAATTTAGATGCGAATTATATCCGAATTATTTCCGAATAAATTGCAATTAATATTATTACTGATACTAAGTATTTTTAGCATATCGTTTGGGTTTTGGCAAGTGATTTAGAAGGTGTTAGAATTGACATGGAATGTCATCCCCATGAAAATGGGGATCCAGTAGTAATTTATTGTAGACTAGATTCCCGCCTTCGCGGGAATGACAATGTTATGATTTCAACAATTAAAGGCAAAATTGAATATAGCAAGGGCAATTATGTAGTCATTGAAGTTAATGGCATTGGCTATAAGATTTTCACCACGCCCTATATTTTAGGCAAAATCGCCGGGAAAGAGGAAGTGAAATTTTTTATCCATACTTATGTGCGGGAAGACATCCTGGCACTTTACGGCTTTCTGACGATGGAAGAACTGGAAATGTTTGAACTCTTGATTTCCATTTCCGGTGTCGGGCCCAAAGCGGGACTTGGAATCTTGACGGTCGCCACGCCCAAAACCATCAAGACCGCCATTCTTAATGAAGACTCGTCTATTCTTACCAAAGTTTCCGGCGTCGGCAAAAAAACTGCCGAGCGGGTGATTTTGGAACTACAAAATAAAATCGCCGATATTTCGGTGGGCGACAAAGCCGAAGCGGTGATTGACAGCGACGCTATTGAAGCGCTAGTTTCTATGGGCTACTCGGTGACCGAAGCCCGCGACGCTCTCAAAGCCGTGCCGAAGAACTTAAAGGATGTCGGTCAGCGGATCAAGCACGCACTCAAGAATTTAGGGAAGTAATTTTATGGTTAATAAAAAGATATTTAAAATTCAAAAGTATAAAATAGAAATTGAAGGTGATCCTTTAGTTTTTTTTCCATCTCCGCATGGAACAAAAGGAATTGGAGAAAATATAAAAGTTTTCAAAAGTGATTCCGTTTTAGATATTGGAACCGGAACGGGTATACTGGCTATTCTTGCCGCTAAAATGGGGGGAAATGTTTATGCGATTGATATATTGGACGATTCCATTAAGTGTGCAAAGAAAAATGCCCTTTTAAACGGCGTAAATATAAAATTTGTAAAAAGCGATTTATTTAAAAATATAAATAATAAAAAATTCGATGTTATTATTGCCAATGTTCCGCAGGAGTTGATTTCTCCGAAGATAATTAAAAAACTTAAATCAGAAATTATAACTGGGATGGATGGTCGCGACAATGGTTCCGAAGTATTATTTAGAACATTAAAAAATGCTAAAAAATTCATGACAGTAAAAACGCGATTTTATGTAGCCGTTTATTCGTTAAGTGGATGGCGCAATAACCTAAGGTATATTTTGGAAAATTATAATGCCAAACTTGTAGATTTTTATTCGGGAGAAGTAAAAAAGTTTGTTTATGACGACTTGGATTATTATAAGGACAAAAAGGAAATCGGAATTTATTTAAATAAAAGAAAATATTGGGGAGACATTTTTGTTTTTGAGCTAAGTCTCAAATAATCGCGCGGGTATCGTATAGCGGCTATTATGCGACCTTCCCAAGGTTGAAATGCGGGTTCGACTCCCGCTACCCGCTCAAATTTATGGATTTTTTGCAATCAAGCCAATGGCGGAAGTTTCAGGTGTCAAAGACTTCCATTACTCGCCCATCTTGCTAAAACATTGACAAGATAACGACTATAATGTTATCTTGTTTTATTGTTTTAGCTATTTTTAAATTTAATAAAAAATCAAGCCGCAGGAGGTGTAAATGAACAAAGTGAATGAAAAATATGAGGATTTGGCAAAAAAACTTAGAGAAGAAATCAGGAATTTTGCCCCGCATTATCGTTGCCATGAAGGAGCTCGGATAATACAAAAGAAATTAAAATCACTAGAGATAAAAGCAAAAGTCAGAGACGGCGGGGTAATCTATGACTCTTCGCTTTTTGCCCGGGATATGGAAGATTTCTGTTCCGAGATTATGGCTTCCTTCCAGAATTTACCGGAAACAGAGAGAAAAAGGCTGGAAAAGGAATTGAGGGCGGGAGAGGAAATAGAAAAAATGGCGATTTTACATTCATGGTGCGAGTTTAAGAATAATGGGGATACAATCGTTATTGACTGGCACGCCACTCTAAAGCCGACATCCGATTGTGGAATTCAGAACATTCTTATAATTGAAAGTAAGAATAAATTGCCCCATCGCTATGTCCCAATGGGAATAAAAATATGGAAATGGATTATATTTCCATTGCTACCTCCCCAAGTAGTCAGATTGAGAATCTGATTAGATTTTCAAAAAGAGGCCAAGTGCATCAGCCCTGGCCTCTTTTCATTTTAGCAATGGTCGTATAGAATCGTAATATGGAACAAAATTCTTTAAATCTAGCGCTTAATAATAAAGGTTTTTTGCAATCAAACCAATGGCGGAAGTTTCAGGAAGCG
>JAPLXF010000071.1 GCA_026396205.1 Candidatus Moraniibacteriota bacterium | reverse complement strand
TTAAAAAATGGATCCACGCGTTTTTAAAAAACAAACAAAAATTCAAATGCAATGGACATAATTTTCAACCAAATTAATATATTTAATCCGCTACAGCAGGAAACTTAAACAAATCGAGGCTAAGCCTCGATTAAAAATGATTTTTTGCCTCAAACCCAATTAGTCAAATAATCGCATATGCCAAAAGCTGACTAATTAAGGCAATGTTTCGGACACTCCGTGTCCACATAAGCTGGAGGTAAGTAATTGATTACATAATTAAAACCAATACAATTACAAAAAAATCGAGGTTTAACCTCGATTTTTTCTTGCGATAAAGTTAGATAGTTAAACCTCAATTACTACTGGTAGAATCATCGGTCTGCGTTCTGTCTTAGTAAAAAGAAACTGTCCAACTACATCGCGGATATTGTCTTCAATGAATTTTTTATCCACCGAAGTTTTTTTGGAAGTGGTTTCTTTGATGACTTTCACTACTTTGCGTTTGGTTTCATTGACCAAATCGAAATTTTCTTTGACATAAATGAAACCGCGGGAAGTAACCTGAATGTTGCCGACCACTTCTTTGGTTTTGCTGTCCAGAATTACGGTAATGACAAACATGCCATCGGCGGACAGAAGCTGGCGGTCGCGCAGGACTACTTGCCCGATATCGCCGACGCCCAATCCGTCCACAAAGACATAACTGGTGTCGATTTTTCTATCCAAAATTCTGGCTCGGCGGTTTTGAAATTCCAAAATGGAACCGTTGTCTAGCACAAATATTTTTTCCCTCGAAATGCCCGTTCCCATCGCCAGCTTGGCGGCCTCTTTGAGCATATAATGGTTGGCATAGACCGGCAGAAAAAAGTCCGGCCGGATTTGACGGATAATTTCTTGGATATCTTTGGCGCTGCAATGCCCGCTGGTATGCACATCCATAATGTCGCTGTGGATGACATTGTCGCATTTGCGGTAAAGATTGTCTTTGAGTTTTTGGATGGTTTTTTCGTTGCCGGGAATAACCGAAGAAGAGAAAATAATCGTGTCGTTTTTCCTAATCTTTATGTATTTATGGTTATCGGTAATAATTCTGGATAAAACGGCATTGTCCTCGCCTTGGGCGCCGGTACAGATAATCACAATTTTATTTTCCGGATAATTATGGATTTCCGAAACCGGAATCAGAGTGCTCTTATGCGCTTTGACGTAGCCCAATTGTTTGGCGATTTCCACATTCATTTTCATGCTGTATCCGTCCAAGGCCACTTTCTTGCCAATTTTTTCCGCATATTCGATTAAATGCCCGATCCGTTTTATCTGCGAAGAAAAAGTTCCAATAATTACTTTGCCTTCGGAGCCGGAAATAAGCTGTTCCAGATTTTGGTACATTTCTTTTTCGGTTGTTTGGCTGGGATTGGTTACAATTGCGCCGAGGCTTTCCAGCATTAAAATTTTAGGGCCGGGCAGATTGGCCAAATGATTATAAGCTATGGTCTTTTCATCAATCGGATCTTTGCCCATCGTCCAGTCGCCAGGGTGGATTACGGTGCCGTCCGGAGTATTCAAAATCAATCCGACGGCATCCATAATGGAATGTTCCACTTCAAAAAATCCAATATTGAACTTGCCCAGCCTGATTCGGTCATTGACTGATTTAATGGTAATGGTTTTCAGATTGGCAGCTGAATTTTTCTTATAATCTTCCAATCTTTTTTTAACAAAAGCCAGCGTGAAGTCGCGTCCGATAATCGGGGGATAGCCGAGTTTTTCCAGCAGAATCGGAGCGGCACCGATGTGGTCCAAATGCCCGTGGCTGAAAATTACGCCGCGAATCCTTTTTTCTTTGCCTTTGAGATAACTGATATTGGGCACGATATAATCAATGCCGGGCATATCTTCTTCCGGGAACTGCATGCCCATGTCCAGGATGACGATGTCGCCGCCGTATTCAAAAACGGTCATATTGCGGCCGACTTCTTCCTGCCCGCCCAAAGGAATGATGCGCAGGCCATTACTTTTTATATTTTGATTATTCGGCGCGGAAACTTTGATTTTTTTCGGTAGCACGGCAAAATTAGCCGGCTGCTGGATGAAGCGCCCGCGTTTTTTGGAATCAGCGATAAAAGCGACATTAATCATTTTCTTTTTGGGAGAAATTTTAATTATCGGATTTGAACGCATAATTCCGTCGATGTTTCTTATTCTTTTTCTGTTCATATTAAGATAGTATAACTAAACGCTAAAAAAGCGATTAGTCTATGTTTATTATATTAAAAGTTAATTACTTTACCTAAAGAAGTTTTTTAAAATCTTCCACCATTTCAACCAGTACCGGATCTTGGCCGTATTCCAGCGCCAGATAGTAGGCGATCCAGTCGCCCAGTATCAAAGAAGAAAATATTTTAGTGAAAAGGCTGTCGCCTTCCATTTCAATGATGTCCGTTTCAATACCTTTGGTTTTGTATAATTCCGCCGTCAGTTGCATTCTTTTGATAATGCGCGGATTATCATCTTTATCCATGAAAGTCAGCACATGGAATTTTCCCTGCGGCAGAGTGAAGCCGACCATTTCATTGTGATTAAGCTCCGGATAGACATTCCAGAAAGCCGGCGTTTTGGCGTCTTCGTTGATTTTGATTTTAATCACCATTCCAACCGCTCCGTATCTGTCAGAAGCATAAATAATCGGGGTCTGGCCAACTAGCTTTTTAGCCAATTCTTGGCCCTTTTTTTCAAGGTTTATCGTATTCTCCGCAAGTTTATTGGAATATTCCAGTATATCAGAAGACGCGTCCTTTGTCAAGCCCAAATTAATCAGCACTTGAAGCATAGCTCCAAAGAAGTAGCCGGTGGCGTATCTGGGTTGGACGCACTGCGGAATAATTATGCAGGGCAAATTGTTCTTTTTGGCCAATTCAAGGTGTTTTCCTCCATAAGTAAAAACTATTAAAGGCAGGTTATTTTTAATGGCTTCTTCCAGAGAAGCCACTGGTTCCTCCGTATCTCCGGAATAAGAGGAAAAAAAGTTAATGGAATTTGTATAAGCTTTTTTGGGCAGTGAATAATTGCGGTTCTGGATAATTTCCAGTTCTTCCACGCCGGAATTTTTTAAATAATCTTTGAGGATATCAACCGGCCAAGCCGAACCGCCCATGCCGGAAACGACGACGGATCGGAAATCGCCTGCAATTTTCATATCTTTGGCCAATTCCAAGCCTATTTTGAATTGTTTGGGAAAATCAAGAATAACTTGGCGGAGATTTTGTTTGTCTAAGTTTTTGTTTTCCATAAATTTTATATGTCCTATAAGACTTATAGGACTTATAAGAGATTATTTCCAGACCCGCTTGGTCTTGATATACCACTTGGAAAGATTGGCAAAGCGCTCGGCTGGGAAAATAAGATTTTCAATGTTGATACCCTTGATGGAACGATTAACCGGATAAATGTAATCCGGGCTGTAAAGGAAAATAGCCGGAATTTCTTTGACCAGTTTCTGCTGGAATTCTTCATAAATCTTGGCGCGCTTGCCTTCGTCAAACTCATTGCGGCCGTCTTCAATTAAAGTATCAATTTCGCCGTCGCTGAAAACGGAAAGATTAAGCCCCGGATCTTTCTTCTGCGATGAATGCCAGAAAGAAAATGGATCCGGATCGCTGCCTAAAATTTGCCCAAAAAGCAGGGCGTCGTATTCGCGGGTCTTGATATAATTCTGCTGGACATCAAATAGAGAAAAAGCGCTCACATTTATTTTAGCTCCGATTTTTTCCCATTGAGCTTTGAGCAAGTCGGCAGTTTGCGTCAATTCCGCCACATCCGGAGTAACGATGGCGAATTCCAGAAGGTTGCCCTTTTTGCCGCGAAAGCCGTCAGCTCCGCGCACCCAGCCGTTTTCATCCAAAATCCGGTTGGCCCGGTCAACATCCAGATTGTATTTTTCCAAATTATCGGTAAAGCCGATCATGCCGGGCAGTATCGGAGAAAAAATCGGACGGCCGTTTCCGTCCAGCACTTTTTGGATAATTTCATCCCGATTGGTAGCCAGCGCCAAAGCTTCCCGTACTTCGTCGGAAGCCAGCGCCACATTTCTAGTTTTATTGATGAACACCGCAAAATAGCGGGGGATTTTTAATTTATGGAAAACAGTGCTCTGGACATTTTTAATTGAGCTGATTTTCTGCGGAGAAAGGCTGTTGATACCCATGATTTCCTTGCGGTTGAAAGCGGCCAGCACGGATTCTTCATCCAGATAGAAATTAAAAGTGATTTTTGAAATATACGGCTTGCCTTCGAAATAATTGGGATTACTGACCAGTTTGAGGGAAATAATATTGGCGCCGGAGTCTTTTTGAATGGAAGAAAATTTATAAGCCCCGGTGCCTATCGGCTGCAGGTTGAGATCAGTCAGTGAAAATTTTTCCGGTCCAACTGTTTCCCAAATGTGTTTGGGCAGAATTCCGAAAGTCAGATTGCTCAAAAATCGGGCGTAGCTTATTTTAAGCTGGAAAGTAAGGGTATAATCATCCACGACGCTGGTTTCAATGCCTTGCCAATTAACCCGGAGCGGGCTTTTGTAAGCCGGGTCGCTGATAAGATTGATGGTGTAAAAAACATCGGCGGCGGTAAATGGCTGGCCGTCATGCCAAGTCACATTTTTTTTCAAATGGACGGTGTAAAGCATTTTATCCTTGGAAATCTCATAGCCTTCCGCCAAATCATTGGCGATTTTTCCCTGATCGTCATACTTAAAAAGCCCGTTGTAGATAATTTGGGAAAGATCTTCGTCGGTATTATTGGATTGGGAAATTACCGAATTAATATGCAGCGGTTGGCCGATAATACCCTCAATATATTCTCCGCCGAATTTGGGAATCGGCTGGGTTTTGTTAAGATAAAAAATTACTCCCCAACTCACCAGCGAGCCGGCAAAAATTATGATTAGCAGATAGAAAAGTATTTTTTCTTTGAGGCTTAAAACCCGGGTGATTTGGAACCACTGCTTGATCTTGGACGGTTTTTTAAAATCTTGTTCGCTGATAGGTTTGCTTTAACCAATTAAGCTACCCCTCGGCTGGAAAGCACGAGGTTGAAAATAGCCAGTCCGATAAAAATAACAGCCATGGCTATGGAAAAATAAACCAAAAATTTTTCAAATCCGCGCTTGCTGTAATAGCCTCCGAAATCTCCGCCGAAAGCGGCGCTTAGCCCGGCTCCGCGGTTCTGGAGCAGGATGGAAGCGATAAGCAGAATCGCCGCTATGATTTCAATGATATTAATGATTTTCAGCATAATTGGTTTTTTCCAGGCGCCGGTAGACGGACGAAATGATGTTATTGGTCAAACTGATGATGATAATGCCCCAAATGGCGGCCCAGAAAGTTTGAATTTCCAGCCACGGAGTGAACCGTTCGGCCAGAAACAAAATAATAAGATTGATAACAATATGGAAAAGCCCGAAGGTCAGAACAATCAAGGGAAAGGAAATAATTTTCAGGATAGGCTTGACTATCGAATTGCAGATTCCCAAAATGATGCCGGCAATGATTAAATGGGGGATTGTTCCGTTAAAAATGAAGCCGGAAACCAGTCTGGAAGCTATGAAAATAGCTAGAGAATTAGCCAAAATGTGGACGACAATTCTCATATAAAACTTTAATTAGTCTAGCACGGGGCGTCCAGCTAGTCAACCCCGTTAGAAAGCTTATTTCTTATTCTTTTCCGCTTTAGTTAAATCTGAATTTTTGATTTTTTACTCTTTCTAACGGGGTCAATTAGAAACTACTTCTTACCTTTGATTATTATTTCTTTAAGCTTAAAAACACTTTTGCCGGAAATTTTCATTTTTTGGCGTTTCTTGGCTTCCCGCCGTTCAGCTTTTAATTTTTTCTTCATTGTGATTTAATTATACCATAACATTATAAGTCCTATAAGACACATATAAGACACATAAGGCATATGAAAATCACAAGCCAAAATTTTTATGCAGTTATTATGGCCGGAGGAACCGGCAGTCGCCTGTGGCCGGTCAGTCGCAAAGAAAAGCCCAAACAGTTCCAGAAGTTCACTTCCTTCAGCCGGACTATGATTCAGGAGACTTATACCAGAACAGCCAAAGCAGTTCCGCCGGAAAATATTTTTGTTTCCACTGTGGAAGAATACCGCGACTTGGCGCTGGCGCAATTGCCCGATCTCAAAAAAGACCAGCTAATCATCGAGCCGGTTCCGCGGGGGACCGCTCCGGCTATGAGTCTGATTGCCAGCCGGATTAAAAAAATAAATCCACAAGCGGTAGTGGCGACTATTCCCTCCGACCACGCTATCCGCAACGCCGAAGAATTTGTCAGTTCCATAAAAGCCGCCTTGGAAACAGTGGAAAAGCATCCGGATAAATTAGCCACCGTTGGCATCAATCCGACTAGTCCGGATACGAATCTCGGTTATATAAAAATGGGCAAGGAATTTTCTAATTCCAATAAAAAAAGGATTTTTTATGTCGATTCTTTTGTGGAAAAACCGGATAAAAAAAAGGCGGAAGAGTATTTTGCCAGCTGGGAATATCTTTGGAATGGCGGCTATTTTATTTTTGCCGCCCGAACTTTTCTAAATTGGGTTAAAAAATTTACTCCGGAAATATATTCAGTAATCAATGATCAGAGAACAAAGAACAGTATTTTTTTGGAAAAATATAAAAAGCTGGAAAATATTCCGGTTGAACCGGCGATTGTGGAAAAATTACCGCCAGAAAACCGACTAGTAGTGCCTTCGGAACTCCAGTGGAGCGATGTCGGCAATTGGGGAACTTTATTTGATTTTTTCAAAGACAGCTTGGAATCAGAAATGATTGTCAAAGGCAACCATATCGATGTCGGTAGCAAAAATTGCCTGATTTACTCGGAAGACAAATTAGTAGCCACCATCGGGCTGAAAAATACCATTATCGTGGAAACCGACGATGCGATACTAGTGGCCAACAGAAATAAAGTAGGGGAAGTAAAAAAAATTATAGATAAGCTTAAAGCTGAAGGTAAGCATCTATACTTATAATTGAGAAAAAGGAAGCCTGCCCCGACACCAATTCTGAACCAACCTTATATTATAGAAATTGTAGCCGAAGGCGGATTTGTAGTAATTGCTTTAATTTAAGAATAAACTTTCATAAAATTGGTGTTGGGGGGAAACATCTGTATTTGTAATAACGATTTTTAATGCCAGGCTCCACAGTCTATTATATGGCCGTCTCCAAGACAGCCGGGACAGCCCCACCCAGGTCCGATTCCATGCCAGGCTCCGTTGGATTCTTTAAAAGAACATTCAGACGAATCGCTGGTTCCGTCCAAATTTTGAAGAAACGAATTCCGACCGTCAGTGCTGGCGCAATAATATTTTTTTTCGTGGGGAAGGACTACCATTATAGACAATTCGGGGAAATCGTTTTTGCAGCCCCAACTATCTACCCATGGCTTAATACTTCCTACAAGAATCTTTCCTGATGTTTCTACGCTAATATTTCCCACATTCTTCAGCATGTTCTCACAAGCCACTCTGGCGGTTTCTGGAAGTCGTTGGCATCCATCAGCTGTATTTATCCAGCCCTTGGTCCAATTGGCTAAATTAGCTGAATTTTCCGTTATGTTGCTTAAAGCGCCTTTGGCCATCGAGCCAGCCATTTCCATATTGGCCTTATCCTTGGCTTCTTGCCTAGCTTCACTCACATAATATATGACCACTGAAGATAAAATCCCGATGATGGCGATGACGATAAGAATTTCAATTAATGTAAATCCTCCGCCCGAGGCGGACAAGTTTTTTTTGGTTTTGGTTTTCATATTTTAATTATAGACTAAAAACAGGATTTTGCTAAATTTAAAAATTGCCAGTTGCGCGGTAAAACAACCTAGTGTAAAATAGCCAAGTAACCAATAACCATTAATCTAAAAAATCTATGAGAAAAAAGATGTTTTTGGGTGTTGCGCTGGCGGCAATGCTCGTACTTTCCGGATGCAATCTGCGCGATGCTCTGGGAAGTAAAGATGTCGGCGCGGTCAAAGCTAAAGAAATTGCCGGCAATTTTATTAAAGATGCCTTAGTTGCTCCCGGCACCAATGTTAATATTAAAGAAGTAGTTAAGGAAAGTGGAGCCTATAAAATAGTCGTAGCGATTAAAGCAGCAGGGCAAGACAAGGAACAGGAAATTACTTCCTATCTTTCTACCGATGGCAAGAAATTTTTTCCGGA
>JAPLXF010000017.1 GCA_026396205.1 Candidatus Moraniibacteriota bacterium | reverse complement strand
AAAATGATAATTTTGATGTTTGGGTCATATTCCCCACTGCGCAGTTTTTCCAACACTTCAAAGCCGTTCATTTGAGGCATCAGCAGATCCAAAAGAATTATGTCCGCTTTTTTTTCCTTGGCCATATCCAGAACTTGCTTTCCCGAAGTGGCCGTTTCCACTTCAAATCCGGCTTCTCCGAATTTTCGCTGGTATATTTCCGCTATCATCGGATCGTCTTCGACGATAATTATTTTTGTCATAGGGTTTTACCCAGTCAAATAGCGACTTTGTCGCTACCGCTTTGCGGTATTTGACGGGGTGAAATTTATTGAATTTGTTACCTCATCTAATTTAACAATTTTAGTTTCCGGATTATTTCTCTTTTTTATTTCTGCCCCGCCGGCTTTCAAAGATTTTTCACTGATTACTATGCGATATGGAATTCCGATCAGATCCGCGTCGGCAAATTTTTCCCCGGCCGATACTTCCCTGTCATCATACAGAACCTCAATATTTTTCTTTTGCAAATCATTATAAATTTCTTCAGCCTTATTGATAACTATTGGCTGTGAACCAAGAACTATCAAGTGAATTTTAAACGGCGCTACTGCTTCCGGCCAGATCATGCCTTTTTCATCATGATAAATTTCCACAATTGTTCCCATCAGCCGCGACAGTCCCAAACCGAAACATCCAGTCAATAGCAGCTTATCTTCTCCTGCTTCATCTTTAACTGTCAGATTGAACGGTTTAGTATATTTTTCTTTATTCTTAAAAATATTGCCGACTTCAATGGCTTTTTCTTCCCGAAAATCTTTTCCTTGGCAATCCGGACAAACTTCGACTTCGCTTTTAATTTCTTTATTTATAGCTAAATTACATTTCTGGCAGATATAAATTATATCTTCGCCGGCCGGCGTGACGGTCTGGAATTCGTGGGAATATTTGGCGAAGGTTCCACCGGAAGCAAAAGTTTTATAAGTTTTTTCTCCAATGCCGACCCGGTCAAAAATATTTCGGTAAGCCACGACGGCTTTTTCATAATAGCTGTCCAGATCAGCTTCACTAAGATGAAAAGAATATAAATCTTTCATTAAAAATTCCCGCCCGCGGAGCAATCCCGACTTGGCGCGTTTTTCTTTGCGGAATTTATTTTGAAATTGATAAACGGCTTTTGGCAGATCTTTATAGGAGTTTATAAATTTTTTAGCCAGCGGAATAACGACCTCTTCGTGGGTCGGCGCCAATACGAACTTTTGGTTTTCGTGTCCATCAACTTTAAACATATCTTCATCCAAGGCCGTCCAGCGTCCGGTAATTTCCCAATTTTCTTTGGGCTGGAGCGTCGGCATCAAAATTTCCTGCCCACCGATAGCATTCATCTCTTCGCGGATAATATTTTCAATTTTTTTCATGACCCGCAGCCCCAACGGCAAAAAAGTATAAACTCCGGCCATCAATTTATCGGCATAGCCAGCCCGGATCAAAAGCTGGGCATTGACACTCACTTCGTCTTTCGGCGCGTTTTTTTGGGTTTTGGTGAAAAGCTCAGTCTGTTTCATGGTTTTAAATTATTCCCTAATATTTTTGGCTAATTTAGCTAATTTTTTATCATCGGCTCGCTCGTAATCATTGGAACAAATGTAGCCTTCGTATTTTTTAAAATATTTATTTATATCGGAATGAAACGGTTTCCAATTTTCTAATTTCGTTCCGTGCATCGGAAAAAGTTTGGCATGCACATGATCAACCCCGAAGCCCTCAAAAATCATTCCGGTCCGGCCGACATCGGTTAATTTTTTATCCAGAAGCTTTCCGACTTTTTTCGCCGCCGCAACCAATTCTTTTAAAACATTATCCGGCAAATCGAAAGCGTAGCTTCCATAATGCTTCTTGGGAATTACCACCGAAAAACCTTCCGTGTTGGGAAAGATGCTCAAGAAAGCCAGATGCTTCCGGTCTTCCCAAATTTTGTGGCAAGGAATTTCCCCGCGGACAATTTGGCAGAAAATGCAATCCTTCATACCTTTTATTCTATCCCAAATACGCTTTTTTGCCAAATTAAAACGGCAGATACACTATTTTGTAAGTCTGCCGTTTTTAGCTAAATCTTGTTTTTAATATTTATCTCGCGAACCAGTATCCCGCTGATGGATTATAACATTCAGCCTTGCAATACACATTCGACCGCAAAAACATAGTTCTTACAAAATTGCCTACTTCACTGGCAAGTTTGTCGAGAATTTTCTTGTTACACTGTGGCGGAAGATCGCTTATCTCAATTTTAATCTCTGTTCCGAGACCATATGCCATTAAATCTCTTGGGAACAAAGCAAGCATGTCCCATTCGTTTTTCACTCCAGTCTCCTGAAAATTCGCCATTACTTTTACTATGCATTGATGAAGATCCACAAATTGCTTCTCATCGAGACCTTCGGGCAAACACCATGTTTTTACAGTAGGTATTACTGACCCCATAGTTCCTCCTTTTCCTATTGCTGGTTTTTTTTGTTAAATTCTTTAGTGTGTCTCATATCCACTCTCTTAATGGAATTTTGTTTTTTATTCGGTACAATATTAAGGGCAGCGCAACACTAAGCGCCCCAAGAAACATATAGGCCGGTAAAGAATAATTCGCGAACGTGTACTCAGTAATCGCGAACATACCTAGTCCATATCCCAAAGAATAACAGCTCCACATAAAAGGCCGGTCATCCCAAGGTTTTTTCCAGACAAGTTTTATTGTTGGAATCGCTGCGCATAAATCTGCCAGAATTGCAGCATAAAGCGCATACTGCACCAGATTTTTATTCTCGCGCAAATAATACCACATAAATAGCGAGATCAAGCCGATTGCTAGGCAATACTTTTCCGTTTTATCCATTTTCAGAAGTTCTCCTTGGCGAATTATGGCAACAATTGTGACCAATAATGGATTTATGAAACCAAAAACCGCCGGCCAAATATTAGCCTTTGCTCCTGAGCTTTTGTAAGTCAGAAGAAGTGCAAATCCGATCAGAGTCCAAAGCGACCAACTGGTTATGTTGGGTGTAATCTTTTTTTGCCATATTCTAAACAGATACGGCACGATACTGGCAATAACCAGTAACCCAGATATATATCCGATAATTTCTGTATTTTTCAATGTACACCTCCATGTATTATTGTTTTTTTATTTTATTTTTGACCTTTCATTATACTCTTTTTCAAACAAAAAGTCAAGTCTAAAACGCAAAAAACGCTTAAATAAGCGCTTTTTTGGATAATTTATATTCTAGATGACACTTTAATTGCAAACAGCATTGGAAAATTGTATACTGGCTCCATGCTTAAGCTCCCGTCATATAAAAATTTTTCTCCGGTTAAAAATTTCTTTTTCCTTTGTATTGTTCTCGCAGTCAGCTATATTTCCGTATGGATATTCGGGAAAAAACCGGAACTGGCCACCTTACCCATTATTCTAATCGGCATTTTAGCTTTGCTTTATCTTCGCAGCTGGAAACTTCTTCTGGTTTATATATTTTTTGCCCTCTTCGGAATTGGCATGGAAGCATTTTTCATCGCTAATGGTTTTTGGTCCTATGGCGCGAGTTCTTTTATGTCTATTCCCTATTATCTTCCATTCATTTGGGGAAATATAAGTATTTTAACTGTAGGAATATTCAGAGGATCCGTGATGGTTTTTGGCAACCGCCTGCGGCATAATCCGCCCGGCTTTTTATCCGCCTCTATCGCTACAGTCCTCGGCCTTATTGGGCTTGTCTTGAGCATGCGCGTTTTTTCCCACCATCCTTGGCAATTGGTTTTAATTTTGCTTGGCATCGACATTCTTTATATTTTTTGTATGCGAAGCCTTCCTTTGGCCATCGTCGGAATTTTTGCCTTGGCCGGCGGCGCCATCGGAGATCTGATTTCCGTATGGCTGGGAATATGGAACTATCCGGCCACAGCAAAAATTGCCGGCATTCCGCCATACATATTCATATTTTGGGGCCTTATTGGAACTCTCATGGCCGGACTTTATATAGTTTTGGATGCAAAAGATTTTCCGCTTCCGAGTTGGATGAGGAAAAAAGATTCTTAAGTTTCAACCAAAAAAGAGAATGGCTAAAGTCTCTTTTTATGTCGGCACGGATTAGTAGATGAAACTAGGAAAAATATTTTAGAAACCAGTCGCTCGCGAGCGACGGGTGAGTAAAGATTAGAGCGCGCTGATGCGTTACTAAAGCAAGCGTGATTTGTTCTATTTTCTAACCCTTTCCCTGCTGTCCATATATCTTTTGAGAGCATCTTCTGACGAAAGCCAATTACGGCCTTCCTTGTACGCTTCCAATCTTCCGCTGCGAGCCAAGAGATTGAGATATTTTTCAGTGAATTTTGAATCCTTGGCTAAATCTGCAAGAAAAACATATCTTTCCTTGCCCTTTTTGCTTGGCGTCAAAATTTTCAAATAGATATTCAATGTTCTCTCAACTGCGCGAGCGATAAAATTCACAAATGACGCATAATCCCCCTTATCTGCAAAAGATAAAGTTTGATAATATTTTTTTCGATCGCTTTTTAGGACAATTACTAATGGAAAACCTGATTGCATCAATGTGATATTCATCACCAATCGCGATGTTCTGCCATTTCCATCGAAAAATGGATGGATATAAACCAGCTTGTGATGCAATATGCTTGCTAGCTCAACCGGATGCAATTTTTTCTTATTATCCCCAACCCAGCCAATAAGATTCTGCATGAGTTTTGGAATCTCCAAAGCTTCCGGCGGCTTGTGATCAGCGCCTCCGATGATTACTCCACTATTCCGATATCTCCCTGCCCACTCTTTATCAATATTTTGCTGAACTATTTGATTAAGCGATTGTATTAAATTTTCAGAAAAAGTATTTTTTTTATCCTTTTCCAACAAATCATATAAATATTTCAAAGCTTCTTGATGGTTTTTTGCTTCAAGGTGATCCTTGAGCGGTTTACCCTTGATAGTTAGCCCTTCATTGACAACTAAATATGTTTCTTTTAGCGTCAAACTATTACCTTCAATAGCGTTGGAATTATATGTCATTTCTATTTCAAATTGTTCTTTTAGTTTTTTGACTGCGGACACTGGAAGCGGACGGAATGAATTGAGTAATGCTAATTTGTCGTCGATTCTCTTTTGAATTTTTTTGTCCAAATATTTCATATATTTCCTTAATATGGTTTAGCTCTTTATTGACAGTATACCATATTAAGGAAAATCGTCAATACAATTTGAAAAAGTTCGAAGTCGCATTATCCCCTACCAAAAACAAGGTTTTGTAGGGCCTTGTTTTAACATGCACGGATTAGTAGATGAAACTAGAAAAAATATTTTAGAAAATTGGGATAGGATTGAAGTAAGATTAGAGCGTGCTAAAGCCTTAATACAATAATTATAATTCTCTATTTTTTTGGTTTCGCAACTAAACTATTACAAAAAGATTTTCCAAACGCAATAAAAGGATTGTAATTATCAGCAACTCCTTCAGGCCAGTCTTCTTGGTTAAATGGTCGCAACATTAATTTTATTTTCGTTTTATAATTAGGTTTCTTACTTTTAAAATCGTTAAGATTTTCTAAACCTCGGATATTTGGCACATCAGTAATAAGATATCCTACTGGTGGAAATTTTATTACACTATTAAAACCAAATTGTTTATCACTAAACATTCTCACGAAATCTCGGGCAATTTTAACATTCACATAAGGATAAAACCAATAATAAACATTGACTTTTTCAGAAATTGATTTTGAATCATCAAAGATAAATGAGCGTATGCTCTTGTCTATAACGACATTATCAGTTTCTATTTTTGCCGAAAGCAGATGGCCAAGAATTGAACGCATGACAGCATTGGGATAGCAGTCAATTTCAACCTCGTTAAATTGTGGATTGCTTAGGTTTTTAATCAATTCATTGTGAATACTATGCGAAAACTCTGCTAGTTTTCTGTCATAATCGTGAAGTTTGTTATTGCATTTGTGACAGATAGTTTTAAATCTTATCCCGCTTTGTGAAAAACGGATTCTCGATTTTTCGTCATCCTTTTGAAACTGTTTGCCGAAATTGTCCATCCACACGACCTTATTAAATAGCACGCCCTTTGGCGGAACATGATCCTCGGATAATTCTCCTTTCTTTCTGCAAATGTTGCAGACTTTATCAGTTTTATTATAGAGCGACATGTTGCTTATCTGGATTATATGACCCGTTAAAAACAAATTACTCTCACGCTGAAAATGAAATAAATCGATAAAGAAATCTATTTTTTATACTCCTTGAAATATTTACCAAAAACTTTTTGGAATAAAATAGTTTTTTCATATATCCACTTAAAATATTCTTCGGATTGTTTTTGATCAAATACTCCAGAAACTTCTTTGCCTATTTTAATTCTTGAAGCAATCGGAGCATCTACCCATTCTGCTTTTTCGCCAAGTTCTTTTTCTATTTCTTCCTTATGTTCTTTTAGAAAAGAAAACAACTCTTTATTTCTGTTGATATAAATTTCACAACCAAATAAATTTTCTCGAGTATTTATCGTTAGTCCAATATGCGCTTCCGAGCTTCCAGCACTAACATTATACCAATGCTGTGGCCGAGGAGTTTGAAGTCTGATTTTTTTATCATTTGCCTGAACAAAATTTTTAAATTTTGTCCAAAAATCCAGCTGTTGAATTTTTGTATCAGTTAATTCCCCGCCTGATGAATTTGTCTTTATAGCCTTTGCCCATTCATTTGGCTTGGATATAATATCAAATTTTGGCGCAGGACTTGAGCCATCAATCTGCCATAATTCAATTTTTATTAGAAAAAAATTAATGCCTTCATCTGTATGCTCATTTAACCAATCAACTGCTTTTTGATGTTCTTCTCTAAAATCTTTTACTATCCAAACAATAATCTCAGCATCATAACCGGAAGCATAGGTTATAATCTTTCCAAGATGATCATGATTCGTATCTTCAAGTTGGTTTTCAATAATAATTTTTCTATCAGAATTTTCCTCCTCTGCTAAAATATCGACATTAAATCGACCGACATTGGCTTCTGTTTGAACGAGTCTTATGCCAACCCCTATTTCTTCACTTAATAAATCGAGATTCTCTTTTTGTGCGAGCCATTTTGTAAAATCAATGGCCTCATGATTCCATACATCACGTAGTTCAACTTTTTGCAATTTTGCTAAATTATTTTTCATAAAGTTTAGTTAATTTTTTTAACTAAATTAAAATCTAAAACTTTTCTCCACATAGCCAATTCACTAACCCAATATTTTTTTGAAAGTGTTGGAACATCCCGAATCCCGTTTTCAATATCAATTTTTAGCAAAGTAGCCGGAATCAATAATTCAGCCGCAAACTGGTTTGCCTCTATTTCCTTTGGATCACCGCTACCTTCGTCAAATAAATCAAGATAATGATCGTGTCCATTTCTAGTATGCCCCAGTAGAAAATGCCCTAACTCATGAGCCACTGTAAATCTTTGACTGTGTACATGATGATTTTTATTGTAAGCGATAATGAGATTATCGCCCTTAGGCGTCGGCTCCGTTATTTGTATGCCTCTCCCGCCTTTTCCAAAATCTTTTTTGAAAATTTCTATTTGTATTCCGCGTTTATTTTTCAAGTGTGCAACGATTGTTTTTATCTGAATGGGCGGATTGCCTAAAATCATTTCTTTTAGTATGTCTCTTGCGGCGTTTCTTGCAAGCGCTATTCGCGGTTTATTCAGATCGCTTTCCATTTCTTCTTTTTTTAACAAAATCAATGAAATCTAAGATTTTTTCCTGGTCTTCTTTCATTAAGTCCTTATCTGCACGAAGTGCAAATTTAAAGTCGGCTGTTTCCACTTTTTGACCAAGAAAAAACTTTATATCTTTCCTTAAAACCTCAGCGACCTTTTCTAAATCTGTTACAGCGACTTTCCTTTCACCCGCCTCAATGAAAGAAATTGCCGTGCCAGATTCATAACCCAAAGCCTCCGCAAGGTCTTTTTGCGACATTTTTGCGCCATCTCGTGCCTCTTTAATTTTTGCCCCAATAAGCTTGTATTTTGTATCTTGTTTTTCCATATTGTTATAATAGCATACCGAAATGATTTGACAAGCATAACATCATTTTGTATAATGATGATAACAAATTGTTATTGTATAGCAGGGCCCGCCTACCTAACAATTTGCCCTTAATTATTAACGCAACGACCATGAAAACACTACTCGTGTCGTATGATTTGAAAAGTCCCGGCAAGGATTATTCAAAACTATGGGAACACCTTAGGTCATACAGTGGCTATGCAAAACCGCTAGAGTCATTCTGGCTGATAAAAACAGAATTATCAGCAGAAGATGCCAGGGATACAATATCCGGCTACATTGACTCAAACGATCGCATAGTAGTCATCAATGTTACCGGAGATGAGGCTGCTTGGAAAAATCTAAGCACAGAAGCCTCAAACTGGATAAAGCAGAATCTGTAAAAGATAGACTGGCATTAAAAGTAGGGCATTTATCCTGCCCTATTTTTATTTTAAATATTATATAACAAATTAGTACTGTCTATAAATTTTAGAAATCCCTCAATATTTTTTGGAACAATAGACACCTTGTCCTTTTCTTTTACATACTCAATTTGCCTAACAGAATCCTTGAAAATACTGGGTGCAATAAAATAACACATTGAATTCTTACTGCTTTTACTAAATTCTTCTAAGTGTCTAGCTATTGGCCAAACTTCCATCATTGTCTGCATTCTACCTTCTGACATAGTGACTTCGATCAAAATTCCATTCGCATTCTCATAACATTCAATATCACCCTTATCACCTACGCCACCAGCAGTTGAAGTTGGCAAACCTTCGTCATCATAAGGATAATTCGGTATAACTCTCACATCTGGAAATTTTGACTTAACTGCCAAGGCAACTAGAAATTCCAGCCTTGTCGGATTAGAAAGATATTTTAAAATTTCATCTTTTGTTAATCGCTTATTCGCTAAATTTAGCATTTCGCTTTTTATCATATTCCAAGAATAAAAGTTGACCCATTTTGCCAAAAATTTATCCCGTTCTGTTGCTGTCATAATCTTGCTTTCAGACAAAATCAGATTCTCGTCAATCCTCGCCATGTATTCAAAATATTTCTCCTCTGTACTATATTTTTTATATTTTGAATATTTTTTAAGTGCATAGTCAACTTTTTTCTGCTCATTTTTGTTTATATCTACAAAACGACCAGCACATCTCAAAGAAATTAAACCAGTCAATCTCATCTTTCTTATAAACTCATCTGGATAATCAACCATTATTGATTTTGGATTGAATTTTTTAAATTTCCCCTCCATAATCTCATTAACACAAATATCCACAATAACTTCCCATGTCGGATTATAACGATATTTTTTCCGAATCTTTTTGATCAATTTGTATAGCTCCTCTGAATTATTGTCTTTCCAGAAAATAACTAATGGCAGTTCTAACTTTGAAATTCCAGTTCCATTAAAATCTTTATCCGCATTTAATTTAGCAATCACTTTAAGCAATAAAACTAGAGGAACATTTTCATTCAAAACTCTTCTAAATGGACTATTGGTCTGATATTTAACAAAAGCATTGAGAAAGGCCTGCTGTTCAAATTCTGGATGTTCACTATCTACAAGCCTCAACCCAATTTCAGAAAATTTTATTTTTTCTCCAATCTTATAATAAACAAACCCTAATTCTTTTGCTATTTTAAACCATGTATCAAATCTAGAAGGCCAGCCTTTATCAAAACCTGCCTCTTTATGATTTTGTGGATTATCTTTAAGAACTTTTTTAACCTCAATATCAGATAACGGCTCCTTGGTTTCAATTTTTTTCTTTATCACAGCACTAGTTTTTGTCGGCTTATACAGTCCGACTCGAATTATTTCTCCCGCTATTTCCTGTGCTAATTTATCATTGAGAATTTTCCCATTATATTCTTTGAGAATTCCCAAAAACCACTTCAGCCGTTCCGGATTTCTTAAAGTTGTTGTAAATAATAATGGCTTATATTCTGATTCGCGATTTGTCATATTTTTAATAATTAGTGATTAAAACTTCCCTCATAACTTTTTTACCATTGTTATGATAACTAATATAATTACTTTGAATTTTATGGACTTTATATTTACTCATCCATTTAATTAATAATTCATTTTTATTGCCCCGATAATGGGTGACATTTGATAAAGCAAATCTTACTCCTTTTTTATTTAATCCATCGATAGCTTTTAGCAAATCAGCTTCGGACTTTTTATCCCAAAATTTATTATATTCACTTGCGGTTATTAAATATGGAGGATCTAAATAAACAAAATCGTTTTTCAAATAGTTTTTTTCGGAAAAAAATTTTCTAAAATCCATTGCGCTTATTTTAATTTTTTTGTCTTTCACGAAATCAAAGTAGTCATCCAAGGCGCTAACTACATTTTTATTAAAATCAACATTTCCAACCGGCAAATTAAATTTACCCCCACCATTGAATCTCAACATTCTATTAAAGCCATAGATAAGTAGCATGTATAAAATGAGCGGATCATTTTCCTTATAATTATTCACACATGTCCTCAATTTTTCATAGCCCTCCTTGTTAAATCTGGCAAAATAAGTTTTTTTATGCTCCCTCTTTAAAGAAATTGGGACAATATCTTCCATGTATGATTTTGATAGTTTATATTTATTTATTATTCTCTCAACGCCTTTAAAAAACTTCTTTGGATTTGATGAGCTTTGAATTAAAAATTTATGAATATTTATGAAATGTTTATCAAAATCATTTAAAAAATATCTTTTTGCCTTAATGTTTAAAAATACCGTTCCGCCACCAGTAAAAGGCTCGTAGAAATTATTTATTTCTTTCGGAAACAAATCTATCAATTGCTTCATCAACTTATATTTATCTCCGACATAAAATAACGGTGATCTTTTTATTTTTCTATTCATGATTAACTTTAGTTACGAATAAATATTCCTTGTGATTGTTAAAATTTGTATTTCCTGCATTAAAATGCCTATAACTCTTTTCAAAGACTTTTGTTTTTCCTTTTGTTTTTAAAATTTTCTCAATTTCCTGAAGTGTTATTTTATTTTTCGATGAATTACTCTTTGAATCATAAGTATTATTATATGAGACAACTAAATACCGAGCATCCAGATCATTAACTAGCTCAGCAAATTTATCCTTGGCGTTTGCCCTGCAATAATCACTCATATTTTCTGCTTCTGGCTTTAGTGCAACCCCATATAAATTTGGCTTATCCCATTTTGTAAGAGTTTCGAGCACATGATAAAACCTGCTATATTGTCGCGAATTATATGGCGGGTCAATATAAACAATATCCGCTTTTATTTTTTTTGCTAAAATATTTGTATCTTCTTTAAAAATTGAGACATCCGCAACATCAATTGGATCAATCGGCTTCATAAAAAAATCATCGTTAATATAATCTTTTTTAAAATAAGCGTCATAATGACCGACTGTATTTGCAATTTTATCAATAGAATAAAGCAGTGATGCAATGAGCATAAAATATTCCCGTTTTGTTAAATTCTTTTTATTTTTCTCAATACTTTCCCTAATAAATCCTATTGTTTTTGCTGAATTTTTACTGAAATATTTTCCGCCAAAATTATTCGAAAAATAATTATCATCCAAATCATCGGCACAAATATTATTAAAATCCTTAATTA
>JAPLXF010000047.1 GCA_026396205.1 Candidatus Moraniibacteriota bacterium | reverse complement strand
CGGCTATCGGCCTGATCTGGAATTTCATCGGCTATAAATTCATCGTTTTCAAGAAATAACCGTTTCGTTATTTTTCAACACAAAGCTTCCTTGAGGGGAAGTTTTTGTTTTCAATAAATAGTGTTAGAATGATTTGTAGATTTACCACCGCCTTGGCGGGGTCCCGCTACGGCGGGAAAATTTTAATCTTATGTCTGAAGTGTTATACAGAAAATACAGACCCAAAAATTTTTCCGAAATTATCGGGCAGAAGCATATTGTCCAAACGCTGGAAAACGCTATCCAAAACCAGCGAATTAGCCATGCCTATCTTTTTACCGGCCCGCGGGGAACCGGTAAGACTTCTATCGCTCGGATTTTCGCCAAGACTGTAAACTGTGCCAATTTAAAAGGCGCTATCAGCTGTGAAAAATGCCAAGCCTGTAAATTGATTATCGATGGCCGATCGCTGGATATCATTGAAATCGATGCCGCTTCCAATACCGGCGTGGACAATATTCGCGAACTCCGTGAAACCGTTAATCTTCAGCCGACTGCGCTTAAATACAAAGTTTACATTATCGACGAAGTGCATATGCTTTCTACTGGCGCTTTCAACGCCCTGCTAAAAACCTTAGAAGAACCGCCCGCCCATGTTATTTTTATCCTGGCTACCACTGAAATCCATAAAGTCCCAGAAACAATTATTTCCCGTTGCCAGCGTTTTGACTTCACTCGCCTGCCTATTCAAAACATCATTGAAAAGCTTTCTTTAATCGCCAAGGCGGAAGATATTTCCATTGATAAGGAATCACTAGAAATGATTGCCATCGCCGCTGAAGGCGGTATGCGCGACGCAGAGAGCTTGCTGGCTCAAGTCATGGCACTGGAAGACAAAAATATTACCAAGAAGGAAGTGGAAGAAATTTTGGGAACCACTAACCGAAGCACCGCCTATGAAATTGCCGGACAAATTATTGCTGATGATACCGCGGGCGCTATCCAAAAAATTAACGAACTTTTGGAAAACGGCTATGATTTGAAAGTTTTTGCCAAGGCGCTGGTAAATTATTTCCGCCAGTTGATGCTGTTGAAAATAAATCCCGAGCTTAAATCCGGCTTTTCTTATGAAATAACCCAGGAACAGCTGGAAAAAATGATTGGGCAGGCTCAAGGAGCCGATTTGCTGAAAATAGTCACAACCATCAATTTATTGCTGGAAGCCCAGCTGAAAATTTCCGCGTCTATCCTTCCCCAATTGCCGTTGGAAATCGCGATAGTTAAAGCGACACATACTTTTCCAAAAATATTGCCTCAGGCAGAAAATAAAAAATCCAATTCAGTTATTGCTCAAAATACTGTGAAAATAATAAATACGGAGCACATAGCACAGAACACGGAACAAAAAAAATCCGAATCATTACAATATGAAAAAACTGAAGAAAATTTAGAAACTGATTTAGATATTGAAAAAATCAAAAGAAATTGGAATAAATTATTGGAAGAAATAAAACCGCACAACCATTCGCTGAAAGCCCTACTTTCCAACTGCACGGTAGTTTCCGTCGCCGGCCAAGAAATTACCATCGCCACTTCCTATGATTTCTACAAAGAAAAATTGAATGAAAGATCCAGCCGGTTGACAGTCGAAGAAGTTTTCGGTAGCATTTTAGGATTGCCGATTTCCATCAAGGCCGTGACTAAAAAAGAAATCGGGCTTTCAGAAGAAACTATAAGTAAAGAGCCGGCTAGTCAAGAAAAATCCGGCGCTCAAGACGGCTTATTAAATTCCGCGCTGGAAATTTTAGGTGGCAAGGTTATCAATGAATAATTGATCTACTTTATTGAAAATTGCCATGCCTGCCGGCAGGCAGGTAAATTGATAATTGAAAATTTATTTTGGGGAGTCGCCAAGTGGTAAGGCACAAGGTTTTGGTCCTTGCATGCGGGGGTTCGAATCCCTCCTCCCCAACAATCCTTCGCTAAAGCTACGGAATTGTAAACACATGCATTATTGTTATATCTTATTAAGCTCAAAATCACATACTTTTTATTTTGGATCTGCTAATGATTTAAAGGAAAGACTGAAGCTGCACAATTCTGGAAAAGTAAAATCAACTAAACCACATATTCCTTGGAAATTAGTTTGGTATAGTGCTTTTGAAACAGAAAAGCAAGCCCGTGATTTTGAGCAATATTTAAAAACCGGCTCGGGAAAAGCCTTTGCCTATAAAAGATTTATTTCCGTAGCTTTAAAGAAGGATTTTTCTGCGGGAAGGATATCAAGGTAATCCGTAGCCTGAAAGGCGAAGGATACCCTCCTCCCCAACCAGATTTCGTTTTTAGCCTCCGCCCCGCTTCCGCCCGCAAACTTTGAAGAAGTTTGCGTCCCAAAACTGAAAAATTTTCCCACACTTTTTTTCCGCCAGCTGGCGGATTGCGCGCGCGGTTTTTTCTTTTAAAAAGGAACGGAAAATTTTTCAGGTTTTGGAGTCTGCCACGGCGGACGGCGGAATCGGTCGGAGATTGTTTTTTTCGACTTTTATATTTTTGGCCGTCCTTGACCCGACCCACCCATTCGCGGACGGCGACGAAGGAACTCCCATTTATTGGAAATAAGTATTATAATACGTATTAGAATAAGTATTAAAATAAAAATATGACAACAAGAAAAAGTGAAGAAAAAAATATCCGAAAGATTACCAAGGTGGGAAAAACCAGTTTGGCAGTTACTATTCCTATTGAAATGCACAAAGACTTAGGCTGGCGGGAAAAGCAAAAAGTTAAGGTCAAAAGAATTAAAGGAGGGATAGAAATTAAGGATTGCCGAAGTAAATAGGAAATCCAAAGCGTCATTTGACGCTTTTTTCTTGCTTTTTATTTAAAAAGTGCTAGCTTTAATATAGTTTGAAATTAAATAATTGATATGGTTAAAGGAGTAAAATTTAGCATTTTTTTGTCAGCAGTCTTTTTGGCTGTTTTTATTTTTTCTATTAACATTGTTTTTGCTCATCCAGGCGGAACAGATTCCTCGGGGTGTCATACATGCAGAACAAACTGTGCTTCTTGGGGTTTAGCTACTGGCGAATATCATTGTCACAATGCAAAAGCTGTTCCACAGACTCAAGAGCCAATAAAAAGTACTTATGGAGCAAACGGAACGGGGCATACAGATCCTGCTCCTGAATATAAAAATAATTCGGCAACTTCTGCAACAAAAAATTTAACTTCTAGCTCAACAGCTCAAAATTCTAGTAGTGAAAATAACGGTAGCTGGTTAGGAGGAATTGCTCTTTTGGGAATAGGTGGTGGAGCAGGATATTGGATATCAAAAAAGA
>JAPLXF010000063.1 GCA_026396205.1 Candidatus Moraniibacteriota bacterium | reverse complement strand
TTTAAAATTTTCTTTATTTTTTCCATTTTTTATTATTTAGACATCCGGTGTCTCACGACCATATCGACCAAAAGACACCAGATGTCTTTAATTTTAAATTGTTTTCGGCCTATTCCACAAAAAAGCCAATTTTTCTTTAGGTTGGGCTAGGATTTCATAACAACCGAAAATAACTGAAGCATAAAACAAATCCCCGGCAATGGTATTTTTGAAAAAAGGAATAGCCATTAGGTAACATTCAGTCAATCCCTGAAAATTATGCGGATACCACGAAGCGAAAAACCAAACCGCGAAATTAGTCAGCAGGAAAAATAAAATTGAACCCGTTAATGAGTAACCGATTAAAGATAAAACTGATTTATTTTTTCTCATCAAAATTCCAATGAAGCAAACCAAAATAAAGCTAAAATAAACAACCGCCATCAATTTCCAATCATAAAACCCGATGAAAATATCGCTGACAAGCATAATAACCACCGGAATAAAAATAAAATAGCGGCGGAAATAAAATCCGGAAAACAAGGAAATAGCCGCCACCGGCGCAAAATTAGGCGGATGCGGGAATAGTCGGTAAGATATTCCTACTAAAATTAAGATTATAACGGCGATTACTTTTTCTTTGGTTGTCATATGTTTTTAATTTATTTAGACATCCGGTGTCTCGCGACCATAACATCCAAAAGACACCGGATGTCTTTAAAGTCTTGTGATTGTTTCAATTAATAATTTTTTGACCCCAAGGTCATAAATGACGGGGCAAGCCTTATTCCATTGCTGTTATATTTTATTAAAACTGTCGGATAACTTCAACCAACAATCTTTTAACCTTATCGGCGTTATCAGACATACGCTTGAGTATAATTTCAAAAGTTACTGATTCCTCATCTTCTTTCCAGCAATCATAATCGGTTGACATTGCGATAGTTTGATATGGGATTCCCAGCTCATTGGCTAAAATAACTTCCGGAACAGTAGACATATTAATTAAGTCCGCACCCCAACCTCGGAACATATGCGATTCCGCTTTGGTGGAAAACCGCGGACCTTCAATAGTAATCATTGTCCCACTGGAATGATGTCTTATTTTAAGCTTTTTTGCCGATTTAATCAAATTTTTCCGCATTTCCGCACTGAAGGGTTCAGCCATCGGAGTATGCACCAGTTTATCCTCGTAAAAAGTCAGAATCCGATGCTTGGTATTGTCAATAAATTGGTCAATAAAAATTATATCTCCCGGCTTGAATTTCTCCCGCAGCGATCCGCAGGCTGTGGTGGCTAAAATATGGGTGCAGCCGATTTTTTGCATGGCCCAGATGTTGGCGCGGTATGGAACATGAGTCGGAATAATAGTATGCTTTTTGCCGTGCCGGGCTAAAATAGCAACCTCGGTGTTACCGATTTTTCCGCAAGTCAAAACACTGGAAAGTTTTCCAAAAGGAGTTTTGACCGAGATTTCCCGAAAATTTTTGAGTATTTTCGGATCATCCAATCCACTGCCGCCGATGATGCCGATTTTTAATTTAGACATCCGGTGTCTCGCGACCGGAACATCCGAAAGACACCGGATGTCTTTAGAGTTATTCTTTGTCATAACTGACTAAATAATGTAAATTATATTTTTTAAATTTCTGGCTTCCGCCTAAAAATTGCAGGTCAATAATAAGAGAAATTCCTTGAATTTTACCACCTAGTTTTTCAATGAGTTTAACAGCTGCGCCCAAAGTGCCGCCGGTAGCCAGCAAATCATCTACAACTAGGACTTTTTCTCCCGGCTTGATGGTATCTTTATGTATGGTTAATGTATCAGGCCCATACTCCTTCATATAAGTTGCGGAAATTGTTTTATAGGGCAGTTTTCCCTTCTTTCTTACCAAACAAACCCCAGTGTTAAGTTTATAAGCGATAGGCGAAGCCAGAATAAAACCTCGAGCGTCAATCGCTACAATCTTGTCAATCTTTTTATTCAGGAAGGGCTTGGCCATTTCATCAATGACATATCTAAAAACTTTTTTATCCTGCAATAAAGTTGTAATATCCTTAAAATTGACGTCCTTGATAGGCCAGTTGGGAATTTCGCGGATTTTAGATTTTAAGTTCACCCTATTAAATAAGACTCGCACTGTTTTTCTATGTTGCTTTTACCCTGTTAAATAAAAATTAGATTTAACAGGGTGAGTCTTAATTTTAAATTTTTAGTAAAACCTACATAATTCTTGCTATCTTTATTACTTTTCAAAACATAGACATACAACATGTAAATTTGGTAAAAATTTAAAATTTATTTAATAGGGTAAATAAGATTAATTTAGACATCCGGTTTCTCGCGACCATAACGACTGAAAGACACCAGATGTCTTTTTTATCTAAGTAAAAATTTTAAACCGACTAGAATTCTTAATGTCAATATACCCCCAAACAAAATCGGATGAACTAAAATTTTCTTCCATCCCGAGTCATCCGACGGGACAAGCTTTCTTTTTTCAATAAAAACTCCTAAGAATCGGTAATAAAATCCAAATTGTCTTTTAATATCCGGATCAATCTTTGCCTTTATCCCGTCAGATTGAAAATTATCTGACCGGGACCATTTTGAAATATATATATCAAAATTTTTAGCGTAGTAGCTCTTTTTAGTGAGGTATTTTTTAAGGTTAAATTCCGCTTCGTTGTGATAGATGGGTGTTTTTATTAATCCAACCCCAGTAGCAGAGCTATCGCTCGCTACGGGGCAAGCCTTCCTTATCTTCTTATCAAGATCCCAGTCTTCCGGACCAGTTAAATTTTCATCAAACCCGCCGACTTTTTGAAAAATCTCTTTTTTAATAAATCGAACACAATCTATGACTGTTCCGTCATAAAAGCTTCTTTCAAACCTTCTAACCTTACTCCAAAAACTATTGCCGGTGACTATTTCGGATATGTAGAGGCCTACGAGGTTGTTTGACTGGATTCCCGCCTGCGCGGGAATGACAGTTATCCTATCAACGCAATCTTTGATTACATTTTTGCTTAAAGTCATATCCGCGTCCAGATAGAGAAAATATTCACCGCTGGATTTGGCTATGCCGTAGTTGCGTTGGGCGGAGCGTTCAGGCCCGTAGTTGAATACTTTCAGATTCAACTGGGTAAACCCCCTAGCAAATTCTTCAACTATGTCTTTGGTTTTGTCAGTAGAGTTATTGTCAACGACGATAATTTCGTTTTTATCTTGAGGGTAGGTCTGGCTCAGAAGACTCTTGAGACAGCTGGATATGTTAAATTCCTCATTTTTTGTTGTTACGATGACTGAAACTAATGGTAATGTTTTCATTTTTCTCTTCGCCCTATTGAATAATTGCGCATACGCGCATTCAACAGGGTAAATTCCTAGTTGTTATTTTTTCAACTTATAAAAAGTTGCCTTGCCTTTGCCCTGTTTTTCAATAATATTCAATTCTATTAATTTTCTAAAATCAAGATTTCTCGTAGGTTTAGCACGATCTGTTAGTTTGGCATAATCACGATCGCTGATGTAGCCATTTTTTTTGATATAATCAATAATTTTTTGATGATAGTCTCTCAATGCTGTTTGCGGGGAAATATTTTTTTGAATCATATTTTTTTCCACTCGAAGCAATTCATCAATAATACCATCCGTAAAATATTCGAGCCATGAAGTGAAATCGATTGTATTTTCAAGGTCATAATAATTGCCAAGCAACCCAACCTCTCGAAAATATTTAGTAACATTTTTATTATAATAATTTTCAAAACTAAAAAGATTAAAGGTATTAAGCCCCATCTTAGCCAAAAGCACTTTTGTAGCCATGCGAGCTGTTCTTCCATTTCCATCAATAAAGGGATGAATAATCACAAATTGTTTATGAAAAATTCCGGCTAAAATCAGAGGATCGATTTTATTTTCCTGACTCCTGATATATTCCAATAATTCATTCATTAATTTCTGAACATCCGAATAATCCGGCGGAAGATAGACAGTTTGGCGAATTTTTGGATTATTCACGAAAACCGGTTCCTTTCTTAACTGTCCGCAACGATATTCTTCAATCAGATCTTGGGCAATGGTTTTTTGGATTTTCAGAATTAAAGCTAAATCAAAAATTTGCTTTCCATTTTTAATTAAACTGTTTAATTCAACTAGAGCCTTATTGTAATTCAAAACTTCTTTTTCACTGTCGCGAATATGCTCCGGCTTGTTTTTTAAAATTCTTTTTACATCTGTCAATGGCAAAGGATTGCCTTCTATGCTTGTGGAAGAAAAGGCGGAAATTTCCCTAGCTGTTCTTTCTAATTCTGCTAGAACTATGCCAGAAAAACTGCGGCTGTTTAGATCGCTAATAATTTCAGTGATTCTTTTGATATTGGCTAATAGATGATTGGAAATTGTATATTTTGGCTCAAACATTGTATTTTTAGCTGTATGTTATAGTCTTATTATAGACGATTATTAGACGATTGTCAATTCAAATTTTTGAAGTTTTGTAATCAACTCTGATGACAATTGTAATCAATTTTGATTACAATGGCAAACGCTATTTTTAGACATAATTCAACTATATCTAATTATATCCATTCGTATTAAAAGTTTAATTAATATAAGGCAGATCTTTTTTTAAAATCAAGTGTCTTTCCCAATGTTCCGGTGTTACCAACTTTTTCAAATCAAAATTATTTACGGCGCGGTAGGAGATGAAATAGGTCGAAGCGGGAATTTTATTGAGATTCACATCGGCGATTAGATGAAAAAGGAGGCCAAGAGCCAGACCAAGCCAGATAGTTCTAGCTGTTCTAGACGTTCTATTTTTTAAAACTAAAGCTAGAATCAATAATATCACAACATATTCCCAGCCGTGGAATAATAAATATAATTTGTCGGTTTTGAGGAATTGGTAGCCATTTATGAAATAGGATAAATTGAATTTCAGGCCGAAGGCTATAAAGTAATCAAAAAAATGGTCGAAATCAACGAAAACGCCGCCGATTATAGCGGATAAAACGGATAAAAGCGGATGATTAAAAAGTTTCCAAACGATAACGCCGGCAAGGAGGCTTAAGAGGAAGTGGAAAATAATGTGCAATATCAATGCGGACATAATTTAGTTCATAAAGTTCACCCCATGAAATATTTTGCCAAAGGCAAAAAAAATTCCAGAGAAATTTTATTTCACGGGGTAAATAAAGTTCATAAAGTTTTTAAAGTCGGGTTTTCTTTACTTAATAAGAATAGTATAATAATAAAGTGCATGCAACCACGTAAATTCCGCCAGGGCGGAACACGTGGCAGGCACATAACCCCAAGGTCATCTGATGATGACGGGGTAAACATATGGCGTTAACATCATTTCAGAAAAATTATATTAAGAAGAATTGGAAGAAGCTTTCGGTGGAAGAGATGAGTTTGGAATTGGGAGTAAATGCACGGAATATACTAAAGTATTATAAGAAGCACGGAATAGAGGCGGATAAAAAAGCGGATGGAAGCGGATATCTGGTCGATGTTAAAAATTTTAAATTTTACGAATTCTTTTCTGATAATATTTTTATATTTGTCGGGCTTTTTATTTTGGTTCTTATTGTTTATTTGAATTCACTAAATAATGCTTTTGTTTCGGATGACATCGCGGCTATTTTAAGAAATCCGGCAATTGATGATTTTAAATATATTTTTGGTGGTCTGATTAGATTTTCTCCGCAAGGGCTTATTCATTTTACGGCTTATCATTTGGGAGGTTTGAATCCGGCTTACTTTAGAACAGTTAATATAATTCTCCATCTTTTGTCGGTTTTTTCTATTTTCACATTATTGAGTTTGATTTCCAAGAAAAAAATCGCCATTTTAGCAGCGATTATTTTCGCGGTCCATCCGATTTTGATCGAATCGGTTACTTGGATTTCCGGAATGCCCTACGCGCTGGGCGGACTTTTTGTGCTCTTGTCTTTTATTTTTTATATTCTTGGCAGACAGCCGGCTTTTTTAGACATCCGGTGTCTCTCGACCATAAAATCCAAAAGACACTGGATGTCTTTTAAGTATTTTCTGTCTTTGCTTTTTTTTCTGCTGGCATTAGCTTCCTCGGAAAAAACAGCGCCTTTTCCGGCCATTTTATTTTTATACGAACTAGTTTTTTCCCCGTTAAACGGGGCGAGCTCGCTGGTTAATAATGCGCGGTTTGCCGCGAAAATAGAGTCCAAAGCTTGTTCTGGGGTTAATACCATTTTTTCCGATTTAAAAAGATACTGGAAAAAATTAATCCCCTATTTTTCCCTGTCCTTTCTGTGGGTGATAATCTATGTCGGAAAAATCGGAATGCGCAAAGAAGCCTTAACAACAGTTTATTACCAGCAATCCGGAACTGACAATCCCCTGTCTCAAGTTCCGGTAGCGATTGTAACTTATTTAAAGCTGATTTTTTGGCCGAAGGCTTTGACGCTTTACCATACTGATTTGCATTTTTCAGTCGGGCAGTTTGTCATTATTTTTCTGGTTTTTTTGGCCTTTTTGGCAGCTATAGCCGTGAGCTATTGGAAAAATAAAAAAATATTTTTCTGGCTGTCATTTTTCGTGATTACGCTTCTGCCGACGCTCACGCCGCTCCGCATTTCTTGGGTCGTCGCCGAACGCTATGTTTATTTGGGATCCATTGGAATTTTTGTGGTAGTGGCGATGTTTTTTGATTGGTTATCGGAAAAAGAAAAAATAAAAAATTATGCCTTTGCGCTTTTTGCCATAATAATTTTAGCGCTTTCAGTACGGACAATTTTGCGCAATATCGATTGGAAAAACGAAGACAATCTTTGGATTGCCACGGCCAAAGTTTCCGACGCCGGCCCGAATATCCACAATAATCTGGGCGATATGTATTCCCGCCACGGCGATTTTGAAAAAGCCGCCGAAGAATTCAAAAAATCTGTTGAAATTAATCCACGCTATGCCGACGGAGTCCATAATTTAGGCTTGACTTATATGCAGATGGGCAAGCTGGACGAGGCTATTGAACAATTTAAAAAAGCGGCGGCTATGAGCCCGATTCTCTGGCAACCCTACCAAATGATGGCCTATATTTATTTCAATCAGGGAAAATACGATCTGGCGCTGGAAGCCATTAAAAAAGCGCTGGAAATAAATCCCAGCGACCAGACGCTACAAGAGAATTTAAAAACTATCGAAAGTAAGTTATAAACTTTATGAATCTAAAAATTGCTATATCTTATCCTCCATTGGAATCTGAAAAGGGCGTGCCGTTGCTTTCGCAAAACCGCCAATTCCAGTGGTTTAATTCACCGACTTATATCTATCCGGTTATTCCGGCTTATGCCGCAACGCTGCTTCAAAAAAACGGCTACGAAGTTTTTTGGGACGATGGAATTGCGGAAAATTTAAGCTATGCTGATTGGAAAAAAAGAATTCTGCGTGAAAAACCCGATATCATTGCCATTGAAACTAAAACCCCCGTTGTTGAACGCCATTGGAAAATCGTAAACGAGTTAAAGAACCTCACCTCCAACTCCTCTCCTTGTAAAGGAGAGGAGGGTCAATGGAAGCCAAAAATTGCCTTAATGGGTGATCACGCCGTGGCACTTCCCGAAGAATCATTAAAAAAATCCCAAGTTGATTATGTCATCGCTTCCGGCGATTACGATTTTATGCTTCTAAATTTGGCCGATCATTTGAGTAAAGGAACACCATTGGAAGGAGGATTTTATTATAAAGATGCGAATAATAATATTGTCAGCAGCGGACAATCAGATTTATCCAAACATGATTTAAACACGCTTCCACTTATTGATAGGGAACTTACCCACTGGAAAAATTACGCCTTTAAAAACGGCAATTTTAAGCATACCCCGGGCGCCTATATGATGAGCGGGCGTGATTGCTGGTGGGGAAGATGCACTTTTTGTTCCTGGACGACGATGTTTCCGGGCAATAATTTCCGTACTCAATCTCCGGAAAAAGCATTGGAAGAAGTCGGTAATCTGATTAAATTAGGCATAAAAGAAATTATGGAAGATTCGGGTAGCCTGCCGGTTGGAAAATGGCTGGAAGATTTTTGTCAAGGGATGATTGAAAAAGGCTATAATAAAAAAGTTGTGATGAGTTGCAATATGCGCATTACCGGAATTAGGAATTTGGAAACTTGGAAACTGATGAAAAAAGCCGGTTTTCGATTTATTCTTTTTGGTCTGGAATCGGCCAATCAAATTACGCTGGATAGAATTTGCAAAAATTTAAAAGTGGAAGAGATTGAGCCTGGACTTAAAATGTGTAAAGAAGCCGGATTGGAACCTCATATCACCGCTATGATCGGCTATCCTTGGGAAACCAAAACTATGGCTCAAAAAACCATTGATTTGGCTAAAAAATTATTTAAAAAAGGTTTTGTGGACACGCTTCAGGCAACCATCGTCATTCCATATCCGGGAACACTGCTTTATAAATATTGCCGGGAAAATAATTTGCTTTTGACGAATGATTATTCGCGGTTTGACCAGCGAGAGCCGGTAATGAAATCACCGCTTTCCAATCAAGATGTAAAAGAATTGGTGCAAGACCTCTATAAATCTTTTTTATCGCCCAAGTTTATTCTAAGAAAGATTTTGTCTATCCGCTCTTGGGATGATATTAAATTTCTCTGGATTGCCGGTTTGAGAGTTTTAGGACATCTTACGGACTTTTCAAAAAAAGAAAAGTACTGAAAACTTTATTCACCCCAAGGAATAAATTTCTTATAGAAATTATCACGCTTTGGCGGGATTATTCCACGGGGTAAACTTTATAACTTTAAAGACTTTTAACTAGCGCAATCGGCTTTTAAGATTGCGCGTAAAAATGAAGCCTTGTATAAATCTGGCGCCGTAAAACAAGTGGGTCAGAAAAGTATACAAAATGGCATAAAGAGAAATGGAAAAGCTTTTTTCGTGGCGGTAAATTTCAAAAAAAGCTTTTATGAGAGCTAGCAAATAAATCAGCCAGCCAAGAAGGAAAAGCCTCAAGACAAATTGGACGAATTGGACAGATAGGACGGATAGGACAAATGGGACGAATAGGACAAAAGATAGCAAAGCGAAAATGAAAAAAGCGCTGGGAATGAAATATTTTATTTTCATCGAAGTTTTGGGATATTTTTTGGCGAAGAAACCGCGGTGCAGTCCATAACTGCCGGCTTGTTTCAGATGCTTTATTAAGCCTTCCCGCCGATGATGCCAGACGATAACTCCCGGATCGTAAAGGATTTTATTGTTTTTATTTATTTTTTCAATAACATCCAAACAAAATTTCGTGTCTTCCCCGGGCCAATAATGGCTGTCAAAACCGCCGACTTTTCCAAAAATACTTTTGCGGACAGTCAGATTGACGCTGGGCCAGTCTTTGACGAATCTTTTTTTACCGATAGGAATGTATCTTTCGGGAAAACCGCCGGAAAGCGAACTTAAAAAAAACGCGCCGGAAACTTTTTGGAGGAAACTGTCGGATTGAGGCGTTGCAGCCGGTCCGCCGACAGCGGCAATAAATTCATTTTCAAAATCATTATCCAAAACTTCCAGTATGTTTTTTTCCGGATAAGCGTCATCATCGATAAAAATTAAAAAATCCCCTGCCGCGTCCTTGAGGGCTAATTTCCTTTTTTCTGCTGGACCGCAATGCCCGCTGGCGATTTGTCGAGTTTTCAGCCAAGTTTCAGCGGTAGCTTCATCGGGATAAATAAGTATTTCAAAATCATCCCGCTTAATCTCCAAAATTTTAGGAACAGATTCGCGGATGTAAGCGTTGATGGTTTTGACGGGAATAATAAAACTGTACTTCATCATTAAATTACAAATTCAAAATTACAAGTTCCAAATAAACTGTCACTCCGGCCTTTGAGCCGGAATCTAGTTTTCTGGATCCCGCATCAAGTGCGGGATGACATTTTTAAATTCTAACTTTCGACTTTCTTATTATATAAAGCGGCCGATTGGTTACTTCCGTGTGGATATTGGCGATGTAAAGGGCGATTAGGCCGAGGCAAATTAGGACAATGCCGATTAAAAAAAGAATTATAACCGCTAAAATTACCGAGCCGGAGAATGACATCGTTCCCAAAATATATTTGGTTATCAGAATAAAAAGCCCCAGCGCGCCGGAAAGCAAAGTAATTATAATTCCCAGATAACCGGCCAAGCGCAAAGGAAACAAGCTGAAAGAAATAAAACTGTTGAAAGCCAGTCGGAACAATTTCCATAAGCTGTAACTGGCTTTTCCGTGAAGCCGCGGATTGGCGTTGAAATGCACGTAAGCGCGCCGGAAACCCAGCCAATCAATCAGAGCCCGCGTCATCCGGTTTTTTTCCGGCAGTTTGTTGAATTCGTCAATTACGATGCGGTCCAAGAGCCGGAAATCGGTAGCCTTGGAAGTAATTTTAGTTTCCGCGATGCTATTGATTATTTTATAGAAAAAATATGAGCCGATTCTTTTAACCAATCCTTCGCCTTTGTTTTTTTCCCGCACCCCGACAATCACTTCAAATCCGGCTTCCCATTTTTCCAAAAATTCGGGAATTTTTTCCAGCGGATGCTGAAGATCGGCGTCAACCATCAGGCAAGCGTCTCCCCGGCAATGGTTAAGGCCGGCAGTCAGCGCCACTTCTTTCCCGAAGTTTCGGGAAAAATCAATAATTCTAATTCTGGCATCGATTTTGGAAAGTTTTTCCAATTCTTCGATAGTTTTGTCCCGGCTGCCGTCATTAATAAAAATCACCTCCCATTGATATGCGGTGATTTTGCTTAGTATTATTTCATTAAGTTTATGCCAAAAAACGGGGATATTTTTTTCCTCGTTATAGACGGGAACCGCTATAGAAATCAACTGGCTCATAAATTTTTGGCTGTTTTTTAAGAAAAAATAAACCACAGATAAGCGCTACAAATTGGGCGGTTATCATTATCCACAGTATAGCAGAAATGCTGCTGCCGGCAAATAAAACCGCGGTGGAGGCAAAAATGGCGATAGCCAAAAATAAATAGACAAATTTTGTTTCGTGAATGGAAAGCAGATATTGGGCAACCAGATTAACCAGCGAAAAAAGCGTAACCAAGACAGCAAACCAAACTAAATAAGAAGAGATGGAAGAATATTTGCCTCCGAAGAGAATGCTTAAAATAAATTTAGGAGCCAGAAAATATATAAAAGTAGCGAAGAGAGAAAGTCCCAGCACTAAAAGCGCCGCGTAGGTGAAAAGCTTGGAAGAGTCGCGTTGCTGGTGATTTCTTTCTGCTGCCATGGAAAAAAGAACAGTTGCTACAATGCCGGTGCCGAAAAAAATTATTTTGGAAACAATGGTCAGCGCTCCGTATTGGCCGGCCAAATCCGGCGCCAGATTATGCTTGGCCAAAACCATATCAATGTTGCCCAGCATATTCAATGCCAGATTTCCAAAAAGAACCGGCAAAATATAGGCTTTCATCGATTTAAAATCAATTTTTGTCTCAGTGTTTTTATTAGTATCTTTTTTTCTTTTGAATATAAATCTCAAAGCGTAGAAAGTGGCTAAATAGGGAATTAAACTTCCCAGAACAAAACTGCCAATGATTCCATTCAAAGATAAACCTATTTGTATGAAAATTATTACGGAAATCAATTTAACTGTGGTTCCCAAAATTCCAATCCAGCTGGCGTCTTTGAATTTCTGCCAGCCGTTCATAATTCCACCATTAACCGCTCCGATAAAAGAAAGAAACATTAAAATCCAAAATAAAATAATGGCAAAATTGCTTTCAATTTTGAGAAAGTTAGCAACCAGCGGAGTTAAAAATAAAGCTACGATAAAAACCGGAAAAATATAAAGAAAAACTTTTTTATTCAAAAAGCTCATCAAGCGAAAGGTTTGATGAGGATCATTTTCTGCTTTGGCATGAGCGCTGTATTTTGTCGCCAACATTGTCAAAGCCGCCGCCGGAACGGCGATGATGATAATCAGAGCGTTCAGCGATTCCACTTCACCGTAAATCTGGGGGCTGACCATCCGGCCAACATATAAATGAAAAAAATAATTCAGTAGATTGGCAACTACCGAACCGGCGAAAAGAATCAGGCTGTTGCGGGCGAAAGCGTTATTGCGGATAGTTTTTAAAGTTATCAAATGTATATGGTTAGAATTTGCGCATTTGCTATTTTAAGACATCCGATGTCTCGCGACCATAACGACCGAAAGACATCGGATGTCTGCAAACGCGCAAATCCTAAACTTTTAAATTAGCTAGCTTACTTCGCAAGTAGCTATAATACCTTTCATTTTTTGCGTTTTTAGTCGTATATTTCTCTAAAACTTTTTCTCGAGCTTTTTTGCCCATCTCCTGTCTTAAATTATCGTTAAGTATTAGTTTTTCCATTTTTTCAAACCATTCTTGGGAATTTCCGGCTAAAAATCCATCTACTCCGTCAATAATAGCTTCGGAAAAAGTCTGGTTTTTGACAGCGACAGTTGGCACTTCCAAAATTCCGGCTTCAAAAAATTTCAATTCCGATTTAGCTTCGCAAAATGGATTACCGACTTCTAAAGGCGCCAAAATTATTTCGCAGCGGGAAATGTTTTGAAAGTGTTTTTGGCGCGGGGCATAAGAA
>JAPLXF010000065.1 GCA_026396205.1 Candidatus Moraniibacteriota bacterium | reverse complement strand
CGGAAAACCTGCCTGCTGGCAGGCAAGGTTGGAAAATAAAAACTATTAAATTTCCTTATTTGTGGACACAAATTGGTTTGTCGCTGGAAATGCTTTTCCATCCAGTGGATGTTCTTTTTATTCCGTCGCATGTTGTGCCTTTTATCCGGTCGAAAAATACGATTGTGACAATCCACGGGTTAGAGTTTGAATTTTGCCTCAAGGCCTATTCTTGGTGGGAAAGATTGTATATGCGCTGGTCCATTAAAAATTCGTGCCGGTGGGCAAAAAAAATTATTGCAGTTTCGGAAAATACAAAAAGAGATTTGATGAAATTGTATAAAGTGCCGGAAGAAAAAATTTCTGTAATATATGAAGGCTACGAAAATAATTTTTTAAATCCTCCTCTCCCTTTGGGAGAGGATGCCCGAAGGGCAGGTGAGGGAATGCCGGAAGATTCGCCCTCACTCCCAGCTTCTCTCTCACAAGGAGAAAGGGGGCAGGAAAAATATCTGCTGTTTATCGGCCGCCTAGAAGAGCGCAAAAATATTTTGGGAATAATAAAAGCCTTTGAAATATTAAAAGAAAGATATAAAATCCCGCACAAATTAATTTTGGCGGGAAGACCTGGTTTTAACTATGAAAAAATCCAGTCATATGTGTCCAATTCGTCCAATAAATCTGATATAATCCTGTCTGGCTTTATCAGCGAAGCGGAAAAATGGCAGTTGCTTTCAGGTGCAGGGATATTTCTTTTTCCTACGCTGTATGAGGGTTTTGGAATTCCGATTCTGGAAGCGCAAAGCGTCGGCGTGCCGGTCGTGGTAGGAAATAATTCATCCATTCTGGAGGTTGTAAGTAGCAGTGCAATTTTAGTCAATCCCAAAAACCCTTCCACCATCGCCGAAGCCGCTTATAAACTAATTTCTAACCAGAATTTAAGAGAGGATATGATAAAGAGGGGATATGAAAACGTAAAAAGATTCAGCTGGGAAAAATGCGCGGAAGAAGTTTGTAAATTAATAATGAATTAAAAGATTCCTTTTAAATTTTTTCAATTGGCTTGACTTAATATGAATTAAGGAATACATTGATTTTAAATAGTTAACAATAGTAAATAAAACCAAAAGAAAGGAGGATACCGCTATGAAATATTGTCCAATTTGTGGCACCTTTTCTACCGCTGATGAACAAACTTGTTCTAATCCCAGCTGTGACATTATCGAAAAGGCTCTTTTAAAAAGCAATTATCAGCCGGCAGAAATGCTGCAGGCAACCACCGAAAATCGCTTCTGCGGTTATTGCAACAAAGTATTTGCCCAAAATATGGAGATTTGCCCAAAATGCCATAAGAAAACTGATCCCATGGCAGAAACTCATCTTAAGGGTGGCAATATAGTTCTTCTTTCTAGCAGGGCAAAGCGCGTATGGGACCCGTGATTAATCATTTTGATTATTAACCAAGCACCACGCCTTTATTGGTTGGTGCTTTTTCTTTTTTAAAAAAATTCAGCTGGGAAAAATGCGCGGAGGAAATTGTGGAAGTTATAAAAAGTTGCGTATAACGTATCGGAATATCCGAAGTTTACCGAAGTGATAACGGAGGCAAATTTGGATGAGCAATCGTTAAGAATAAAATTATTAATAATTATTTTTCAATTTTGTCAAAAAACTTTTTTGTATATATAGTTGTGTCAATATCTTTACAGTATGCGTCGTTAAGATTCTTTTCTTCAGCCAAGGCAAAACAACTCGCCCTTTTTGACATGGTTTCGGTATCGTTATCCATCGCTTCAATCGTTATCTTATCTACTAAGTAAGCTTTAATTGTAAAAATAAAAAATAATCCAAAGGCTAACGCTATCACTTGCCATATTAATGTTTCCTTTTTCATAAATTTAAAAATAATTATTAATAATTTTATTTAGCTTGCGAATCGGATATTCCGTGTTAGGCGATGTTTGAGTATCCTTTAAACAGGTAAATTGTTTTTATGAACACCTTCCATTGCTGGATACTTTTTAATCATCTCTTTTTCAGAATAAAATCGATCTAATTTGCTAGCTGGTGATACGATAAAGATATCTTGCGTTTTTGTTTTGTCCGGTTTCAAATATACTAGTCCCAAACCAAGTGGTTTTTCTACCTGTGGATCTGAGTATTTATCTTTATCATATACAAAATAGCTTTTTGCAAGTAGAACATGTCCATCTGATCTTTTTTTAATACCATTATTATAAAGAAGTGTTATGATAGCTTCCGTGGCTTGGGTGTCTGACAGCAAACCACCATACATTAAATCAGTAATCTTCTTCCATTCTTTATAAACGTTTGACATAAAAAGCAAAATATTTTTCGTTTAACTTTTTATTATGGGAATTCATTTAGGATAGTATGTGTATATTATAGCTTAATCTTTCCCAATTTCCAAGAATTATAAGCTTATGCTAGAATTAGATTTATGAAAAAAGACTTGAAAATAGCCTTAGTTCACGATTTTCTGGTCCACTACGGCGGGGCGGAGCGGGTTTTGGAGGTGCTATGCGAAATGTATCCGGCAGCGCCGATTTATACTTTGCTTTATGACCGACGCGGGATGAGGGGGAAATTCAAGGATAAGGATATTCGGACTTCGTTTTTGCAAAAATTTCCCAAGTTTTTCCGCAGAAGATATAAATGGCTTTTGCCTTTGATGCCGACCGCGCCGGAAACTTTTGACCTGCGCGATTTTGATTTGGTTATTTCCAGTTCGGGCGCTTGGAGCAAAGGGATTGTGACGAGATTAAATACCATCCATATTTCCTACATCCACAGCCCAATGCGTTTTGTCTGGGATGCCAACGAAGAATATCTGCGCCAGCAGAAAAAATCAAGAGGCATAAATTTTATTTCCCGCATGATTTTGAATTATATCCGGGTCTGGGACAAAGTGGCAGCCGACCGGCCGGATTACTTAATTGCCAATTCCAGATATACGCAGGAAAGGATTAGGAAATATTATGGACGGGAAAGTGTGGTAATATACCCGCCCTGCGGGAATTTCGAATTTCGAATTTCGAATTTCGAATCAAATCCCAATGACCAAAATTATAAATCACAAATAAATTCAAAATTCAAAATTCAAAATTCAAAATTCTTTTTAATTGTTTCTAGACTTTCGCCCTACAAAAAAATCGATACAGTCGTTGAAGCTTTCAATAAATTGGGTTTGCCGCTGATAGTAATCGGCGAAGGCCCGCAGAAAAAATATTTGCAATCCATAGCCAATGAAAATGTAAAAATTTTAGGCTGGCAGCCGGATAAAAAAATTCAGGAATATTATAAAAACGCCCGGGCCTTTATTTTCGCCGGTGTAGATGATTTCGGCATCGCGCCGGTAGAAGCCATGAGTTATGGCGTGCCGGTGCTGGCGATCCGGAAAGGCGGAGTTTTGGAAACAGTGGAAGAAGGAAAAACCGGTGAATTCTTTGACGCCGCCACACCGGAAGTCATCGCCGATTGTGTCAGGCGGTTTATGGAAAAAGAAAATCAATATGACAAACGGGTTATAATGGATAGAGATAAAGAGTTTTCAAAAGAGAGGTTTGTTAGAGAGTTTAAGGAATATATAAATAGTGTAGTAAATTCATAATTTCTAATTCCTAATTTCTAATCAAATCCCAATTTTAAAATTACTAATGATCTAAAATTTAGACATTGGATATTCGGACATTAGACATTGATTAGAAATTAGAAATTCTTAATTAGAAATTTTAAATGGATATTATTGGCCATCAAAAAATACTCAATTTTTTAGATAGAACCATCAAAAAAAACGCGGTGAGTCAGGCTTATCTTTTCACCGGGTCGGAACATACGGGGAAATTTACTGTGGCACTGGATTTTGCCAAAAAAATTCTCGGCCGGGATCAGGAAATCGATGCGGATTTGTTTATTCTCAAGCCGGAAATCGAAGAGAAAAAAGGAACAATCAAAACGCGGGACATAAAAATAGAATCCGTTAGAGAGCTTATTCATTGGCTAAGTTTGGCCACCAGCGGCGGCGGTTTTCGAGTGGCCATTATCGACAATGTAGAGAGAATGACGATTGAATCGCAAAACGCGCTGTTGAAAAGCTTGGAAGACGCCAACCCCCAAACGGCAGTGATTTTAGTGGCACAAAGCGAAAATAAAATTCTGCCGACTATTCATTCCCGGTGCCAAAGAATTTTTTTTGGCAATGTTTCGCCGGCGGAAATTTCGCAGCACATCCCTGAAAATGCAAAGAATAAAAAAGAAATTCTCAATTGGTCGCTGGGCCGTCCGGGCCTGATGCAATTGATTTTAAATAATCCGGCAGAGCTTGAGGAAAGAATCCAATCCGTCAAAGAACTGGAAAATATTTTAGCCGGCAATGTCGCCGAAAGATTTTCCTACGCGGAAAAAATGTCCAAAGATATTGTTTTAGCGCTAAAAAAACTTAATTTCTGGCTAGTGGCCTTCAGATACCATGATTTAAAAATCAAAAATTCATTTTCAGCCATTGAAAAAATCGAAACCGGCATGGCTCTGCTTAAGGAAACCAATGCTAATCCCAGGCTGGTTATCGAAAATTTATTGTTGGAACTATAATCTAAAACCGATGAAGAGAGAAAGGATCAATCGTCCGCTCGGCCAGCGGAGAAAAAAAACCGGTATTTTTTATTACTTCAGCCTTTTCATTTTTTTGGGAGCGCTGGTCTATGTTCTTTTTTTCTCCGGTTTCTTGGAAATAAGCGAAATATCAGTGGCCGGAACGGAAGCGTTAAATCCGAATTTAATTGGCGAGACTGTCCAGACGGAAATTTCCGGAAGTTTTTTTAAATATCTGAAAAAAAATAATTTTATGCTGGCGCTGTTCCGGAAAAAACATATCGAGAAAGTAGTGGCCGAGCGATTCAAAAAAATATCAAAAGCGGAAATCAAAGCGAAATTTCCCAATGCTCTGCGGATAAATATTTCCGAGCGGGCTTCCATGCTGATTCTGTGCAGTGCGGAAGAATGTTTCGTCATTGACGAAAAAGGTATTGCTTATTCCAAAGCGGATTTTGAGTCTGATTTATTGAAAGAAAACCAGCTATTAATTTTGCGCGACGAATCGGGGAAGAAAATTGAAATCGGCCAAGCAGTTTTGGGGCAAGATTATTTGAATTATATTTATTCCATCAGCAACGGAGTTGAGGGCAGTTTGGGAATTTCGCTGGAAAGAGAAATCAGCACCCCGCGGATTATTTCCGGCGACATCCGGGCTAAAACCAGCGAGGGTTGGCTGATTTATTTCAACGCCGATATTCCCATCGATAAAGAAATGGAAATGCTGCAAGTGGTCATCGACAAAAAAATCGAAGGGACCAGAAGAAGCGACTTGGAATATGTGGATTTGCGGACCGACAACCGGGTCTATTACAAATTTCGCACGCCGGATCCCCAGCCGGAAGAAATAAAAGCAAATCCGCCGGAAAAAACAGAACCGGCTAAAGATAAAAAGAAGAAAGGATAAAATATATTATTCTAACTTTTCTTTTCCGCAAAGAAAAGTTACAAAAGAAACTCTCCGCCCGAGTTACGCGCGTCAGCAAATTTTCGCTCATTCGCTAAAATTTCCAAATCGTCCCGCTTAGCGGGATGAAAGAGAAAATTTCTTAACGCTCATTTCGCTCAATTTGCAATGCCGCGCTCACAAGGGCGGATTTTTTTAAAAGTATTTTTTATTTGATTTAAAGTTGTTAGTTTCCCGGATAATAATAAACGAATATGGAATCGCCGATGCGGATGGGCGTAGCGCTGGCAATCCAAGAATAATTCGGGTTAGGCGGATTTTTGTATAAATTTTCCTGCAGGAATTCGGCGGAAATGGCATACCAGCCGGGCTGGAAAGGCACTCTGTCGTCAAAGGACGACCATTTGTCTCCCAAATAATACCGCGCGTCAGCGCCGCCGAAATAGGCGGTGTTTATTTTTTCTATTTTTTGCAGAGGATGCAGATAGTTGTATTCATTTACCCAGCTTTGGAGCCGTTTCATATCTTGTCCCCAGTCAACATTGGAATCGGTAACATAGCGATAGCCGTTTTGCGGACCGCCGAAAAATTCGTTGAAATAGGAAAGATAGCTGGGAAAGGCTACAATGGGTATTAAAATTATCCAAACAACCGCAATAGATCCAGCGGTTTTGAATATTTTTTTCGATTTCTGGCTGGATTTTTTAATTAAATCTGAAACTGATTTGGCAATCAGCAAATATATGAAAGGCAAAATCGGGAACAGATGCCGAAAGCCGATGGTTAAATTACCGGTAATGCTGACATACAGGTAAAGAATGACGAAGCCCAGCATTGACCATTGGACTACATTGGCGCGGAGATATTCCTTGAATTTATCCCAAAATTTTCGGACGCTTCGGCTTTGGTAAATATTTTTAAGCGCAATAAAAATAGAATAAAGGAAGGTGGAAAGAAGCAAAAGTAAGAGGGGAATGGTTTCTTTCATTAAGAAAACGGCCGGAAAATATGATGGTTTGGCTTGCCGTAAAACTTCGCCGAAGAAGTAATAAGTATTGCCGCCAGACACGCGGATAAAAACCATAAAAATTCCCAGAAAATATTCACCCAAACCTTTAAGCTGGGAAATATTGCTCATACCGACCACGAAATTGATAGCCAGCCGGTCAATAGCCTTCGGACTTTCCGGAGAAAAAACTTTCAGCACATTAGCCTGCAATTTTTCCGGAGGCATATGCAAAGTATTCAAATAGTAAACCACCCAGATCAAAACAAAACAAATAATGACGGCTACGGCGTATTTGCCTATATATTCCCAAAGTTTCATTAATCGGAATTTCCAGCCGTGGAATTTGTCGGTAGCGTGGCGCTTGATAAAAATGGCATAAATTAAAGCTACCAGGCCGAAATAGGGAAAAAGCAGCACGGCGGAAAATTTAGCCAGCTGGGCCAGTCCCAGAAAAATTCCGGCGAGCAAAACATTTTTCCAAACCGGGTGCTTGATAAATTTAAGGAAATAATAAAAAGCAAAAAAGATAAAAGCGGCGATGCCAATGTCAGTGGTAACATAATGGCTGTGACCGATAATATTGGGATCGAAAGCGAAAAGAATCAGCGCGAAAATTCCAGCAATGGTGCCGGCCAGTTCTTTGGTCCAGCGGAAAATAAACCAGCCTAAAAGCAGTGCAATCAGAATAATCGGAAAGCGCGACCAAAAAGTCACCAACTCCGCATTATTCATATGGATGAATTTGGTTCCCAAAACCCACTGCTCATTGACTCCGCGGGTCCAAGCCGGATCGTCAGTTGGAAAAGTATTGTTAAAGAAAAGCAAAGGAATGCCGGCCAAATCTTTCAACAGCGGCGGATGCTCCGGGTTAAGGCGCATATCTTGGTAGCGGACATAAGTATAAGCCGCGGGAATGTGCGCTTGTTCATCCATAATGGTTGATTCCTGCCAAGAAACGACTAAAGAGAGAATAAAGAAAAATGCCAATATAATCGCGACAATAAATTTATAATATTTTTTAAGCATGACTTTTTAATTAAAATTTATGATTGTAAAATCCGACCAATGGCCTTTATTGAGGTCTATATTTTGCGTTTGAGCTTCGGGATAGCGCTTTTTAATCTTGTCAATAAATCCTTGATCGTAGCGCATCAGGACAATTATTCCTTTGGCGTCAATCTCACTTTCATCTTTAATATACTTTAAATTTTCCACATTGCCCCAAGCCAAATAACGAATTACTTCCGCGCTGACCGGCAGGCCGTCATTCATTTCTCTGCCTCCGCCGTTAACATAAACAAATTTATTGGTTTCCGGCGGCAAACCCAAAAGATAAGTGGACATATTTTTGAAATTCTCGTTGAACATAGCATGCTGGTTCCGATTTTCTCCCCAATAACGGAAATATTTTACCGGATTGAAAATCCCGATAAACAGAAAAGCCAGCGTAATCATAGTCAAGGCTCCGATTTTATAAAAGAATCCGAAATTTTCCGCCTTGCCGATAATCCGAGTTCCCGGAATAACGGCAAAGAGGAAAACCACCGGCATGGTTCCGATGGAACGGAGCGCATGCGGCAGGCCTTCGGCGGTCAGAAATTCAGGAATGAGCATCACAAAAAACCAGCTTAAAAGCAAGGTTAAAACAACCAATTTATCATCGCGGATTTTTTTCCAAAATCTAAGCCCCAGCAAATGGAAAAATTTTATAAAAGCGTAAATTATGCCAATCAGGAAGAGAATTCCGGAAACGGGGTCGAGAACCGGATACGGCGGATAATTATGGCGCCAATTCTGGTCGCCCCAAAAATTATATTTGACCAAGCTCAAGCCCAAGCTTTTGAGAAATGTTCCAATGAGATTGCCGTGATTGACTTCCGGAGAAAGAACCGAAATGGCGTTGGCGCGGGTTTCAAAATATTCCGGATGCTTGTAAAAATCAAAAAGCAGCGGAAAAGCCACGGCTAAGGTTACAAATGTAAAAAGTACCAGCTGCTTCCAGTATTCGCGGATAAAATTTTGTTTGGAAATAATCAAAAAAACCAGCAGGATGACGAGAATAAGCGGCGAAACGCGGTAGGCGATATAGGTATGGAAACCGATGCCGAAAAACAAACCGGCCAAAGCAAAACTCCAATAGCTTTTAGTTCGCAGTCCCCGCAGGACAAAATAAAAAGTAAAAACCAAAATAAAAGGCAGCATTATGGCACGGAAAGAAATGCGGGAAAAGTTGATCGCCCAAAAAGAAAAAGCTTGCAGATAGGCGGCGATGAGGCCGGCGCGCGAACTCTTGAAAAGTTCTTTGCCGAGAAAATACATTCCCAAAACCGTAAGTGTTCCAAAAAGAATGGACCATGCTTTGAGCCCCAAGGCCGTATGCCCGAAAACTCTAATGGAAAGGGAAATCAGGTTCATAAACAATCCTTCGCGTCCGAAATTGTTGGTATAAAACCACTGGTAATGGCCGGTATCGATGGCCGTCAGAGCATCAATGCCGTTGACCGCTTCGTCGGGATAAACGCCGGCCGGGATTTTTTCGATCTGATATGATCTGACAAAAAAAGCCAAAGCGACAATGGCTAAAACCAAAAATAGATAAACAAGTTTTTGTTTTTTACCTTCCATTTTAATTGGTATTTTTTATTTGGTTTTATTATAGCATATACAGAGGGCTTATCCAAGCAATATGCCATGAAAAGGGTTACCCACAAGACCGTTGGCTTATTTTGTGGTATAATCTAAGTAGAATAAAATAATATTTTAAAAGTATGGTAAAAGAACAAGGGCAAACTGCCGGTAATGGTTTTGGAGTTTCAGGAGATAAAAAAAGAGTTGAAAAATTTGTAAAGAGATCGAAAGAAAATTTATCAAGTATAACCAGAAGTAAATTGATCGACGAAAAAGCTGTAGCGGAAGAAATTGATCGATTGGATAAAATAGAAAAAGATAATGCACAAATGGTAGAATATTCCGAAGAAAACGGCTTTTATTTTTCTGACAAAGCTAAAGAAGAGTATGCAAAATCTTTAGGGGTCGATCAAGAAGCAATTGATAAATGTAATGCTTTTGAAGAAAGGATAAATGAAATAATTGATGAAAAAAGAAAAAATGACGAATCTTTTGATAAAATGCAATTGGTTTTAAACGAACTCAAAGAAGAATCTCCCAGGCTCCACGCTATTTTAACCGAAGAACTTGAAGTTCAAAAGAAAGAAGGACAAAAAAAATCCGAAGAATTTGCTAAAGCCAAAGATGCCATTGAAACAGTTAAAAAGTCAAAATTAGGAAGGCTTATAGAAGACGAAGTTCCTGAAAATTTTGGCAAAGTCAGTATTGATAAGAATGCTTATTTAGATGCAGAAGGAGAAACTACTCTGTATAAAAAAAGTGATTTAAAACCGGGCGAGGAAGAATTGTTGGAAAAAATTAAAGAAGCGGCCAATAGGAAATTGGGAGCGGAATTCAACAATCAGGAGATAAAGAAAACGAAAGAAGCTAATGAAAAAATAGTTGACGATCTCCGGGCAAAATATCCCGGCGAAAGAGCCAAGGGTGAAAAAATCATATATGAAAACCCACAAGGAAACAGAATTATTTTGAATGAATTCGATGATAATGGTTTGATTTATTATAATCTCAAGAAAAAAGGCGCCAGGGGTTTTACTGAAGAAAGAATGGCCGTATATGAATTGGATGGCTTTATGCAGGAAAATGAATTTAAGCCAATTCCTAAAGCAGAGGTAGTTCAACCAATCGCGGCTGAAAAACCGCTTGAAAATACAGATACGGCAAAAGTTGAAAAAGAGCCGGAATTTACGCCGGAAGAGTTGATAGAAATAGAAAAATTGAAGGGAATAATCAATCCAACTCTAAAAATTGCGGACGAGTTTGATTATTCAGATAGTGGTTATAGTCCAGAGGATATTCCGGCGGCTAAAAAAGCAGAAAAAAACAGAGTCTGGAACAATTTTAAAAAAGAAATATTAGATAGAAAAATTTTCGCAGATGAAGAAAAAACCTCCAAGATAATTGCGTATTTAAAAAATCAGCTGAAGAAATAAAATAAAAAATGGAACAAGCTAAGAAAAATTTAAGAGAGGCTGTTGATGAGAAAGCCAAAGATCTATGGGCTAAATACGACGCCGATAAAAAACCGGTTAGTATTCCAATTGATAAAGCTGATAAAGATGAAGCAGCAATTGCCGAAGTTAACACTCAAGAAAAAATTAATCCCACCCCGGTTGTTGAAGCGCCAGTTGTAGCACCGGAAGGCAATAATCCAATCAGAAGTTCGATTGATATTGCGATGGAAAAAACTGACCATCTGGTTGAAAAAAAGCCAGCTGTAAAAGTTAGTCCCGAAGACGATAAAAATCAGGAAATAAAAAAATTCTGGGAAGAAGAAGGCCAGCATATCTGGGCGGAGGGCAAAGCCAACGTGCAACTGCCAACACCCGAAGCGGTTATCGCTCCAGATTTGGCGCAACCGGAAATTTTAGAAGCTAAAACCGAAGCGCTTGTTTTAGCCAGCCAGGAAAAAGAAAATAAACTGAAAGGTGATTTAGACCGAGCCCGGTTTAATTATGCCATGGCTGACTTCAAAGCCAATAATGTGCTGGAAAAAATAAAATCGGTACTTCGAATCAAAACAGATTCCAAGAATATCAGCGAAGTTTCCGACGCCTATAAATATTATACCGACTGCGCCCGGGCGCTGATGGAATTTCAAATGAAGGAAATGGAGAGAAAAGGCTTGAGTGGAGAAACTTTGGATAAAAAAACAGCGGAAATAGTCAAATATTTCAATTTTGATGAAAGAATGAATCTTTTCGACACATATAACCAGGCCAGGGCAAAAACTATTGAAGAAAAATTCGGCAAAGCTCCGGGCTGGGCGATGGAGCAAGGCGCCAAATTTCTCAATTGGTATCGCAAACAAGACTGGAAAAGGAAAGCCCTCTTCGGTTATGGAGTGGCGATTATCGGAGGCGGGACAGCTGTTTTAGGAATGCGAGCTTTGGGTTCGGCCGCCGCCGGTTATGGATTTGTAGCTGGCCGCGAAGCTTCCTACCGCAAACAAGAACAGCAAAAAGCAACTGAAGAGCAAAGCCAGATATTAACTCAAGCGGAAAAAATAGGGGAGGATAAATTTAAAAGTATTATAGCTAGTCTGGAAACTGGAATTGGCGATTATGACAAGAAATTATCAATTGAAAAACGGGAAAAACTTAAACGCTTGGGTGTAGGCGTAGCACTTGGCGCTACCATTTTTGCTTTGGGAACAGCAGCCAGCAAAATGGGTATCGGCAGATATATTATGGAAAAAGTTGGCTGGATTGAACATCAGCCGGAAGTTCATTTTCCCACCGCTAAAACCAGCAATTTGGAAGCGGCCGTAGATCATCATCTGAACCAGTCCAATCAAGTGCCGGAAATTACCGCGCGCGGAGATGAAATGGCAGACAAAGCGCAGCAGGCTTTTGAAAAAGCGCAAGCCGAAGCGGCGGCTAATGCTCCGGGAGCCGTTCCCGGCGGAGAAGAAATGATACAAACTCAGCTCGGTCCCGAAGATTTGGCATCAGGGGCAACTCCGGAAAATTTGTCTGAAAAAATGGTTGATCTGGCGGTGGAAAAAGGCAGCAGCGTCGATTGATTTTGACAAATTGAACCATGTTTTGCCGGGGCAAGAAATTGCCATCAATCCGGACGGAATGGAAATTAAAGAAGTTCCGGGATTTTCCGGCACGGAAACTTTGGATTCCAAAGGCTTTTCTTTGATGAAAAAAGTTTACGGTTTGAATATAGACAACTGGCGGCAGATTAAAAATTTGACTTGGGATAAAGTGCAAGGGCAGTTGAGCCCGGACAGCGAAACTTATAAAAATATCCAAAAACTGATCGCCGAACAGGGAAAAACGCTGGGTGAAGCGGCCAAGCCGCAAAGCAACGAAACTATTCCGACCTGGGTCGCCAGGCTGGCCAAACTTTCTGTGAATAAGTAATAATTTAAAAAATAATATAAAAATATGCCACAGGACAATCAAATCCAACAGACGCTGGTCGAAGAATTGGGAATCGCCGATCTGCCGCAGGATAAGCAGGAACAATTGCTGATCAAAATGACGGAAGTGATTCTCAAAAGAATGTTTGTTGAAACGATGGATAAATTAAATGAAGCCGATCAGAAAGCCTATGAACAGATGCTGGACCGCAGCGCCGAGCCGGCGGAAGTGGAAAAATTTTTAAGGGAAAAAATCGGCAATTACGACCAATTGCTGGAAAAAATCGTTGAGGAATTCAAGGAAAAAGTGGTCAAGGCCGGAAATCTTGTGTAATTTTTGATTTTAAAAAATATGGGAAATTTGGAGCCGATTGAGGACAAAGACCTTAATCTCAAAGAAAAATTCAACGAAACCATAAAACCGGGAGCGGTGGAAAATATTCCTGCCAGCACTCCGGAAGCGATGCCCGTTCCCGAGCAAGTCGTCGAACGCCAAGAAGGCGAAGTCGAAAAAGACAAGACCTACAACAAAATTTTATCCAAAGTAAAATCCTACACTCCGCCGACGGTTGAATCGGTGGTTCAAGACGCCGAAGCTGCCAATACGGCCCAAGGAGCGGAAGCTAAAATCGAAAAGCTTATTCAATTAGCGATGCAAAAGGGAGTTATCCACGCAGTCAAAGTAGCTCGCCATATGGAAGACAACTATACTTTAGACGAATTTCACGATCGGCTTTTGGCTGAAGAATTGCATAACGCTTTGGTGCAAAAAGGGCTGATAAAAGAAATATAGTTAGTCTACAAATTACAAATCTTATACAAATCTGCGAATTTAATATTTTAGGCATTTGACAAATTTCCTAAAGCGAAGCTTAAGGAAAAACAGGGAATATAAAAACAAAAAAGATATGGATGCGGTTTTTCTAATACTCACGATTATTTTAGCTACCATCAGTCTGGCGAGTGGCGTTTTTATGGTGCTCAAAAGTTTTTTTAATTTCCGCGCTCAGATCAACCGGTCGATGAATATAGATTTGGAAATTATCCGCGTTTCCAAAGTAGCCAAGCCCAAGGAAGAAAAAGAAAAACAAGATTCGTGGAAGGAGGAAATCGGCGCTATGGAACAACTATTGGCGTCACTTTCGACTGTGCGGGAAACCAAAGGTTTTTTCTTCCAGCTGCTTTATAGTTCACCTTCGCTTTCCTTGGAAATCGCCAATGCCGCCGACAGCGAGGAAATTGTTTTTTACATCGCCGTTCCCAAAAAATTCAAAGAAAGCGTGGAAAAACAAATTCACAGCTTTTTTCCCAACGCCTCGCTGGAAAAAACCAAAGATTACAATATTTTCTTTCCCGGCAGTTTTACGGAAGCCGCTATGCTGCAACTTAAAAATAAATACGCTTTTCCGATAAAAACTTATGAACGGCAGGAAGTCGATCCGCTGAACGCGATTACCAACGCACTTAGCAAACTGACGGCCAAAGAAGAAGGCGCGGCGATACAATTAGTATTAAGGCCGATGCGTTCCGGCTGGCGTTCATCCGGTCGGTCAATCGCGCACAAAATGCAGCAGGGAAAACAGCTTAAAGATGTGCAATCGAAATCCGTAATGGGAAAAATTGGCAAGGAATTCGGCAAATCTCTTTTTAACACGATTTTTAAATCCAAAGACGGCGATAAGGAAAAAAATCCGTTCGAAGGTAAAACGGTGCAACTGACTCCCGAAGAGCAGGAACTTATAAAAGGCATCGATGAAAAAGCCAGTAAGACGGCTTTCAAAACCAATATACGGCTGGTAGCTTCAGCAGGCAGTCAGGAACGGGCCCAGCAAATTCTAGCGCAGCTGGAAAATTCTTTCGCCCAATACGAAAATGCCGACCTCAACAGTTTCATAATCAAGAACCGGCTGAAGCAGAAAGACATCGCTTATGATTTTATTTTCCGCAATTATATCGAAGATTATTCCATAATTCTCAATACGGAAGAAATTTCCAGCATCGTCCATCTGCAGGTTTCAGTCACGGAAGCGCCGAAAATAAAATGGTTGAAATCCAATGCTGCGCCGCCGCCGGTGGATATTCCGCAAGAAGGCTTGGTTTTGGGTTTCAATGAATACCGCAACGATAAAACAGTCATCCGGCTTGCCGAAAATGATCGGCGCCGGCATCTCTACACCATCGGACAAACCGGCACCGGTAAATCCAATTTTTTGCAAGAAATGGCCAAGCAGGACGCTAAAGAAGGCCGAGGTTTTTGCTTTATCGATCCACATGGCCAAGCGGTGGAAGATATTTTAGTCTCCATTCCCAAAGAAAGAGCCGAAGATGTGATTGTTTTCAGTCCGGCCGATGTAGAACGGCCGTTTGGGCTCAATATGATGGAATATGATCCGGCGCATCCGGAGCAGAAAACTTTCGTGATCAATGAAATGATCGGAATTTTCGACCAGCTTTACGATCTGAAACAAACCGGCGGGCCGATGTTCGAGCAATATATGCGCAACGCCATGCTTTTGGTGATGGAAGATCCGGAGTCGGGAAATACCCTGATGGAAATTCCCAAAGTTTTGGCCGACGAAGAATTTCGCGCCATGAAACTTTCCAAATGCGCCAATCCGACGGTGGTGGATTTCTGGACCAAGGAAGCTGAGAAAGCTGGCGGGGAAGCGGCGCTGGCCAATGTGGTGCCTTACATCACCAGCAAACTGACAACTTTTATCGCCAATGATATGATGCGCCCGATTATCGCCCAGCAGAAAAGCACCATCAATTTCCGGGAAATAATGGACCAGAAAAAAATACTGCTGATCAATTTGTCCAAAGGAAAAATCGGCGAAATCAATGCGAGGCTTTTGGGAATGGTAGTGGTCGGGAAAATTTTAATGGCGGCGCTCTCCAGAGTGGATATGCCGGAAAACCAGCGCGTCGATTTCTATTTATACTTGGACGAATTTCAGAATGTGACGACCAATTCGATTTCCCAGATACTTTCCGAAGCCCGGAAATACCGCTTGTGCCTGATTTTGGCCCATCAATTCATCGGCCAGCTCGAGGAAGAAATTTCCAAAGCCGTTTTCGGCAATATCGGTTCGTTAATTTCGTTCCGCATCGGGCCGGAAGACGCCGAGTTTATGGAAAAACAGTTTGAGCCGGTGTTTTCCAAAAACGACTTGGTCAATGTGGACAACTATAATTGCTTTGCCAAAATACTTTCCAACGATATTTTAAGCCGGCCGTTCAGCATGAAAACTTATCCGCCGACCAAAGGCGACCAGGAAGTGGCCAACGCGCTCAAGGAACTATCGCACCTCAAATATGGACGGGACAAAGATATTGTTAATCGGGAGATTTTAGAAAGGACCAGGTTAAAGATGTAAAATTATGGAAAATTTAGAAACTACAAAAATCGCTTTATTTAAAGGTAGGAAAATCAGAAAAATACTCTATCAAAATGAATGGTGGTTTTCAGTGATTGATGTGGTTGAGGCGCTCACAGATAGCGCAAACCCCAATGATTATTGGTATAAAATGAAAATTCGCGTAGAAGACGAGGAAAAGATTGAGTTATCGACAATTTGTCGACAACTGAAATTGGAGGCTAATGATGGTAAAAAATATGAAACTGATTGCGCCAATACCGAAGGTATGTTTCGTATCATCCAATCAATCCCGTCTCCCAAAGCAGAACCGCTTAAGCGCTGGCTAGCAAAAATCGGCTATGAGCGGATACAAGAAATTGAAGATCCGGAACTAGCCACTAAAAGAACCAGAATACTTTATAAACTCAAAGGCTATTCCGATGATTGGATTGAAAAACGAATGCGCGGAATTGCTATTCGCGAAGAACTGACGGATGAATGGCAAAAACGCGGAGCGCAGGAACAAAGGGATTATGAAATTTTGACCGCGGAAATATCCAAAGCGACTTTTGGCGTTACGCCGAAAGAATATAAAAAACTGAAAGGATTAAAAAGGGAAAATCTCCGTGATCATATGGATGATTTTGAGTTGATTTTCACAATGCTGGGCGAAAGATCAACGACAGAAATTCATCGCCAAGAAGATTCTAAAAATATTCCGAAACTTAAAAAGGACGCCAAAAGAGGTGGCAGAATAGCGGGAAATGCCAGAAAGGAATTGGAAAGAGAATTAAAAAGGCCGATTGTTTCAAAAGCAAATCATTTGCTAGATGCTAAAAAGAAACTCAGAGGATAAAGTTTACTTCAGTATTCTAGTATATTGAAGTAAGCAATCAATTAATAATTTTAATTAATTTAAAAATTATGAACAAAAAAATCGCATCGGAATTGGCAATTGGAATATTGGTTTTGATTGCCATAGTATTAGGAATCGTTTTTTGGGCAGGTGGGCAAAAAGTTCAAACTCCGACTATTAAAGACGAAACTGCTGGATGGCAGACTTATAAAAATAATATACTAGGAATTGAATTTAAATATCCAAAAGATTGGAGTTGTGTCGAATATACTGGTGCTCAAGGGCTTATATGTCAAAGCAATAAACATAAACAAGAAGAAGATGCCAATCCGAATAAGCGCGGAGATGTGGCCATGGGCTATACCGATTTAACAATTGATATTAATCCGACTAGTGCAAAAAACCTTAATGAATATTATAAATCATTGCCATATGATCCATTTGATAAAGACGGGACAGATATAAAATTGGGTGAAATTTTATTAGGAGGCGAAAAAGCGTATGAAGTTATTTTAGGTGGATATGTTTCCAATTATGCCGTGGTATCTTTGCATAAAGGAACATTATATAGCTTAAAATTTCTTGCACGAAGCAAAGAATCTACCGGACAAGATGAAAAATCGATTCTTTCCACTTTCAAATTTACTGATTCACAAAATATTTCCGGTGGGGGAAATAATACACAAGTAAATCAGAAAACAAATTTAATAGCAGAAGATACAAATATTGAAATTATACATAAATATTATTCGCTTCTTTCATTTAAGGAATCTCTTCAGGAAGCTTATAATTTGAAACTAGAACCGGAAGTTAGTTTCCAGCAATTTGAAAAATGGTATGGAAATGTTGAAATTGCAAAAACGGATAATTTAATAAAAATAGGCGAAGGCCAATATAAATTAAAAGTTGATTTAATAGAAAAAGACGGGTCGGGAAAAAGATATGATGTCATCATGCAAATTATAAATGGAAAAATAAAAACTATATCTTCCGTCGAATTAAAAAATGATATAAGCGGAGAAGTCATTTTTAGCAGTTCCTTAAAAGCATATGTTGCATGGAATGATGGCAGTGAATCAGTCATACTCGAAGCAAATGGGAACAAAAAAACTATTGATGAAATAAAAAGACCAAATAAAGAAAATATTTATTTGAATTTCAAAGATATCATCTTTTCCAAAAAAGGATTTTTTTTGACATATAAAAAGCTGGGCTGGGAGGGTTTTTCTGTAAGTGTCTATGACATTAAAAGCGGTAAAATAGTTTATAGTTCTTCTTTTTCTGAAATTTATGGATTTACCGAGAAAGAAGATTATTTTTATGAATGCAATCCGGATGGTTTCGCCGGAGGGTTTGTAAATATAATTAGCGTGCCATCCTTTAAGATAATAAAGGATTTAAGAGGAGATAAGCTGGTTTATAATTGTAGTGGATATGACGAAAAAACAAGAAGTATAAAATATTCCTTAATTGAAGGTGAATGGATTGAAGGGCATGATATTTCTTACGAATACTATTTTGATAGTGATAGAGTTTTAGAGAAAAAATAAATTTTTTAAATATTATGAACAAAAAAATCGCATCGGAATTTGCTATTGGTGTTGTTGTTTTGATTGCCTTAGTTTTCGGGATAATTTTCTGGTTTGGTGGGCAAAAAGCCCAAACTCCAACAATCCCTGCTAATACTTTACCAGATGTAGTGTCAGTGCCTGTTCAAGAAAAAACAATCTCTCCTACCGAATGTGTGAAAAATAATGGAGCATCTGATTATTTTAGCAAAAATGATCTTACTTATTGGGATGAAACAGGAAAAGAAATAACTTTTTCCGATGTTTGTCTTGATTCTAATAGGCTGCAAGAATATTTATGCTCCAACTCAAAAGAATATTCCACCACCCAATTTGATTGTCCCAGGGGATGCTCGAATGGAAAATGCAACCGGTATATCAAAGTGATCTATCCCAATGGAGGAGAAATATTCAGGATTGGAAGTGTCAGGACTATCAAATGGAAAGCAGAAGGCGTAAGTCGTGTCCATATTTTCATCCATGACACGAGCCTGAAAAATCAGACCGGTTTTAATTACATTATCCAAGATAATGGCACGCTGGATGCAGGAACAGGTGAATACAATTGGATCATAGATAAAAGAGTTCTTCCCACGTCAAAAAAGAATAATGCCTATAAGGTCCAAGTCATTTCGGATGAAGATCCAGAAGTCAATGATTATTCCGACAATAATTTCAGCATAAAAAATTATAATGTCTGCAAAGATTCAGACGGCGATGATCAATATAAATCCGGATGCGTCCAATATGCAGATAATGAAAATCAAGGTTCCTCTTGCGATACTTGCTCTGGAAATTATCTTAATGAACAGATTTGTCGGAATGATAAGCTGGAAGAGAAACAGTATTATTGCGAACTGGGCTGTGAATATGAGGGAAAATGCAAAAAACCCTGAATTGCTAAAATAACATTTCAACATTTTATAGAATTTTGGAATGTTCGTAATAAAGGTAAATCAAAATACTTATCGGCCAAGATAAGTATTTTTTTAGTCGAATGTTTTACTCCATCTGGAAAGACTTTACCCAATTTTCGCTGTTAAGATAAACAGTTTTGGTATCGGTATTCACGGAAAAACTTTTAGCTTCAGAAATACTGGAGTTGTAGAATTGGGAAATAATTTTTCCGTCTTTGTCCAAGCGGACAATTCGCGAATTGGCTTGGTCGAGAACAAACAAATCTTCCAAATCCTGCCGGGTATAAAGCTGGTCGGATTTTATCGGCGTGGCGGTTTCTTCGATGTTAAAATCCTGTTTCTTGCCTTGGAAAAATTTGAGGATGTTTTCACCATTGGCTAAAAACAGATTTTCATTGATAGCCATGCCGGTAACGCCGGCTAGATCAGTGTCATCTTTTTTCCAATCAACTTTTTCGCCAAAGCCGCCTTCGGCGCGGGGATAGCGGTAAATTTGATTGGCTTTAGTGTCCACCAGATACAAATAAGTCAGATAAGTTTCCGTGGCGGCGATTTCAGCGTTTTCCGGAATAGTAATATTATTCGGCTGGAATTTTTTGGAAACCGGACTGAAAGCAATGGCCTTCCGGTCTTGGAAAATAAAAATTAAATTAAGGTCGTCCATGCCGGCAATAAATTGCGGATTTTTAAATTCATCCGGCAAGCCGAAAGCCTCCTTGTTTTCCAAATCAATAATTTCATTTCCGGAAACAGCGAAAAACTTTCCTTTAAGATTAATAACTCGCTGAATATTCTCGGCAGTATAAACGTCAGCCAGATTTTCCAGCCGGACGACATTTTTGTCGGCTTCAAGCGGAATAGGCGGAGCCACCGGTTCAGCGATCGGCGGGGGAGCCGCTTGTTTATGAGAACTCCCAAAAAACTTAACCGCAAAAAACGGCACAAAAATAATGGCTAAAATTATCAGTATAACATAAAGCCTTTGGGAATAATCCAGCCGCAAGAATACATTTTTTAATTTGGACAGATTGGGAATAAGTTTGGAAAATAATCCGGCTAGCCAGTGGAAAAATTTTCCCACAGGGGACATTGCCCGGTTCCATTGGAAAAATTTTTTGGGAGCGGAAGGCATTATTATTTCTTGATTTTCAATTTCGGTTATAACTTCAGCGCCGGAAGCCGGCTTTTTCCGCAGTTTATTTTTTATGGTGGAAACGGCCCCCCGGGAAACACGCCGCCAGCCTTGGCCAAGCGGGCGAGTAACAATTTGGAATTTTTCCAAGGTAGCAATCCAGATTTCGCGGGCGGAAATACCGGTTCGGCCGGATGTCTCGCTTTCCCGGATATACAAATGTCCGCCGCGTTCCTTGGCCATTTCATCTTCAATGGCTTCTTCTTGAACCAAAGCCTCAATTGTTTCTTCTTTAGGTTTGGTTTTTGCAAAAGCATTTTGGCTGAAAGCGTTGTGATAAGCGGTTTTTCTATCAGCAGAAGGCACGGGCGCTTCCACTTTTTCTTTCAGATCCACTACCAACGCTGCCGCCTGCTGGAGTTCGTTGCCCAAAGCGGTGCGGAGGAACTGGATAAAATCCTGCTGATTGAAACGCAAGGCGCTTTTTTTTATTTCCTCGATGGAAAAAATATCAAAAACATTGGCGGTGAGCAGAATAAATTTGTCTCCGGTTTCCAGCCGGCCGCTGGAAATATTAACAAAAGTTTTAAGAGGATTGGGTTCCGGCCCTTCTGGCGCCAATCCCTCGCTTATTTCAGTAATAATTTTTGATCGCAAAAGAAAAGCCGAAGCATTGCCAGTTTGGGAAAGGTGGACATTACTTTTTTCAATAGCCATAATAATGCCGTTGAATTTTCCGATCCAGCTGACGCTGCCGTGTTCGGCCAGCTTGGAAAGCGCCAAATTGGCCTTGTGGAGTGCCGATTCGAAACTTTCAAAAGCGCCGCCCTTAGTCCGCAAAAAATATTCTTTCTTGATGACGGAAATCAGATAGTTGACAATATAGGAAGATTCTTCGGATTCGTCGGCGATTTCAAAAATGCCGAAAATGGTTCCCAATTTTTCTTGGGAAATATTTTCCGGCTCGATGACGAAGGTTTCGATATACGGGCGCAGCTGTTTGTCATTGCAAATCAAAACACTCTCGAAAAAAGGTTCGAGCGCAGGTATTCTTCTATCCATTTTATTCTTGGACATAAGCTTGTCCTTGCATTCTTATTATATCACTAAAAAAAGACTATTGGCTACTGTTTTCCGTAAATTTTTGGGATTGGTATTTTCGGTAAAAAGAGAGTCCTAAAATGAATATGACGGCGGCGAAAAAAATAACGAGACCGGCATATTCGATGGTCTGGCTGATGCTGGCGAAGGCATAGCCGAAAAAATAACCCACAACAGTTAAAAATCCGCTCCAGACAACTCCGCCCCAGAATGAGCCCAGCAGAAAATTTCCAAAATCCATACGAACGGCTCCGGCGGCGATGAAAGTTATCCAGCACAAGCCGGTAGTGGATTTAACGGTGAAAATGGTTTTTTTGCCGTGTCGGG
>JAPLXF010000024.1 GCA_026396205.1 Candidatus Moraniibacteriota bacterium | reverse complement strand
CATTCATATTCCGGCCGTTGGCGATTTCAGTATCGGCTGGTGGTATATCCCGCTGTTTATTTTTATCATTCTTTTTACGGCTATTTCCTCCAATGAAACAGATGGCTTGGATGGCTTGAATGGCGGAGTTTTAATTGTGGCTTTCGCTTCTTTCGGCATCATCGCTTTTTCCCAGAATAAAGTGGATTTGGCATCATTTTGTGCGGCGATTGCCGGAGCGCTGCTGGCTTTTCTGTGGTTTAATATTTATCCGGCGCGGTTTTTTATGGGCGATACCGGAGCTATTTCTTTGGGAACGACGCTGGGAGTAATCGCCATGCTTACCAATTCAGCGTTAGTGCTATTTATAATCGTTTTCATTTATGTCGTTGAATCAGGTTCGGTATTAATTCAGCTTACTTCTAAAAAGCTTTTAAAAAGAAAAATATTTTTAGCCGCGCCCATTCACCATCACTTTGAAGCCAAAGGTTGGCCGGAAACCAAAGTAACTATGCGTTTTTGGATTATTACTATGATCACGGCACTGATTGGTGTAATCGTAGGAATTTTAGGGATGGGGAAATACCATTAGAATTTCTAATTTCTAATTCCCAATTTCTAATTTATACTTTATATTTTTGAAAATTATGGAAATAAGTAAGATACAAGATGCGGATATTGAAGGCAAGAAAGTTTTATTGCGAATAGATTTTAATGTGGCGGTAGAAAATGGAAGAGCTAAAGAAACTTTCAAAATTAAAGCTTGCCAAGAAACCGTAAAATATCTTTTGGAAAAAAAATGCAAAATAGCGCTATGTTCGCATTTAGGCCGCCCCGAGGGCAAGCCAAATCTGGAATTTTCACTGGAGCAGATTAAGGCTGATGTCGAAAATATACTTGGAGTAAAAATAAATTTTATAGGCGACTGCGCTGGGGATAAGGTAAAAAATAGTTTAGAAGATTTAAATTCTGGCGAAGTATTACTGTTGGAAAATGTCAGATTTTATGAAGGCGAGGAATCTAATGATGCTAATTTCGCGAAAAAGTTAGCCGAAAATTTTGAAATTTTTATCAACGATGCTTTTAGCGTTTGCCATCGCGACCAAGCCTCAGTAACCGGCGTGGCGAAAATTCTACCCAGCTATGCCGGTTTTTGGCTACAAAAAGAAATTGAAAATTTAGACCGGCTAAAAAATAATCCAGAAAAACCGGCTGTGGCGGTTATTGGCGGCGCCAAAATTGAAACCAAATTGCCGGTCATCCAAACTTTTGAAAAAATATACGATTATGTTTTGGTCGGCGGTAAAATTGCCAATGAAGCTGTAGACCAAAAAATATCTTTCAGCGAAAAAGTTATTTTGCCAATTGATTATATCGATGACCGTTTAGATATCGGTCCTGATACAATTTCTAAATTTTCGCAAATTATTAAAGGCGTCAAGACCATAATTTGGAACGGGCCGATGGGGAAATTCGAGGAGGAAAAATATGCAGTTGGTACGCAAAAAATATTCGAAGCGATAATTTCCGGCAGTGCCTATACTTTAGTCGGCGGAGGAGAAACTTTGGAAATTTTGGAAAAAAATAACGCGATGGATAAAATATCCTTCGTTTCTACCGGCGGCGGAGCTATGCTAGAATATCTAAGCGGCAGTACTATGCCGGGAATTGAAGTGTTAAAAAAATAAATGGTATTAACCCCAGAGCAAGCTCTGGACTCTATTTTCGCGGCAAGCCGCGAGGTATTAACCAGCGAGCTCGCCCGCCTTTGGCGGGAATAAATTTATGTCAAAAATTATAAAAATATTCGGAAGGGAAATTTTGGATTCGCGGGGGAATCCGACGGTGGAAGCCGAAGTGGTTTTGGAATCGGGAATTAAATCCACGGCGGCGGTGCCGTCAGGAGCTTCCACAGGAACTTACGAAGCGTTGGAATTGCGCGATGGCGATGCCGGCCGATACAACGGACTGGGGGTTCTGAAAGCAATTGAGAATATAAATACGAAAATCGCCGAAGCAGTAGTTGGCATCGAATCAGAAGAGCAAGTGGCCATCGATAAGCGGATGATAGAAATTGATGGCACAGAAAACAAGTCTAACCTCGGCGCCAACGCAATTCTGGCCGCATCACTGGCAATCTGCCGGACAACGGCCGTGGAAAAAAATATTCCGCTCTACCGATACATTGCTGAAACTTACGAAATTAAAAACCATAAATTTGAAATTCCAACGCCGATGTTTAATGTTATCAACGGCGGACAGCACAGCGATTCGGGCCTAAGCATCCAGGAGTATAAGGTTATTCCCAATGGCATAAAAACTTTCAAAGAACAATTGCGCGCCGGCAGTGAAATTTTCCACGCTCTCAAGAAAATACTGGCCGAAAAAGGCCAAGTTGTTTCTGTTGGCGATGAAGGCGGCTTTGCGCCCAAATTGGAAAACAACCAGGAACCGTTGGAACTTATCAACCAAGCGATTGAAAAAGCCGGCTATAAAAAAGGAGAAGAAGTCTCCACTGGCATAGACGTAGCTGCCAGCTCTTTTTTTAATGAAAAAGACGGGCAGTATATGTTTAAGCCGGAAAACGCGGCACTCAAGCGCGAAGCGCTGATAAATATCTATAATGAGTGGATTGAAAAATACAATGTCATAAGCGTTGAAGACGGATTGAATGAAAATGATTGGGAAGGTTGGCGGATGATGAATGAAAAAATCGGCGAGAAAATAATGCTGATCGGAGATGATTTATTAGTGACCAATACCAATCGGCTGAAGCAGGCTATCAAAGAAAGGGCTTGCAATGCAGTTCTCATAAAAGTCAATCAAATTGGAACGCTTTCTGAAACTATGGAATGCATAAAAATGGCTCAAAAAAGAAAGATGAAAATCATAGTATCTCACCGCTCCGGAGAAACTACCGACCACTTTATTTCCGACCTGGCGGTGGCAGTTGGAGCCGATTTTATAAAATCCGGCGCGCCATCCAGGGGGGAAAGGATTTGCAAATACAACAGATTGCTTCGGATAGAAGAAAAGCTTTAAAAAGTGATATAAAAAAATGGATCAAAAAAACACTAACCAAATTAATACTCAGCAAATAAATGCTAGTTTTTGGGATTTTAAAAATAAAAAAGTTTATACGAATAAGGGAGAAAAGATTAAAGATTTTATAGTTGGTGTATGTATTGGAATTATTCTACATCTATTATTTTATGTAACTTATTTTTTGGTAATTAATCTAAGTAACCCGCTAAAGTCAACACCATTTTTTATTATATATGGCTTTCTAATTTTTATTTTTATTTCCTTAATGAAATTATCCGTTCTTCTGTTGAGTGGATCTTTTTATATTTTAATTCCAGGATTACTTGTTTTGTCACTTTTAGTATATTTAATGAGATTTTTTTCAAAACGACAATATATCCGCAAAGGTATATATTTGTACTTTGTTGCGATAGTAATTATTGGAGTTGTATTGACAATAGGAGGTTTGATGATGTTCGCGTAATATCTAAAGTCATTAACTAAATTTAAATGAAATTAAAATCGCCAACACTTTTAATAATCCTTGACGGCTGGGGCGTGGCGCCGCCGCACCGGGGCAATGCTATCACGCTGGCTAAAAAGCCGACGATTGATAGTTTAATTGAAACTTATCCTTCAACAACTTTAGGCGCGACCGGACAGGATGTCGGTTTGGAAGACAATAAAATGAGCGGCTCCGAAGCCGGGCATATGAACATTGGCGCGGGTCGGATTGTCAAGCAAGATTCGGCCTATATTACCGAAAGTATTACTGACGGCAGTTTCTTTGTTAATCCGGCACTGATTGGTGCCGTGAATCATGCCAAAAAAAATCAAAGCCGTTTGCATATAATCGGTCTAATGGGCGATGCCGACAGCCCTCACAGCGATCCCAATCATTTCAAGGCGGTTTTAAATCTAGCCAGAAAAAACGGCATCAGTGAAGCTTACTGCCATTTTTTTACCGACGGGCGGGATTCCTATCCTCAAAGCGCCCAAGAGCATCTGAAAAATTTTCGGATTATCATGGCTAAAGAAGGAATCGGAAAAATTGCCACTATTGGTGGGCGTTTTTATGGCATGGATCGGGCTAAAAACTGGGGACGGCTGAAAAAAGCTTATGTAGCCATGGTTCAAGCCGAAGGCGAAAAAGCTGATTCAGCCGAAGAAGCTATCGACAACGCTTATAAAAATAAGCTGACGGATGAATATGTTCTGCCGACAATTATCATGGAAAATAGCCAGCCGGTTGCCCAAATAAGCGACAATGATGCGGTGATTTTTTTCAATCTGCGTTCCGATCGCGCCCGGCAATTTACCAAATTTTTTGTCGGCGACCGAGATTGCATTCTGCGCGACAAAATTCCCGTAACAGAAACTTTAAAAAATCTTTATTTCGCGGCTATGACTGATTTTGGTCCGGATCTGAATGTTCATACTGCTTATCCCGGACATACCTTGCAAGCTACTTTGCCAATGGAAATAGGTGGTTTTAAACAACTTTATATTTCCGAATCGGAAAAATTTGCCCATGTGACATATTTTTTGAATGGTGGCTATGCCGATCCAGTAGCTGGAGAAGAGCGGGTAATGGTTCCGTCTCCTATAATTGATTCCTACGCTAAAGCTCCTGAAATGGCGGGAAAAGAAATGACTGCTAAAATAATGGAATATCTCCAAAATAGAAACTGTGATTTTATTACTGTTAATTACCCCAATGCCGATATGGTAGGGCATACCGGCGATTTAAAAGCGACTGTCAGGGCGGTGGAGTTTTTGGATTCACAGATAAAAATTCTGGCGGAAGAAATTTTGAAGCTCAACGGCCATTTGATTATCACCGCCGACCACGGCAATGCGGACGATATGATGGATCCCGGCACTGATCAGCCTAATACTTTCCATACCAAAAATCCGGTGCCGTTCATACTTATAAGCGAAAAGTATAAAAATCGCAAGCTTAAAGACGGCGGAGTTTTAGGCAATATTGCGCCGACTATTTTGGATATTTTCGGCGTGGAAAAGCCAAAATTAATGGATAAAGAAACTTTAATCGTATGAAACAGGTAATTTGTATCGGAAGCGCTGCTAAAGATATTTTTTTCCCGACTTCTGAAATGCGTATTATTGACAATCCCGGCGATCCGGAGGTAAAGAAACTGATGGCTTTTGAATATGGCGCCAAATATCAAATTGACGACCGCTATGAAGCGCCGGGCGGCTGCGCCGCCAATTCGGCACAAGGTTTGGCTCGTTTGGGAATCGACGCCGCCTGCTATTGCCGGGTAGGCAGCGATCCGGAAGGCGACTGGGTAATTGACAATCTGCGGCAGGAAAAAGTAGAAACGGAATTTATCCAATGGGACGGTAAATACCGAACTGATTTGTCTTTTATTTTAGTCAATCCGCAGACCGGCGACCGGACGATTTTTTTCAACCGCGATGCCAACGAAAAATTGGAAATCAAAGACGATTTGGAAGCTGAATGGCTTTTTGTCAGCGCTCTAAACGGCGACTGGAAAGGAAATATGGATAAAATTTTGACAGCCAAGAAATCCAGCAATATGAAACTGGCCGTCAATCCCGGGCAAGCCAATCTCAAAGAAGACAAAGCTAAAGTCATCGAGTTCATAGAAAACGCTGAGATGCTGCTACTGAATAAAGATGAAGCTATTGAAATAACCGGCGGAAAAACGGAAGAACCCAAAGAACTTTTGCGGGAACTTTTAAAACTGGGCCCGAAAATCATTGCCATGACGGATGGGGAAAACGGCAATCATGCGACTGACGGAGAAGAAATATTTCGGGCTTCTGCCACCAAGGAAAAACCGGTGGATCTGACCGGTGCCGGCGATGCTTTCGGCGCGGCTTTTTTAGCCGCTATTCTTAAAGACAAAGATTTGAGCGAAGCGCTCCGATGGGGAACAGCCAATGGCGGCAGTGTAGTCAATTATTACGGAGCCAAAGAAGGGCTTCTGACGGAAGAAAAAATTACGAAAAAAGCCCGGATAGTCGAATTGGAAAGAATATAATCCGGTTTTCCAAAGCGCTAAAATTTAAAGCGCTTTTTCTATTGACAAAACTGTTTTAGTCTGTTATGATAGCCAGAATGCTTTTTAACAAAAGAATAACCATAAGATATTTTACTCGAACAAAAAGGAGGATGTCAATGGAAGCCAGAAGAGAAACTACTATATTTTGTCCACATTGTGAGTATGTCTACATAGCGGAAATTTCCGAAAGTGTTTTCGAAAGAGCAAAGAAAAAAACAATAGTCAGAAAAAAATTCTGTAGCAGCTGTCATGAACATTTTTATGCCTTGATTGATAAGGAGGGTATTCATTTTTTGGCTGCGAAACCAGAAATTGAAAAACCGCTAAAAAAGGAAATTCCAGTAAAACCAGCGGCTATTGTAGAAAATCTAGCGCCTGATAGCCATATCATAGAAAAAGCTCCGGCTGAAACAAAAGTTAAAAAACCGGGGAAAAAAGCCGCGCCTGCCAAATCTGGTGAGACTTTGATATTAATTCGCAGTTGCACAGAAGACCTGCTGTATAAAAAATATTTTCCGGGTGAAGAACAGCCAATGGCTGTTTCACGGCAACTAAACGACAAAGAGATAGAAGCGCATCGAAATACCGGTTGCGGAAAATATGACTGGTGCTCGGATCAGTGGAATTATATGGAAAGGGAATTAATTGAGATAGAAAAAGAAAATAAAAAAAATAAAGAAAAGAAAGAAACAAAGATTTGGAAATCATTTTCCTGTAAAGAGTGCTCGAAATTCATATCGTTAAAGGAAACTATAAAAATTTCGGCCATCTAAAAAAAAGAGGGAATTTATGGCAGAGTTAGAAGCGGAGCACCGTGTTGCCCCGCTTTTTTCATATATTTTTTTGCCAAACATCCATTGCCGGAGTAAAATTAAGGTATAATAATAGAATGAAAAATAAAATTGAAAAATTTTGGCGGAATAATTACAAACCAATCTTGGCAATTTTTGGTATAATTTTTATAGCCGCAATAGCCGAACTGCTGATGGGACGGGTGCCTTGGTGCAAGTGCGGTTACATAAAATTCTGGCACGGAGTGGTTTATAGCTCGGAAAACTCACAACATCTGACTGACTGGTATACGCCTTCGCATATCATCCATGGTTTTCTTTTTTTTGCTTTGCTCTGGATTTTTGCGCGAAAGGTGCCATTGGGCTGGCGATTGGTTTTAGCTGTGCTTCTGGAAGCCGGCTGGGAAGTGCTGGAAAATTCCAGTTTTATCATTAATCATTATCGTGAAGCGACTATTGCGCTGGATTATTTCGGTGACAGCGTAATCAATTCAATGGCTGATATTTTAGCTTGTATTTTAGGTTTTTATCTGGCTTACAAATGGCCGATCTGGCTTTCAGTATTAGCGGTTATTGTGATGGAAATTTTTGTCGGGTATATGATCCGCGACAATCTGACCTTAAATATTATAATGCTTATCCATCCGGTGCCGGCTATCAAAGAGTGGCAGATAGGCGCCGGTTTCATTCCTGGAAATTGATAATTTTCATAATGAATAAAATTCCGATTTTCTGGCACTTTACGATTCTATGTTTTAGGGGTAAAATTAAGGCATAAGCAGGATTACTTTATAATCCGATGAAAATAAAAAGAATCCAAAATCCGCCCAATAAGAAAAATAATTTTTCGCCTGTTTGCCTGCGGATAAAATTTAAGTAGAAATTACCAGCTTCCAAAGCTGGTTTTTTTAAAAACCCAAAAAGCCCTTTAAAATATTAATAGAAAGGAGGAATGAATATGAAAGAATATTGGACATACATGTTAGGTTCTTTAGCATGGGGTATTTTCTGGATGGTTTTCGGCATTGGCAGAAGCGTTTTTGAATTCGGATATATATTGCCCGTTGCCAAAAATACCGCCGTTGCCGCTCTAATTATTATGGGTATCTCCTATTTAATAAAACGCCGGTTTAAGTTGAATTTCGAGTATATTGTCTTTCCCATCCTGATTATTTTCTGTTATTTTATGTTCTCTGTCTTTATCGCAGGCAAGGAACATTACCTGAAAAATGAAAAAGTTAAAAAACAGGAAATAGTGGCCGATCCCGTCAACATAAACAAAGGCTAAGCGGGACCAGTTGAATCTAACTGGTCCCTTTCTATTTTGCCAAAAAGTCTTTTTAGAGTTAGGATAAAAGTAGTAATTTATATCAAAAAAATATGCGAAAAAAATATCTAGTTGCTACTGCTATTTTTGCCGGAATTGTAATTCTAGCCGGCTGCGGTAAAAATAATAATACAGTTCCGCAAAACAGCCCCGAAGCCATAAGCGAAAAACCGCCGGCGGAAGAAGCCAAAAGTGTAGCTAAAAACAACTATCCCGGTCCTTGTGAAGAAAAAAAAGTAACACTTGAGAATTACGGCGATCCGGGAAAACGGCTTAAGAGTTGTTTTGTGGAATATCCCGGCGAGCCGACGCGCCAAGATAAAAGCTATTATGTTCTGGAAGACATCTGCGGGCAGTTTACCAAAGAGTTCATCGAAAATATGCTGGGCCAAAGATTGGCCAAAATTGAATTGCCGAAAATCGACGGAATTTATAACTGCACTTATTATTTCGATGACAAAGAATATGTAATGCTTAATCTGGAATATCTTTCCGTAGAGAACCAAAAAACCGGCAACGAAGCCATGGGATTCAAAGTGGAAAAAAATCCGCAAATTCCGATGGACAATCTGATGGCTACGCAAACAGACGGCGCGATCAATGTGATTTATCTGATCCTCGGACCGGAAAAATTCCTTTCTCTGCGGCCCAGTTCCAAAGTGGCCATAGCTAATGAGGCTTTTATCAATTTAGCCGCCAAAATAGGGGCAGAGATAAAGAATTACAAATAAACTCATTTTAACATTGAGCCATGTAATGCCATGCTTTGTGCGGTTTTTAATTGACAAAAAATCCCTGATGAGCTATTCTTTAATGAATTGTTTCTTTGACAATTACATAAAATAAACCAAAAATACCGTATTCAGGAGGATGATATCATGAGAATAGTTTTAATCGAAGCGTCAGAAGTAAACATTTTCAACATTTTTCAGATGCATAAAATGCCCCGGTTAGGTTTGCCGATTATCGGAAAAATCCTAACCAATCTGGGTCATCGAGTCATCATTTATATCGAAAATATTTCTCCCATTGATTGGGAGGAAGTTTTCTCTGCCGATTTAGTAGGCATTTCCGCTTTGACGCCGACGGCGCCACGGGCTTACGAAATTGCTGAAAAAATCAGAGCCAAGGGGAAAAATATTTCCATCTGTGGCGGCGGACCGCATTTCACTTTTTTGCCGGATGAAGCTCTTGACCATTTTTTTGATTATGTGGTGAGAGGCGAGGGCGAAAAAACTATGGTGGAACTGGTAAATTGGCTGGAAAATCCTAAACCGGCGGCGATAAAAAATATTTCTGGCTTGTCTTATCGAATTGGGCAGAATATTTTTCACAATCCAGGCCGCCCGTTTATGTCTTCAGACGAGCTGAATCTTTTGCCTGCACCGGATTTAAATTTAATCCGGGGCTATAAAATAAAAGAATTGATTCCCATGCAAACATCCAGAGGCTGTCCTTTTGGTTGCGAGTTTTGCTCGGTGCAAATTATGTGGGGCAGGGAATATCGTTTCCGTTCAGTGGATAACGTCATAAAAGAACTGGAAGAATTGACTGGCAAGTTTCCTCAGGCTAAAATTTTCTTCTATGACGATAACTTTGCGGCCAGCTTGCCGCGGGCAAAAACACTTCTAAAGGAGATATTGCATAGGAATATTAAATTTACCTGGCAAACACAGATGCGAGTAAAAGACACCGAAGATTCGGAACTGATGAAATTAATGTCCCTCAGTGGTTGTAAATGGCTTTTTTTCGGGCTAGAATCCATTAATCCTAAAACTCTTAAAGATTATAAGAAAAGCCAAACAGTGGCCGATATTATTCAGGGCATCAAAATCATTCGCGAATTCGGTATAAAAGCTCTAGGCATGTTTGTTGTTGGCGGTGATAGCGATGTTACCACAACTGCCAAAGAAACTGTTAAATTTGCCGAAAAGAATAAAATCGATGCCATCCAGCTTTGGGCATTGGGTCCTTTGCCTGGCACGCGGGTTTATAACAAGCTAAAAGCCCAAGGGCGCCTCTTGTTTGAAGAACTAGGCGTCAAAAAATGGCGGCTCTATGACGGTATCCGAGTGGTCATTAAGCCCCAAAATATGACAGCCTGGCAGCTGCAGGTTTCAATAGCTAAGGCCATGGCCAGTTACTACGGCTGGAGATGGTTCGGCAAAAGCTTGGCGACCACCTTGAAATTTATCTCTTTCCGTTCCTGGAAAGATATAAAAAGCCAAGCCGAAAGTTTAGTGCTTTCCATTTATGCTCTCCGGCTGACTAATCAGGCCAAAGAATTCTTAAAAAAACATCTGGCTGATCTGAAAAAACTTGCTTAAAGATGTCTAAGGCATCAAAAGCGTTTCCATTGGAAACGCTTTTTTTAGTGGTATAATAGAGATATGAAAAAAGTTGTCATAAATTTAGCTGTAATTTTAAGCTTTTTTTGGTTTGGTTTTTCAGCGCAGGCTCAAACGTCAGTCGATACTATTAGCCAAGAGCAAGTGGATAATTTTGCCGGGAAAATTGTCATCAATACTGACGCTTCTATTGAGGTGACGGAGAAAATTGATTATAATTTCGGCGCTTTGGAAAAACATGGAATCTTCCGCGATGTCACGGTCAAATATAAAGCGCGGGGCGGAAATTATAATTTGCGCCTGACGGATGTTTCCGTTGCCGATGAAAATGGAATCCCGTATGCTTTTACGACTTCTTACACAGGCGCTGATTTTGAAATAAAAATTGGCGACGTCAATAAGCTAATCAGCGGGGAAAAAGTCTATGTCATTCATTATAAAATCCAGCGCGCCATAAATTATTTCACCGACCACGATGAACTTTATTGGAATCTGACCGGCGATAAGTGGCTGGTGCCGATTAAAAATGCTTCGCTGGAAATCCAACTGCCTCAACAAATTGAAACGGATAAGTTGCAGATTGAGTGTTTTCAAGGCGTTTATGGCAGTGCAAGCGAATGTGGCAAAGATTTTCTAAAAAATGGAAACTTTTCCTATAAAAGTTCAGGGGAAATAATCCCTGGTCAAGGCTTGACGGCTGTGGCTGGATTTCCCAAGGGCATAATTAAAGAACCCGGTATTATCCAAAAATTTTGGGAAACTTTCAAAGACAACGGAATTTTACTTCTGCCTATTTTAATTTTAGGATTACTGGTTTGGCTCTGGCACAGTCGCGGTCGCGATCCCAAAGGACGGGGGACAATCATTGCCGAATTTGATGCACCAGACAATTTGACGCCGATGGAAGTCGGCACAGTGGCGGACGAAAAATTTGATAAAAAAGATTTTTCAGCGGAAATTATTTTTCTGGCGGTCAAAGGCTATTTGAAAATAAAAAAAGTGGATAATAAAATTTTATTTCTTACTTCGATTGATTACGAACTGGAAAAACTGAAAGATGAATCTAATTTGGAAAATACAGAAGACAAGGCCATTCTGCAAAATCTTTTCGCGTCAGGAAATAAAGTTGCTATTTCAAGCTTGAAAGATAGTTTCTACAAAAAATTCAAAGAGATAGGCGATCAGGTTTATGCCAAACTGGCTAATAGCGGATATTTTATCCAAAATCCCGACAAAGTGCGCAAAAACTATTTAATTTTAGGCATCGTAATTTTATTTCTGGGCTTTCCGCTCGGAGCTTTTTTTGGAGGATTGGGGATTTTCAGCTTCATAGTTTCGGGAATCCTCATTATAATTTTCAGTTTTTTTATGCCTCAGCGTTCCATCAAAGGTGTCTTGGCCAAAGAGCATATTTTGGGTCTCAAAGAATACTTGACCGTGGCGGAAAAAGACCGAATTAAGTTCCATAACGCGCCGGCCAAAAATCCCGAGCATTTTGAAAAACTCCTGCCTTACGCCATGGTTTTGGGAGTGGAAAAGGAATGGGCTAAGCAGTTTGAGGATATTTATAAAAATTCACCCAGTTGGTATGAGGATTCACACGGTGGCTCTTTCAACTCTGTTTTATTTGTCAGTAATTTGAACAGTTTTTCCGCTTCGGCTAATTCTTCTCTGACTTCAGCGCCCAGTTCCGCTTCAGGCGGCGGCAGCGGATTTTCTGGCGGTGGCGCCGGTGGAGGCTTCGGCGGTGGCGGAGGAGGCAGCTGGTAATAATCAAGAAATTAATTTACAGGCAAATTGTAATAAGGTAAGATAATAATAGACAGCGAATGTTAATAAATTTAATAATAAATAAATCATAAAAGTATGAAAAAAGGCTACAAGAACAACATTGAAAAAATAACTCTGGAAAATGTCAATTTCCGCCAAGTGCTTTATACGGCCGAACATTGCCAATTAGTGGCTATGTCGCTCAAACCCAGCGAAGAAATAGGCTCGGAAGTGCACGTAGATGGCGACCAGTTTTTCCGTTTTGAAAAAGGCGAGGGAAAAGTCGTAATTAATGAAACCAAATACGCAGTCGGCGACGGCGACGCGGTAATTGTACCAGCCGGCGCCCAGCATAATGTCATCAATACTTCAACGACCGAAGATTTGAAACTTTATACCATTTACGCTCCGCCGCACCACCAGGACGGAGTCATGCGGGCTACCAAAGCCGAAGCGGAAGCTAACGGGCCCGAATTTGACGGTAAAACTACGGAATAACCCAGTTGCCAGATTGCCGCTTGACACCGGCTTTTAAGTGTGCTATCATCAGAAAGTTACAGTTTTATGCAATAGTAGCCTAGTCGAACTTTTTCTATGCATTTCAACTGGGCAATTTAATTAAGATATTACACATATCAATGGCACAAGGAACAATCAAGAGACTGACTGATCGCGGATTCGGATTCATTGCTCAAGAGGGCAGCGATAAGGATCTGTTCTTTCATTCAAAAGAGCTCCAAGGAGTGGAGTTCAATGATTTGAAAGAAGGCGACAAAGTTCAGTTCGAAGTTGGCGAAAGTCCTAAAGGACCGAACGCCACCAATGTAACACGAATCTAACCGTTCGTATTCAAGAAAGCCCCCGCTTAAGCGGGGGCTTTTTTTGTGGTCTTCTGAATTAGGCAAAAATGTTGTATAATAAAAGCAGGAAAAACCAAAAGTAAAAACTAATATAAATTCACCCTGTTAAGTAATTTTTTCTCTGAAAAAATAATTTTGCTCCGCCTGCCATAGGCAGACAGGCAAAATTTACTAAACAGGGTAAACAAATATGAAAAAAACAATAATTTGGACAATAGTTATTTTAGTTGTTCTCTTTTTTTTGATGATGGGGCCGTTCATTACTCCCGGATCGATTTTGATGCTGAAAGATTATCTAACCGGCCAAGATGCGAAAGACCAGAAGATATTAGAAGAAATAGTGGAATCAATCAAACCGGCGGCCGCCCGGAATTATCAATTCCATAATCCTTCCGCCGAAGCCCAGAAAAGAACTATTGATTGCACAAAATTGAGCGCTTTCCAGAGCTCGCTGCCGATCGTCAATCCGATCTGCCTCAATCTTTACCGCACGACACCCGCGGAAATAAATAAAAAAATAGCTGAAGGGAAAAACGACCGGGTTATTTTGTATGGAGAAAATATTATCTGGGACGCGCCGATTTTAAAAGACAATATAGAGCCTGGCTGGGATCTGGGAAAAGCTATCTATGACAGCGCCAAATTTACCGATCAGATAACCGTTCCCAAACTTTTGAAACTTTACGGCTTTACGGACGCCAGTTTCGTGAACGCCCTGACTCCCAATAAAGTTTATCCTTTTTCCGCTTTGTATTACCGCCTCGGCAATGAAGAAGAAGTGCAGAAAGTCTGCATCAGCGCCGGTAGTAAAGAAAGAGCGGCCGGCTGCGCCTTGGGTATGTGGTCGACAATCGTTCCGCAAACCGTTATGGGAGAAAAAATGTCTCTGTCCAACCAAAAAATTTGGCGCATAACCGACGATAAGAATCCGGATTATCTGGCTTTCGATTATCACTGGCCGGCCAATTGCATTACGGACGGAGTTTTAATTCATGAAACGGCGCACCTGATGCTCTATGCGCAAAGAGTTAATAATCTGCCTGATGCCTTGGTGTCGAGCCGCTATTTCAATGAACATCAAGCCGAAGTTATGAGTATTGTGGGAACTAATTTTATTTGCGGAGATGGTTCGGTTTCCAATTTCCGCGACAAAAACAAAAAGCCCATCAGCTTGTTTGAATTCAATTCTGTTTATCCGCCAACCAAAATGGGTTCGGCTTGGCCGGATGTGCAAAAAACTTGCGAACTGGGGTTAATTAATGAATGGAATAGATTTATGGCTAAAGGAAATTTTGAAACGCAATTCATGGCTTTTATCAGCGCGCTTAAAAATTGGATGAAACAGGGGAAAACTATCAGCGACGATAAAGGTTTCTATAACTTCTTGATCCAGCTGCGGAACGATCCGGACGCCAAAAACTCGCTGCAGTATCATAATTGCCAATTTTAAAAAATTAAAATAAAAATTAAAATTCACCCCATGGAATAAATTTTGCATAGCAAAATTATTTTTCTGAAAGAAAAATATTCCACAGGGTAAAAAATATGCGCAAAAAATTTTTTTTTAAGGACTTTGTTAGTTTTGTTTTTTTCTGTTGGCTTGTTTTCTTTTAAGACAAATAGCAGCTTGGCTGGCTTTGATACTTTAAGGGGCATCACTAATGTTAAAGTTTCCAACATCACCCAGACCAGCGCCACCGTAACCTATAATACCAATACCGCGCAACAAACCATATTGTCCTGCAATAGCTGCGGAACCCATAATGAATATATAGCCAGAACCGCGCATTCATTCAATATTTCAAACTTGAGTCCCGGCACGGAATATAGCTTTTTCATCCTTTTTGCCAATGATAGCGGCAGCGGTAACGCCGAAGCCCATTATTTTAAAACTTTGCTGAATTTAACCAGAATTAATCTGCCGACATTAACTATCGCCGACCATACCAAGCCGGTCATTTTAAGTATTAATATTTCTCAAGTAGCGACTTCCAGCGCGCGGATCAATTGGACAACCGATGAAAACTCTACTAGTACGGTTGTCTTGTCCGGCGGCAGCCTGTCAGGGTCGGTAATTACCAATGCCGGCCAAAATAGTGTGACCCAGCATAGTGTTGATCTGAATAATTTAAACACGCGTACCGCATACACTTTTACAATCAAATCCAAAGACGCTTCCGGGAATGAAATCATATCTTCCGGACATCATTTTTCAACCTTAAATGACCCGCTGGAGCTTGGCAATGTCAGCATTACCGAAATAACCAGCACCGGCGCTCTGATCAAATGGAAAACCAACAGAATAGCGACCAGCCGCGTCATGTTTCCCAGCGGCCGCACAGTTGAAAACAATGATATGGTTACAGCGCATAATTTCAATCTGACCGGTTTGCAGCCGGCTACGACCTATAGGATCCGAGTGGAATCGGCCGATAGCGATTTGATGCAAGCTTATAGTACTTGGTTTGAATTTACGACTTCAACTTCAGGGGCGGGGTCTGCAGCATCCTATGTCAACCTGACTATCAGCAATGTCCGCATTTCCAATGTTAGCAGTACCGGCGCGCGGATCGCATGGACGACCAATAGAAACTCAAACAGCCACATTGATTATTACGAAAAAGGCACCATGAATTTTGGCACAGCTGACGATGAAAATATGGTCACCCAGCATGCTTTGAACTTGAATAATCTGAAGCCGGATACTTTATATTCATATCGGATAGAATCTATTGATAGTGATCATGGCTGGGCTTATAGCGAAATGTATGAATTTCAAACAGATTCGGCAGCGGCCGATGCAAGCAGTTTAGATTCAACGGTTGGCGCCGGCAGCCAAGCAGCAGACCCGGCCTTGGACCAGACAGATCCTTTTCCTATGGGAGGAGTTGATACTTCGGCCGATGGAACTGGAGTTGCAGCAACAGCTGATAATTCAGCCGGAACTCCTGGTCTTTCAAATACTTCGGTTTCGGGAAATCCGCCGAGCAATGTAAATCCCAAAAGCTGGACGGAAAAGGCGATAGCCTTAGTTAATTCCGGTTTGGCTTTTGTCGGGATAAAAGGATTACCGAAATTTAATCTTTCTTTGGCATCAATCGTTTCCTTATTTGTCGCGTTTATTATCATTTTGTCTTTTGTTATTTTTATTATTATATATTTTAATGTTAAAAAGTCTAAAAAGTAAATTCACCCCGTGGAATAAATTTTGCCTGCCTGCCGGTAGGTAGGCATAGCAAAATTATTTTTCTGAAAGAAAAATATTCCACAGGGTAAAAAAATATGAAAACAAACAAACAAACAAATCCTAAAGGAAGTGTAATTCTAAAACTCTTCCTGATTCTACTGGCTCTTTTTGTGGTCGTGGCCATTATCGGTGGGGTAGTGCGCGGGATTTCCGGCGACAATACGCTGACTTTGGCGTCGCTGTTTAAGAGAATGTTTAGTTTGGAATCGCTAATTAAAGGCGGCGGTTCGGGAAAAACTGCGGTTACAGCCACCGCTTCGGCCGGCGAAAGCACGCTGGAACTTTCTTCGCTAGGCAATTTGCAATTGACGGCAGCGGATAAATCGGTATGGCCGAAAGACGCTATCGGCGGGCTGTATAAAATCGAGCCGAGCGGCAAATTCGAACAGCCGGCCAGAATCAGGATTAAATATGCCAAGGATCCGGGCGCGTTCTTTGTGTTGGGCTATTTCGATCCGGCTGCGCAAAAATGGGATTATCTGCCGACCATCAAAAAAGAACCGGGAGTTTACGAAACCATAATTACCCATGCCAGTTTCGTGGGTGGAACCAGCAATCCGAACTACAAGCCGCAGTTTACGGATCCGCAAAATCAGGCGGCGGCCAATGAAATAAGCGGAGAACTGGAAAAGGTCCAGCAAGAACAGCAGACCGGAAAAGATCAAGGCGGCAACTGGCAAAATGTTTGGGAAAAAACCAAAAAATTAACGGATAAATTAGTGAAAGATTTGTGCGACGCGATCAACGGAAAAACTCCGCTGGAATTTACCAAGTCTTCCAACTATGAAGCTGTCCTCCATGATTTTCTGGTCGGCTGGGAGATAACCCAATATTTGGGTTTTTCCACCCTACAAACCCAGTTTGAAGATGCGATTGATTCCGCTTTCCCTCCGGATATGAAAACCGAAGAGCTGACGACGCGCAAACTAAAATGCGAAAAGAAGGACAAGATATCGGCCTATTTTATCAATCAGACCGATACTTATGACAATCAGCTTAATCTGAATTTGAGTCAAGGATTATACAAGGCTAATCTGACAGCTCAAACCAAAATTTCATCGGCCGGCCAGCCTTCAATCCAGCTTCCGGCTTCGGAAATCGGTTGGAGAACAACTTGGCGGGTTTACCAAAGTTCAGTTATGGACAGCGTGCAGAGCCAAAGATTGTATAAGGAATACAGATCGCCGGATGCGTATGGCCTGATTGATTTTGGCAATCAAGGGCTGGGAACGGAAACAACGGATTTAATGATGCTGGAATTTAATCTGGCTGGCGTAAAAGAGGGACAAAGTTTTCCCATAAAACAAAAAAGAGTCGGTCCTTATGTTTCCCGAACCAACCCCGGCGCACCGCCGATGACGGGCGTATTGATTCACAAGAGTTCAGATTCAAATTATGAATGGCGGGGGACCAGAAGCATGGATTCGACGCAGACGATTGACCCGGGATTTACCATTGAAGCTACGGGAATTCTTCTGAAAGATCACGGAGCCGACGGCGCGGTGATTGGTTTCGAAGCTAAGCCGATGATGACTCCGGAGCAACTTCAGCAATTTAAAGCAGCCACGGCCGGCGCTCCGGCGGAATTGGCTAATCTTTATGATTCGCAAGGCAATCCGACTTTTGTCAGCGGGGACAAAGCTTCCAAACCGCTGCTGATTACCCGCAACAAGCCGGAAGAGCAGAAACCGGAAGATGATTGGCAAGGCTCGGAAGCGGAACGGCAGAATATACTGGAAAACAGCAAGACCAATCCCAATGATCTGGATGGCGACGGAATTCCGGATCTGGTGCCGTTAGTGCCGCCGAATACGAAAAACTAAATATTCTTGACAGTCTAATTTGAAATTGATGAAAAAAATTTATTTATTTTTGGCATTTTTGTTTTTAGCCGTAGCGGCCTTTTTTTATTTCCGCTCTCCGACTTCGAAAAATACTCCTCCACCAGCCGTAAGTGTTCCGGTGCCGGCAGTAGAAAATAAAGTCCAATCTGTAAATACTTCAGTCACCAAACCATTTTCGGCGCCGCTGGCCAATGCCGGAAAACGCATTACCAAAAAACCGTTCGGCATTTTTATCACGCCCAAAAATTCGCCGGTTCAGCCGGAAAAATTTCAAGGCTATCATACCGGAACGGATTTTGAAATTTTTCTGGAAGAATTAAATATGGAAGTTCCAGTCAGCGCTGTTTGTTCGGGAAAACTTGCGCTGAAAAAATACGCCTCTGATTACGGCGGAGTAGTGGTGGAGTCCTGCGATTTAAATAATCAGCCAGTAACCGTAATTTACGGCCATCTAAAACTGGCCAGCATCACCAGCAATATCGGAAATAATTTAAATGCCGGAGATAAATTAGGAATTTTAGGCGCCGATAAAAGCGCGGAAACCGGCGGGGAACGGAAACATTTGCATCTGGGAATCCACAA
>JAPLXF010000007.1 GCA_026396205.1 Candidatus Moraniibacteriota bacterium | reverse complement strand
TTAAATAGTTGCGACTTGAATATCGCCGACGGTTTTGGCATAAAACTGGTTTTTTGGCGCTATGGCAGAAATTTAAAATGCCGGCTGGCGGGAATTGATCTGATGCTGGAAATTTTGAAAATTGCCAGTGAAAATAATCTGTCCGTTTTTTTGGCGGCCAATAGCGGGGGATTATCCAGTTGTGAATTGACCCGGGATGCGATCCATGCGATTTATCCCAGCCTGGAAATTGATGGAAGAAATATAGATATAAATAACCGTGAACCGATAACCGTGAACCAAGAACTAGTTTTCTGCAATTTCGGTGTTCCTTATCAAGAAAAGTTTATTAATTCTATTAAAAATGATAGAATTAGATTAGCTATGGGAGTGGGCGGCAGTTTTGACTATTTGACCGGAAGATTGAAAAGAGCTCCCCAATTTATCCGAGCAGTCGGCTTTGAGTGGTTTTGGAGACTGCTTTTACAGCCGAAAAGGTGGAAAAGAATCTGGAACGCTGTTATCGTTTTTCCAATAAAAGTTATTTTTAATAAATAAAAATATGAAAAAAATATTATTCATAGCTGGGATTTCAATTTTATTTTTAGCAGGTTGTAGTAATTTTGATAAAATAAGCCAATTAGAAAAGCAAAACCAAGATTTACAAGCCCAATCAAATAACCAACAGCAAATTAATAATCTTGATTTACAAGCGAAGTGTTCTGATATGGCATCAAAATATTTTATAAGTAAAGGCTACAAAACTAGCGATGGTTTTGATTATAAAAATCATTATAATTCCAAGTTAAATAAATGTTTTATCCTTATATCCACCAGTTCTGATAATAACAATCTATTCATAGACTTATACGATGCAGTGGAAGGAAAGCACTATGCTAGCTATCTTGGTCATTTTAATTGTGATCCGGTAGTATTATCAATGACTAATGATTCTAAAAAATGTCAGCTTGATTCTGGAAATATATGGAATGATGGAAATGACACAAGAAGTCCCGCAGATATTACTGTTGGTTTTCGTGGATTAATGAATGGTGATAGCTCTGGGGATGAAAACACTAAAAAACAATTTATGGACGCTGTCCAGCCTTTTATGAATGACTAAATTGAGTTTATATAAAATGAGACAATAGAATCAATTTGAATAGCAAATATTATGGATAAAAAAGTCCGCGTTAGATTTGCGCCGTCGCCGACCGGTTATCTGCATATTGGAGGATTAAAGACGGCTCTGTTTGATTATTTAATCGCCAAAAAATTTGGCGGGGATTTTATTTTGCGCATTGAAGACACCGACCAAAAAAGGCATGTTACCGGGGCGGTGGAAGCTGTTATTAAAGCCTTAGAGTGGGCGGGATTAAATTACAACGAAGGCGCATATTTGGAAAAAAGAGGCTCAACCTCTCTCGACCAAAGCGACCAAAAGAGGTTGAGCCTCTCTGAGTCAAAAACTTATCCGGGAATTGTGGAGATAGGGGATTATGGGCCGTATATACAGTCGGAAAGATTGGAGTTGTATAAAAAATATGCCGAGCAGTTGGTAAAAGACGGCCAGGCTTATTATTGCTTCTGCGAACCTGAACGGTTGGAAAAATTAAGGACAGAGCAAGCGGAAAATAAACAGGCGCCGATGTATGACCGCTATTGTTTGCGCAATACCACTCCCGAAGAAGTCAATAAAAATCTGAAAAATAATTGTCCCTATACCATCCGCCTGAAAATTCCGGAAGGCCAGACTAAATTCAAGGATTTAGTCTATGGCGAAATTGAAGTGGATAACGCTACCTTAGACGACCAAATTATTTTAAAGTCCGACGGATTTCCCACCTATCATTTAGCGGTGGTAGTGGACGATTATCTGATGAAAATTTCCCATGTCATCCGCGGATCCGAATGGCTGCCCAGCACGCCGAAACACATTATTTTATACCAAGCTCTCGGCTGGAAAAAAGACATTCCGGAATTCATCCATATGCCCAATATGCTCAACAAAGACAAGAAAAAACTTTCCAAACGCCGCGACAGCGTGAGTGTGGAAGAATTCCGCCAACTGGGTTATCCCAAAGAAGCCATTTTAAATTACATTTTGCTTCTAGGCTGGAATCCCAAAACCGAACAAGAAATTTTTACTTTGGACGAAATGGTGGAACAGTTTGATATTAGCAAGATGAACAGATCGGGAGGAGTCTTTGATATTGAACGATTAAATTGGGTGAGTGCCCAGCATATCAAGAAAATGTCTGTTGATGAATTATATGATCGCTCGCTGGAATTTTTACAAGATAAAGATTTTTATAAAAATGCGGCGGAAGATAAAAAATCCGCAGATTATATAAAAAAGATTTTAATCGTAGAGCAGGATCGCTTGGCAAAATTTACCGAAGTAGGGGAGAGCAACCAATTCTTCTTCAAGGATATTAATTACAATAAAGGACTTTTGCGCTGGAAAAATTCCGACGATGTAGCGACCAAAGAAAATCTGGAAAAATCCCAGAATATTTTAAATGATATTTCCGAAGCCGATTGGACGAAAGAGAATTTGGAAAAAAATCTTTTGGAAGCGGCAGGGGATAAGCGCGGCGATCTTTTATGGCCACTCCGTGCGGCGCTCACCGGCGAAAAAAAATCACCCTCGCCTTTTGAATGCGCCTGGGTTTTGGGCAAAATTGAAAGCCTGAATAGGCTGGAAAAGGCGATAAGTAAAATTTAATTTTGAAAAAACACGAAAATTCCGGTATAATATCAAGACAGAAACAAATATGCCAGCAGTGAAAAACAGATGCAAAATTAATACATCCATTTTAGTATTGGCGGTTTTAATTTTGTTGATTTTTATCCCGCTAAAAATACAAGCAGCCGATGACCTTAAATGTAGTGAATTGGATGGTGACGCTAAAAAAGAATGCAAAGATTTGGAAGCCAAAGCCCAAGAATACCAGGCTTTGATTGATTTGAAAAACAAACAGCAGAATACTCTGGAGAACCAGCTGCTGCTTATTGATTTGGAGCAGAAAAGAAACCAGACCGATTTTCAAGCGGCGCAAAAAGCAGTTGAATCTCTCAATGGCCAGATTGAATCTTTGGAAAGCGATATCAATAACAAGGAGAAAATAGTCAAATATCAGCGGGAAATTCTGACCGGGATTGTCCGTTCCTATTATGAAGAACACCAGCAAGGACTTTTAGATTTGGTTCTGACGGAAAAAGATTTTTCGGAAGTGCTTAGCCAATCGGATTATCTGGGCCAATCCGGTGTTAAGCTCAAAGAAATTTTAGCTGAAATACTGGAGGCCAAGACGGCTCTGGAGCGGGAAAGAAATGAATTGGTTGAAAAAAAGAAACAGCATGAAGATGTTAAAGAAAAATTGGATATTCGAAAAGAAGCTTTGGATAATAATGAAAACCAGAAACAATCTTTGGTTGTGCAAACGCAGGGAGAAGAAGCCAAATATCAAAAATTGCTGGTGCGAGTGGAAGAGCAAAAACTGGAACTTTTTGATTTCAGTTCAGCCGGCAATTCGGATGAGGTAAAAGCCAGCGTTAAAAATTACGCCAAGCCCGATTCCAAATATTGGGCTTCGACCAGCTGGTATTACGCCCAGACCGATTCACGCTGGGGGGATAAAAGGATTGGCAACTCCAAATCGCTGATGAAGGATTATGGTTGCGCGGTAACCTCTTTGGCCATGGTTTTTAAAAAACAAGGAGCTAGTGTCAGCCCATCGTCGCTAGCCAGCCAAAAAATGTTTTATTATGATCTCATCAAGTGGCCGGGATCATGGTCGCCTGATATCAAACTGGCCTCATCCATCGGCCATGGAAACATTAATTGGAAAACCGTTGATTCGGAAATTGCTAAAGGTAATCCGGTTATTGTTTATATAAAACGTAGCCGGGGCGGCGGGCACTATGTCGTGATCCATAATGTCGTGATCCATAATAAAGACAGCAAGGATTATGTGGTCCACGATCCGTATTTTGGAGCTAATTTATATTTAGGAACTTCCAAATCTTTAGTGGGAAAAATAGGAGCCGACAGCTCGACCAAAGTTGACCAGATGATCGTTTATAATTAAAAATAAACCTTATTTTAAAAGGCGAGTTTTTGGCTCGCCTTTTTTCTATACCCTCAAAGAGGGGAGAGGGAGAACGGTAATTTTAAATTTTAAATTTTCAATTTTAAATGAACGGAGTTTGTCGGCATAATTAATTTTTGCGGAAATATTTTTTGTATCGGATAAATTTAATTAAAAGTATTATGTTATTAGAGAAGTTTGTCCGGAAAATATTTTCGTCCAACAAAAAAACTGCTGCCGCAGTTGAATAATTGAATAGATTGATAGGTTATTATTGAATATCTATTGGATAAAGCCTGGAAGCTTTTGTATGCTGTCGTAAAAGATATAATGTGCGACACTGTGGATAACTTTATTTCAAGCTCTATCCCACTCTCCCCCTAGTTAAATTTTTTATTATAGCTTTCAATAAATTTAATCGGATCCCGCCAATACTCAAGCTTAGTCAGGTTAGTTTCCCGCTTATGGTAGCCGGGCAAACTTTTTTCGTGAAACGGACCTTCATAAATGGCAAAGTGCAAATGCTCTCTTTCCCAAAGACCATTAGACTCTGTGAGGCTTCCCCCAACTGAACCAAGAAACTCTCCCATTTCCACCAAATCTCCTTTCTTAACATAGCGTTTTCCAAGGTGGCCGTAAACGGAATAAAAAATCTTTTTTGTTTTCGGTTCTTTGTGGGCTATGATAACCAGCCCGCCCCAGTTCCTTTGGGCGATTTTTCCGTCCGGAGTTGACTCTCCGGGATGGAGTTTGGAATAAACAACGACTCCCCTGCCAATGGAAAAAATTTTAGTGCCGGCTTCGGCGGCAATGTCCACGCCTAAATGAGTTCCCCATGCTTCCCCGTCGTAGGAATTTTTGTCCCAAAAACCGGAAATTATTTTTTTAAAATTTCCAATGGGATAAATTATTTTTGGCGTGAGTCGGTAAGTCATATTGCTAAAATTTCTAATTTCTAATTTTCAATTTCTAATTATTGAGCTTTTTTATTTTTACTCTTATAGTTTTCAATGGCTTTGTGCAGAGCTTCGTCGGCTAGATTAGAACAATGCATCTTAATCATTGGCAAGCCTTCCAGTGCATCCGCCACGTCGTTTCTGGTAATCTTTTCCGCTTCGCTCAATGTTTTACCCTTGGCCAGCTGGGTAATCATGGAAGAAGTGGCAATGGCGCTGGCGCAACCCAAAGTTTCAAATTTGATGTCCTCTATCCTGTCTTTTTTAACCTTAATATAAATTTTCATTAAATCTCCACAGATCGGATTGCCGGCAATGCCTACTCCCGAAGGACTAGATAGTCTACCCTGATTTCTGGGTCTTGTAAAGTGTTCAATGACTTTTTTGGAGTACTTCATAAAATTAATTTCTAATTTTTAATTCCTAATTTCTAATCAAATCCCAATTAAATAATGACTAATTTTTAAAATTTATTAATTTAATCATTGGTTATTAGTTAGAAATTCTTAATTAGTAATTAGTTATTTTAAGCCATAATATTCTTCCAACACCTTTCCCGATATCTTTCTCAAATGTTTTATGATATTTTTTAATTTAGTTATAAAAATGTCTATTTCCTGCTTAGCCGTGTCTTTGCCCAATGTTATTCTTAGCGAGCCATGCGCTTCTTCGGCCTTCATTCCCAGCGCCAAAAGCACATGAGAAGGCTCCAAGGAGCCGGTAGAGCAGGCCGAACCGGTAGAACAGGCAATACCTTCCATATCCAAAGCTATTAGCAGGCTCTCCCCTTCCACATCTTTAAAAGTGAAGTTGGCGTTGGCAGGCGTTCGGAATTTTAATGATCCGTTTAATTTTGAATTCGGAATTTCCTGCAAAACTTTTTTAATTAAATAATTTCTTAATTTTTCTATTTTTTTCGTTTCGCGTTTCGCATTTTGCGCTACAAGTTCGATGGCTTTTCCAAGTCCGACAATTCCCGGAACGTTTTGAGTTCCGGCCCGCAAAGAAAATTCCTGATCACCGCCATCTGTTATTCTTCTAATAGGCGTTCCTTTCTTTATATACAAAGCTCCCGCGCCTTTTGGCCCATAAATTTTGTGGCCGGACAAAGAAAGTAAATCAACGTCTAATTTTTCCACATCGCAGTCAAAATAATTGACGGCCTGCGTGGCATCGGTATGGAATAATATTTTAGCTTTTAGCTTGCTTGCCCCGTGGTCATCAGACTTTACGGGGTAGCTTTTTAGGATTTTGCCAATTTCTTCTATAGGTTGCAATGTTCCGATTTCATTATTAACATACATAATAGAAACTAAAATTGTATTTTTGCGGATAGCTTTTTTAATATCCAGAGGATTTATAATTCCCTCGCGGTCGGGTTTAATGTAGGTGACTTCTGCCAAGCCATCTTTTTCCAAAGACTGGCAAGTTTCCAAAACGCAATGATGTTCAAAAGCGGTCGTGATGATATGCGGTTTCCATCCGCCAGCTGGCGGATTAGCCCAATATGATTTAACCACGCCCTTAATCGCCAGATTATTGGATTCAGTGGCGCCGCTGGTAAAAATTATTTCATCTGATTTGCAATGCAAAAAATCGGCCAAAGTTTCCCGGGCCTTATCCACAGCCTCTTCCGCCTCTTTGCCAAAAAAATGGATGGACATGGCATTGCCGAATTTTTGGGAAAAATAAGGCAGCATGGCATCTATGACGGTTTTGTCAACAGGGGTAGTAGCGGCGTAGTCGAAGTATATTCGTTTAGTTTTTTTATTATACATAAATTGAATTTCTAATTACTAATTAATAATTTCTAATCAATAACCAATGACTAAATTAATAAATTTTAAAAATTGGTCATTAAATAATTGGGGTTTGATTAGGAATTAGGAATTTTTAATTCTTCATTCAAATCAATTCCGACAATTTTATTCCGTATAAAGTTTTTCTAATTTGTATTTCCAGTTTATTCCAGACCATTCGCGAAGAACAGCCGCCGATTTTGCAATGGGCTTCGTTGCATTTCATGGGCGCGATGGTGCCTTCCAGAGTTTCAACAATCTTGCCTACTTTCAAAAGCTTGGGATTTCGCGCCAGCGTGTATCCCCCATTTTTGCCTTTGGAACTTTTGACTAAATTATTTTTCCGGAGTTCTTGGATTAATCTTTCCAAATATTTCACTGATATTCCCTCAACTTTGGAAATATCCTTGACGCTGATGCATTTTGGATAGTTTTGGGCCAAATTGGCCATGGCGCGCAGGCCGTATTCAGCTCGGGTGGAAAATCGCATAATTTAATCTCCTACTAAATTAGTATGCATTCATATTATATAATATTTCAAAAGCTGTCAAGACAAAATAAAAAGAGGAAGAGGACTGCTGTCCAAACTCCCTCTTAGGCTTTAGTGGTTTGTTACAAAAGGGCATTCTTTTGTCTGAACATCCTTTGATACATATGATACATATCTATCGCGCCACCAATTACTGCACCAATAAGCGGAACAATCAGCAGACTGGCATAGCGCAATTTAAATATTACTATGGATGTCTGTAAATACCCTAACCTGGCAGTTATCCATGAAGCGAAATTCAATGTTAGTGGCAAAGTTAAATATGTCAGGATAATTACCAATAATACCCAGCCAGATTTGTCGTTTGAGCTTTTGGCAATAGCCCAGCAGATTAAAACGAAAAATCCTCCAATCAGCATAAATATAGCCGTCAGAAAAAAATCTTCGAAGTCTCCGCTTGCCAGGTAATTGTAAGCGAAGCACAGAAACAAAAAACCCAATACACAAATAATTGTTTTTTTCATGGTATGTCCTCCTTTTTGGATGGTGGTTTATTAAAATGTAGGGCAACTACTAACCCACTATTCTAGCATATTTAAAATAAAAAGTCAAGCCCTGAAAAAAGGCTTGAAATAAGGCAATAAAAAATATACTGGAAAATCAAATACGCTGACATTATGCAAGTTTTTTTATGAATTGTGCTAATTTTTATGCCTAGGCTTGTTTTGTGTAGTGAAATTATTTTTAACATACTACTTTCTTTGTTTTTGTATTATTTTTATCTTAAGCCGAAAAAATCTTTGGCCTCTGCATCATTTTCTATTTCCGAGGCAGTTATTATTTGCATTTCATCCTTGGTCAGATAAAAAAATTCTCTAAGTAAAGCCATTTCCTTTTTAAAGTCGTAAGGATGAACCCAGACGCTTTTTTGCAGCTGGTATAATCCGAGCTGTTTTATTTTTCCTCGCAGCGCCTCCCTTTTTATTTTGTGCCTGTTGGCAATGTCAAAAATAAGAATGCGCCATCGCCCGTCCCATTTTTTAGGCCGCTTTATTTCAAGATCATTAATCTGATATTTACCCGCTGCTTTTTTGCCTTCCGGCGTAAGCGAGATATAAATTTGACCCCTTCTATTTTCAATGCTTATAAATCCATGAGTCCGAAGATAATAAAAACTGCGAAGAAATTTTTTGCGCTCCCTGGCCTTATTGAATTTGTAGGCTGCGTATCGGATAATTTTTGGCAAAGCCATCGGTATAAAATAGGGCGAAGTGGCGGCAATAGCAATTCCTCCGGAAATCAAAATACCTTTCAATATAGCTCCGGCTATTTTATTTCCAGACCTCATATTACGCATAAGCATACTAAAATATTACTACATAATTCAAGCCTAGGCAAGATTATTGTCATAATTTATTTTTTGATGTTTTTGATTTTTAAAAATAAAAAGAGGAAGCCCGGACGATTGTCCAAACTCCCTCTGGTTTCTTCTTTACGCTGCGGCGCTAATGTTGTGGAACAACGATAAAATGTTGCAGATCCTCAATATACTGGAAATAGATCTTTGTGCCGACAGGTACTATTTCGGCAAGCCCTTTTTCTTCACCTTGATATCTGACCGCAAAAAATATGTATTCTCTTCTTTTGCTATCTATTGCTGGGCTTACCTGTACTTTCGCATAATTGATTGAGCCAGCGCGAATGTCGCTAACTTTCAAAATGAATTTCGGCGTCTCAGTTGTGATGCCTTCAAGAGTCTCTGTTTTTTCGACTGTGGCGTTGTCGTCATTTGTTATGGTGGTGGTGGAATTATAAACAATAAACATTATCACTAACAATAGCAGACCTAAAATAACAGTAATCCATGCCGGTTTAGTTGCTTTTAACGCTTGTTTTAAACCATTCATTGAATCTCCTCCTTTTAAAATGATTATTTAATTGACAATGTTACATCTTTTACTGACTGTCCATTCTATCATATTTAAAACTAAAAGTCAAGCCCTAAAAATGGCTTGAAATAAGGCATATAAAAAAGGAAACCGTGTTTTGGTTCCCTTTATTGCGCTGTGGCGCGAGAATCTTTTGGAATCTTAAGCAATAAATACTTCGCCAAAAATTCCAAACATTGTTAGGCAAAAAAATATTCCAATTGCCTCCAATATCAACTCCGGATAGTTTTTAATGAATTGTTCCATTTTTTCTTTCATCTTTCTGTCCTCCTGTTTATAATGTTGTTGAAATTACTGTTTTTTCGCCAATTTTCATTGATTAATAATTCTAGCACAAAGCCGAAGAAAGGTCAATGTTTTTTATATGCTATACTATATGCCAGATACTAAATACCAAATACAAAACTATGCGTATTTCCTATTCCGCCTTGGACACTTACCAATCCTGCCCGCTGAAGTATAAGTTCCAGGAAATTGATAAGATTAAAACTCCCAAATCTAAGGAGGCGGTTTTTGGAACAACTATCCATTCCACGATGAAATTTATCCATACGCCTGGCATTCTCTCCCCGACTTTGGACCAGGCGATGGAACATTTCACCAATTCATGGAATCCGGCGGTGTTTGATAATCCCGATGAAGAGCGCGCGGCGTTTTCACAAGGCATTCAGATCATCCAGAAATATTATCAGAGTAATAATCCGAAAGATTTTAATATTATTGATCTGGAATCCAGGTTTAATATTAAGATAGGCCCCATCAAATCCGCTGAAAGCGGTCCCGCTTTGCGGGAATTTGACGGGGTAAATTCGGATAATCATATTGTTGCTGGGATTATTGATAGGATAGATAAAACTGATGACGGATATGAAATTATTGATTACAAAACCACCAAAAAAATGCCGTCGCAAGAAAAGGTGGACAATGATTTGCAATTGTCGGTTTATCTCAAAGCCTTTTTGAAAAGATATCCTAAAGAAATTGACAATTTGGATAAAATCAAAGTCAGTTTGTATTATCTCAAGCACGGCGTGAAGCTCTCCTCTACCCGCACTTTGGAGCAACTACAAAAAAGCGAACAATTATTTTTGGACACGATAAAATTAATTGAAGCCAGTAAATTTGAACCGGCCATTTCCCCGCTATGCGATTGGTGCGGCTACCAGAATTTATGCCCGATGTGGAAACATAAATTCAAAGAACTGCGCAAAGTTGACACCGAGGAAGCCAATAAAGCCATCAGTGAATATATTGAACTTAAATCAGCCATTTCCATTACCAAAGACCGCTTGGAAAAATTGCAAGCAGATATTCTGCAGTATATGGATCAGGAAGGCGTGGAAAGAGTTTTTGGCGAAGATGGCATTATTGCCAGAACCTTGCGTAAAACTTACAAATACGACGCCCAAAAAATCCGCGAAATTCTGGAGCCTTTAGATAAGTGGGAAGATGTTTTGAAAGTTGACGGCATAGCTCTGCGTAATATCTTAGCCACTCTCCCCTTTGCCGCTAAAAAAGAAGCGGAAAAAGCGAAGATTATTGATAAGGAATCAAAAAGTTTAATAGTTAAGAAAAAATGAAGCAAAAAATAAAACAATACTTCCGCAAGTTTTTCCTCATCAACGATACGCCCCACAAAATCGCCGGCGGCGCGGCGCTGGGTATTTTTTTGGGTATATTTCCTGGCGAAGGCGTAGCTTCAACTTTAGTTTTATCCACTGTATTCCGACTCAATCGTTTGGCGGCTACAGCTGGAGTTTTAGCCACCAATACATGGACGACTTTTTTTATCGTGCCTTTGGCGGCGATTGTCGGCGGATTTTTATTCCATATCAATCCGTCAATTTTAATCCAAAATTTTGAACAGACTTTCCAGTCCGGGCTCTCCGAATTTTTCACGGAAACGATTTTTTTTCAAATCGCCCTTCCCTTGCTTTCAGGATTTTTTATTGTGTCCGGCATCGTTGCAATTGGATTTTATTTTATTCTTTTATATCTGCTAAAAAAAGATAAAATTGAACTGACCGAAAACGGAAAAATCTTTGACCCGAAAGCCAGCTTAAAAAGGATTAAGAAGCAGATTACTAAATAAATTTTTTAATTCTTCAATTAATAAATGGCTAAAATTTTGTCATTGGATATTTAGTCATTGGAAATTGATTAGAAATTAAAAATTGGAAATTAGAAATTTATTTTATGCATCCTTTATCGGGTAGATAATTTTTTGAAACTGCGTCTTCAACCGAAGAGAAACAGACAATATTTTCAGGTTTAATGCGCTTGGCATATTGGCAGGTTGGCAGATGGTATTTGTTGGAATTTTTACTGCCCACGAAAGCGCAGTTTTTAGTTTCCGGCTGGGCCGGAACGGAGCTTAAATTTTGGCTGCTTTGGACAAAGGGGGTATCTGCACTCGCCGGCGCCGGATTGGCCGCTTGTGGCTCAATTTTAGAGCTTGGAGAGGGTTTTTCGATGACAATCGGGCTTTCCGGATTGCCCTTTCCCCTCACTAAGCCGGCTTCAAAAGAAAGTCCGGCGACTAGAATAAATCCTAAAACAAGGATTAATTTATTTTCGTGGTTTTTGATAAATTCTTTCATTTATTGACATTATAGCATATTCTGATAAAATGATATTCACTTGATAAAAATGGCATCCCGCACCAGATTCCGATACAGTTTATAAAAAATGTAAAGTTTTATCCTCGGATTCGCCTGCGGCTTAAACTAGTAATAATTTAAAGATTAATTTTTCGAATCGGTGCGGGACGCTCATAATTGTAGCTGCTCGCTTCGCTCGCAGACAATTATGGCGCATAGAAAAGCTGGTGGTTCTACTCAACTTGGCCGGGATTCAATTTCAAAACGTTTAGGAGTTAAGATTTTTGGCGGCCAGAAAGTAAAGATCGGCCAGATTATCATCCGTCAGAGAGGCACTAAATATCATCCCGGCCAGAATGTTAAGCGCGGAGAAGACGATACGCTTTTTGCCATGAAAGACGGCGTAGTTAAATTTACCAGAAAAAAAGTTCGGGCTTTTACTGGCAAAATGGCTTCCCGCCAGTTTGTGTCGGTGGAGTAAATTTTTTGAAAGGAGGAAAAGGTGCCGATATATATAAAAAAGTTTGCTAATGAAAAATGAAAAATTTGGACCAGTTATGAATTAGTCAATGTGAAAATTGAACTCCTCTATCCCCATGGAGTTACTCTAAAAAAAGCTGTAAGTATCGCGCAGAGATCAATGGGGAGAAAAAAACTAAATAAGCAATTTAACAATATAGCCAAGAGAGGTGCAATATGAATTTAATGGAATTTTTGATAAGTCCCAGTTTTTCCAAGTTTATTTTTATTTCAGCTTCTATCGGTTTCGGGTGTGTGGCTTGCGGAATATTTATAGCGGCTTTTGCTGGTTTATTCCGTGATCGTACAGGGTCCGTTG
>JAPLXF010000048.1 GCA_026396205.1 Candidatus Moraniibacteriota bacterium | reverse complement strand
GCATATGTTCCTGACGCATCCGGTTCCCTGATCCCTCTCTTTATCTGGCTATTTTCTAAATACAAGTGGATTCTTTCTATGGTGGTATCCTCATCATAATCCAAAAAAATCACCAAATCATTATCGGCGATAGAATTAACCGCCCCAGTAGTTCCAGGATCCCTAACTTTTCTTATAAGACTGACTACTTCATCCATTCCCTGAGAAGCTTGCTGTGATGATTGTCCGACTGCCATAATAAATGTGTTGGCTTTCCAGCTTCTGGCAAAAAGCAAGGAAAAGCCCAACATGCCGATAGTAAAGATAAAAATGGCAATCAGCATTTCTATCAATGACATTCCTGAATTTTTCCGATAAATTTTCACAAATTATGGGACTGATAAATTAATTGTTTTTTGTTTGAGTCCGTCTCCGGCATTGATTATTATTGAGGAATTATTATCAGTAAAACCAGCAGCTTTGACTTCCAAATCATAGGTTCCGGGAAGCAGCGGAATTTGCGGAGTGGATTTTTCCGGGAAAAAAGCAACTCCGTCACTGGCAGTTGTTTTTGAAGAATCGTAGCCGCTACTATTTTTCAGCCTGACTTGGGCATTGTTGATTGGAGTTCCATCACTGCTTTTTAAAACTTTCACAACCGACGAATCCAGATTATTTTTGGCAAAATTAAAATTTATATTTTTTGATTCGTTTGGCGCTAGGGAAACAGGATAAGTGGCTCCCATTCCGATTAATGTATAGCCAGAAACAGATCCGATGGAACTTAAGGTATAGTCTCCCGGATTTAGGCTTTCAAATTTTTTTTCTCCGTTAGCGTCAGTGCTGACAGAAGTTAAGGGTGTGGTAAAAACTTTTTTATTGGCGGGTAATTCTTTGCCCAACAGGCGGCCACCTTCTATCTTAAAAGAAACATTCGGCACCGGATCGCCAAAAAAATCCTTGGATGTTATTTTTAAATTGGCAACTTTATCTAGCTTCCATTTTTTCTCTGCGGTTTCTCCGCGAAAAACTGAAACATTTCTATATGTTTCTTCCGGTTCAAAAATAGCTGTTGTGGAATATGTTTTAAATGTTTCATATCCATTCTTAGCAATGGTAATTTCATATGTTCCCAACGATTCTCTTACGCCAGGATAAACCAAATTTCCAAAACTATCAGTAAAATCATTCATATTTATGCCAAAACCGGTATTAACAACTCGTATATTTGCTTGAGAAACTTTATTTTCAGCGGAATCGGAAATATTGAATGATAAAACTCCCTCATTGGGATTATTGGATTCTTCTCCTTTGGGAGCAAAGCGGGAAATTAGGCTAACTATTCTTTCTTGGCCGCTAAATCCATTCCAAACTATTTCTACTCTGACTATTTTGCAGTCATTGGGAATAGTATCCGCCAGGGAAATATTATCCAAAGGATCGTCAAAATATTTTATATAAGTCTTGGCTTTAAACGGCGTATTGGAAATGCTTTCTTCGGCTGGGATATTCCCGCTAGGAATACCGCCGACCACACCGATGCTTGAGTATTGCAGATTGCGGATAATTTCCATTTTTTCATTCGCCAGTGAAACAGCCCTTAATCTATTCCGGGAATCCAAAATATTATTCATTCCCAAGGAAAAAGCCGAATAAAAAGAAACAGCTATGATTCCAAAAATAGCTATCACAATCATAGCTTCAACCAAAGTAAAACCTGCGGTTTTATTTTTCTTTTTTGTTTCCATCAAAATTATTTTATATTCTGCATGGCGCCATACATCGGTTGCATCATGGATACGGCGAAAAAGCCGACGGCGCCGCCGATGATGATCATCAGCACCGGCTCGATAATGGAAGAAAGATTCTTGGTTATTTGCTCGACTTCCTCTTCGTAAAATTCGGACAGTTTTAGCATAATCTGCTCGGTTTTTCCCGTCTCTTCGCCCACTTCCAGCATTTGGGGTACCAGCACCGGAAAAATCTTTTTTTCTTCATACAAAACTTTACTTAAAGGAGTGCCTTTCTGGATGCTTTCCGCCGCTCTTTGAAAAGCTTTTTTGTAATATAAATTGGTCAAAGTGTTGGAAACTATTTTCAGCGCTTCGGCTACCGGCACTCCGCTTTTTAAAAGCGAACTGTAGACCCTGGAAAATCTGGCGCAATTAACTTTGATAACGATTTTATTAATCAAAGGCAGGCTGATGGCCGATAAACCGATTAATTTTTTCCCCTGCTCGGTGGCCAGCAATAATCTCAAAATTATTATAAAAGCTACGAAGCCGGACAAGACCAGAATCAGATGATTTTTCAATCCATCGCTGATGGCAATAACCAGCTTGGTTGAATAAGGCAGTTCGGCTCCCATTTCCTTGATGACTGAAGTTATCTGGGGCACCACGTAAATCATCATGATAATTCCGATTCCCAGCATGGCGATGATAATCACTGCCGGATAAACCATGGCTCCCTTTATCTTACTGATTAAATCGTGGTCCTTTTCTAACTGTAGAGCTAAAATATTAAGCACTTCTTCCAGATTGCCGCTGGCTTCCCCCACTCTGATCATATTAGTAAAAAGTTCGCCGAAGACGCCCGGATATTTGGATAATCCATTTGCTAAAGTTCCGCCAGCTTGCACTTCGCCTTGAATTTTAGTGAGAATCTGGGCGAATTTCTTGTTTTTTGTTTGAATCGCCAAATTATTCAAGGAACGGGAAATCGGCAGTCCAGAAGCCACCATTACTCCCAGATTCCGGGTAAACATCAGTTTGTCTTTGAGAGAAATGCGCTGGAAACGATCCAGAAAACTGGTCTGAAAATTTTTCTTTTCCCCTTCTTTAATTTCTTTGAAAGAGGTAAGCATAAAACCTTCAGCCCGCAATTGGCTGGCTAAATCACGCTCGTCTTTGACATTCAGCTCGCCCTTCTTTTCTTCTCCGGACAAGCTTTTGGCAGTGTATTGAACTTTCATATTTTATATTTGAGCCTTTTAGATTTTTCTAATAAGCCAAGAAGCTAATGTCTAAAAAGCTAGTTAAAATTATTCCTTGGTTACTCTGACAACTTCTTCAATGGAAGTGGCGCCTTGCGCCGCCTTGATAAACCCGTCTTCCATCATCGTGGTCATTCCGTGTTCCCGTGCTTTATTTTCAATCTCTTCGGCCGTAGCTTTTTGCGTGATCATTTTTCCGATTTCATCGTTCATTTCCAAAACTTCAAAAATTCCGATTCGTCCATGGTAGCCGGTCTTGCTGCATTGCTCGCAGCCTACTGGACGATAAAGCGTGATATCTTTCCATCCGGCGCCGGCATCTATTTTCATTCCCGCTCTTTGCTTTATAACTTCCAGCAAAAATTCCATATTGTAGCTGGCTTCCAAAGCTTTCAGCGCCGTATCATCCAATTTATATTCCTCCCGGCAATCGACGCAAAGTTTTCTGACCAAGCGCTGGGCAGCTACAACATTCAGCGTAGAAGCTACCAGAAAAGGCTCGGCTCCCATATCCAAAAGCCGCGGCAAGGCTCCGGCGGCGCTGTTAGTGTGCAGAGTGGAAAGCACCAAGTGGCCGGTCATCGCCGAATGAATGGCAATTTTCATAGTTTCTTCGTCGCGAATTTCGCCGACCATGATTATATTCGGATCTTGGCGCAGCAACGCCCGCAGCCCGGTGGCGAAAGTCAATCCGACTTTCGGATAAACTTGCGTCTGATTGATTCTGGGCATCCGATATTCGATCGGATCCTCAATGGTGCTGATATTAACTCCCGGCGTATTCAAAATATCCAGAACGGTATAAATGGTCGTTGTTTTACCCGAACCGGTTGGACCGGTTATCAGAACCATGCCGTTGGGCTTTTTTATCTGCTGGTGGATAACTTCCAAATCTCTTCCGTATAAACCTACTTGTTCCAAAGTCAAGCCTTTGGAAGATTCGTCCAGAATGCGCATGACAATTTTTTCTCCGTCAAAAATCGGCAAAATGCTGACCCGGAAAGAAAGCTTCTTACCGTCTTTGTCGATTTTGAAGCGCCCGTCCTGGGGAACGCGGTGTTCGTCCAATTTAAGATTGGAAAGCACTTTGATGCGGGCCACAATTCCATCTTTTACCTGTTTGGGCAACGTCATGGCGTCATGCAGAATCCCGTCGATGCGATAGCGGACACGCACTTCTTTTTCGTCCGGTTCAATATGGATATCGCTGGCTTCCTGCAGAACGGCATGCTTGATTAAAGTATCGACAATGCGGATTATGGGCAGCCCTTGGGCGATTTTTTCCAAATCTTCCTTGGCTTCTCCCTGAATAATTTCCGAAGAACTTTTATCGATGATGTCTCCGAATTCCGCCTTTAAGCTTTTTTCGTAATGTTTCAGCACCGCCGCAATGCTTTCTTCCGAAGTCAAACAAGGAATAATTTTCAAACCGGTTTTCTTGCGGATAAAATCAACGGTTTGCAAATCCTCCGGATTAACCATAGCCACTTTTAAGTCGGTATTGCCTTTTTCAAAAGCTACGATTTTATATTTTTTGGCA
>JAPLXF010000083.1 GCA_026396205.1 Candidatus Moraniibacteriota bacterium | reverse complement strand
GCAATCCCTTACCAATTTGTCAACCAAATTTTTATCGCAGATGTCGCCTTTGACAAATTCTATATATTGAGAATAAAAATCCCCCTCTAATCCCCCTTTTACAATGGGGGAAGATGTGTCGGTTTTATTCAGTTCAATAATTTTTTGTGCTAATTCAAGGTTGGTTTTTTCCGAGTTGCCGCCGATGCAATAAGTTTCGCCGATTTTACCGTTATGAATAATTAAATCTATAGCTTCACAGTGGTCTTCGACATACAGCCAGTTGCGGACATTCATCCCGTCACCGTAAAGCGGAACTTTTTGGCCTTCCATTAAATTGGTGATAAAAAGCGGGATTAATTTTTCCGGAAATTGGTAGGGGCCGTAATTATTGGAACAATTGGAAATAGTGATGGGCAGGCCATAAGTATGGAAATAAGCTCTGACCAAGTGGTCGGAAGCCGCTTTAGAAGCGCTATACGGGCTTCTGGGGTCATAGGCGGTCTTTTCCATGAAAGGCGGATAATTGGCTTTCAGCGAACCGAAAACTTCGTCGGTGGAAATATGGTGAAATCGCTTGTTGTAAATTTTTGCAACCTCCAGTAAAGTATGCGTGCCGATAATATTTGTCCGGATAAAATCGCCGGAATCCATAATGGAACGATCCACATGTGATTCGGCGGCAAAATGAATTATTATATCGCAATCCCTTACCAATTTGTCAACCAAATTTTTATCGCAGATGTCGCCTTTGACAAATTTATAATTCTGGTTTTCTTTGATGTCTTTCAAATTTTCCAAATTGCCGGCGTAAGTCAAAAGATCCAGATTAACAATTTCATAATCTGGATACTTTTTTAAAATATAGTGGATAAAATTGGAGCCAATAAAGCCGCAACCGCCGGTTATTAATAATCGCATATTTTAAAGCCCGCCGAGTGAAGGCGCGCTGATATTTTTTTTCTGAAGTTCAATCAGCAAATCCGGGTCGTCGTCTCTGGAGCTGTCGGCGGCAATGGCATAGCCCTTCGGCAGTTCCTTGTCAACCGTCAGCTTCATTTTCACTTTTTTCCCTTCAAAAGTATAATAAATTTCCGGATTAGGATCCATTAATTTTTCTTTGTCTATATTAAAAACCTTGGAGAGTTTTTCCAAATCCTTGTCGCTAATGGGAAATTCTTCAATATTTTCTGCTGTGGCTAATTGGTCGATACCCATATTTTTTTTATTTAATTTTATATGGCGAAGTGGGATTTTGCTCCCATCTAATTTCGTCAATTTCTTCTTTTTTGTCTTTCCCTTTATATAATTTATTCGGCAGATTAATGACCCAGCCGGCTGTTTTAGAAATACATTTATAGCCGTGGACTACGCCGGGCGGAACCAAAACTGCCGTGGGATTTTTTTCGCCGACTTCAATTTTTAAGTGTTCCCCTTTTTTATCCCAAAGATGGAGTTCGAAATCGCCCGGGCCGATGAAAGCGAAAAAATCCACTTGCTCCTTGTGCTCGTGCGGCCCACGGACTATGCCGGGCCGGGTCACGCTCACATAACCCATTGTCGGATTATATTCCATTTCATCGCTGCGAAAAATTTCTCCGAGCCATCCGCGCGCATCGCTATTTTTATTGATTTTTTTGATAATTACGCCTGCAATCATAAATCTATTTTATTATATAAAAAGTAAAAGGGCAAACGGTCTATTATCAACCGAATGCCCTTATTATATTTAGACAGCTAGTGTCTAAGGTTCATAAAACTCTCTGGTTTCCTCCCTGTCTTTTTCTGTAAATATATGATAGCGATATTTTTTCGCTACTTCTATTTTGTCTGGATTGTATCTGTCGGGATCTCCTCCGGCTTCATGCCATGCTAAAAACTCTTCTTTTGTGAGCGGTCTGTTCATTTCTTCGAGTGTTTGTTCACGCTCTGCCGGTGTATGGTCACAAAGATATGCTCCACAAACTGGACACAACGACATAATTGCCTCCTTTGTAAATTGTTAGCGTACTAATTACTACCATATAAGGTTATGAGGTTATAAGGTAGCGCTTCTATTTTTTATTGGATATTATTCAAAACCGTATCCTTATTCAAATCAAACTTATAATCTTTTCCGTTAATATGCAAACTGACAGGGATATTGTTCAAGCCTGCTTGTTTTTGGATTTTCAAATCGTAGTCAGTTTTTATTTCTTTGGGCAAATTGTATTCCAAAATGACAGTTTTGGTTTCTCCCAATTTAACATATACCATATCGCCAAAATATTTTTTGCCGAATTCATTTCCAAATTTCGGATTTTCAAAATTTTGAGTATTCACCAGCCAGCTTCCATCCGGAACATAAACGCGCAGATAAGTCAGATATTCCTTGGTCATCCAATCTTTTTGAGTGGCATTATGCTGGTAGGTTATTTTCAAAACCGCTTTCGGAATTTCGCCGGTCAAGTCAACCGAATAATCAAAAGAGCGCTTGATAAAATAATCGCTTTTAAATGATCCCAGATTGGCATCAACCGGCATCAAAAAATCTTTTTTCCAATCGGCATCCACTTGCCCTGCCCAGCCGGCCGCCACAACTTTTTCCTGAAGCTTGGGATCGCGGAAAAAAATCTGAATGTCTTTTCTGTTTAAATCTTCCAGAATAACTTGCGCCAGTTCCAATTTTTGCGTTTGAGAAAGATTAAAAACTTTAGCCATAATCACCTGTCCTAAATCGTTCATTATCGATTTTCTGTCGCCTTTTTGGATTCCCTGCTGTTCGTAAGCTTTTTCCACTTGATACTCCAGTTTTAAAACAGCATCTTCGTCTTTATAAGTTCCGGGATAACCGGGAATTTCCACCGGACCGGTGGCTTTTAAAAATGAAGTCAAAACATTAGTGGTGATTCCCATAATGCCGTCAAAGGTTTCGCCGCCTTGCCCCATATAATAAAATTCCTCCGCCTTTTTGGCATTTTCCAAAAAATCGGGAGAAAAATTTGAATCGCGCAATTGCCAGAATTTAATGTGGAGTGTTTCCGCCATCGGATAAGGCGGAGCGACAGTATTCGGAATTCGCGCGTCAAAATTTCCTGTATCATGGATCTGAAAATCGGCCACTTTTCCGTTGAGAATTTTTAAAATTCCAAAAGAGCCGATAAAGCCTCCGCCGGGGCGGATTTCCATATTATTCTGGAAGAGAACCAGAAAAGTCCGCTGGACATTATCTTGGCCGAAAATAAAGTCTGAAAGGTCCAGCGCCAATTTCAATTGCCCCTTTTGCTGGTCTTCAATCGGTAGCCAGTCAACTAAAGTTTCTTGAGTATTGATATTCCCGCTATGAGTGTTCCAATATAAAAACCAGCCGGCCAGAAACAAACAGGAAATAGACCAGAAGAATATCCAGAACTTAAGTGAGCGTTTTTTTTCCATAATTTTTTTAGAATTTCTAATTTTTAATTTCTAATTTCTAATCCCCAAGTAGCAAATCAGGGATTGCTACGGGGCAGGCAATTTCGAATTAATTAATTTCTAAATTTAAAATTAAAGTATTGTTTTAAAATTAAAAATTTTAAATTAAAAATTAACCTAGAAGTCTCCTCTCAATAGTTTATTCAATCTTTCTTTGACTTCTTCCGGCGTGGCTTCCCGGCTAAAGTTTCTTTCTTTGTTCATTTTTTCTATGGAAATTTCCAACGATTCTTCCGGCATTTCTGTTTTGATTATGCCGTTTTCAATGACTTTTTCAATTTGCTTGTTGATAAAATCGTCAACCGTAGGCAGATTAACTGGAGCGGAAGCCCTTTTCTGATAATCCGGCAAAAGAAAAGGATTGAATTTTTCTTCTTTTACCGGCTCTTTTTTAACTTCCGGTTTTTTCGCCATTTCAAATTTGGGCAATTCGAATTTAGGCATAAAAGTGCCCAGCGGTTTAAGCCGGATTGAAATTTTGTCTTGAACAACAATTTTAGAAATAATAAAAGTTAAAAAAGCTGCTAAAATTCCAATAATAATTCCACTTATAATTTCCCAAAAATTAAGCCCGGCGCTTCTTTCAAAGGTTACCGGACCGTCAATAATCCTGACCGCCAATTCGCTGCGCAGATTATAATAATGCCCCAGTGAATCAACCAAGCCCCGCGTTACCATAGTTCCTAAAAATTCGGTTTCCATAGGATTTTTTCCGAAAGCCGAAATTTTCAAAATAGCGCTTTTTCCAAGCCTGTTAAAATTCAAGCCGGATTCCCAGAGATTTTTCTGCTTTCTGACCGGCAAGGCTTCATTTTCATTTTCCAGTCCGTTGGTTTCCAAAATCCAATCCCGGAAAGAAAGATTTTGCGGAATGATTTCGGCGCCGGCTACGATGGCATCAAAATTTTCGCTGATGGCGGTGTTTTTGGGAATGAACAATAATTCATATTCGGTTTGGTAATCGCTTTGAATAATGGAAGCGACAGTTAAAACGAGCAGTATGACTACTGCTCCGGTAATCAGAGAAATTTTTAAAGCTATTGAGTTTCGCATACAATAATTTTTTTAGCCGTCAAATTTTCATAAAGCGATTCGGTCTGCATGGCAATCCGATCCCAGTTGTAGTCGCGATTGGCAATTTCCTGCAAGGCTTGACCCATCTTTTCAACTTTTTCTTGATTAGTTAAGAGTTCAGCCAGATTTTTTTCCAAGCTTTTAACATTGCCGCTTTCAAATGAAGCACCGATTTTTCGAACAGCTTCCAAATTTTCCGCGATATTGCTGACCAGCGTTGCCTTGCCATAACCCATGGCTTCCAAAAGCGCCAGCGAAAGCCCTTCCGATTCGGAAGGCTGGACGAAACAGTAGGCGTGCGTGAAAAGCTGGCGGAGCGTCTCACCCGATTGGTTGCCGATAAACAAAATACTTTTCCGGCCATTGGCGATGCGCCGGAGATAAGAAACATAATTGTCGGTAAAAAATCCGTCGCCTACCAGAACCAGTTTTTTGCTTTCAGTCAATCCTTGGTCTTCCAAGTTTTTAAAAGCTTCGATTAAATAATGAATGCCCTTATGCTTAATCAAACGGCTGACGGAAAGGATATAGCCGTTCGGTTCCAAACGGAATTTTCTTAATTCATCATTTTCTTCAGCCGGAGAAACGCTCATCCCGTTGGGAATAAAAACGGTTTCTTTGCCCATTTTATTTTTAGCATATTCAGTCAGTCCAAGGCTGACGGTAATGGTTTGGTGCGGCACCCGGCAAATCATAAATTCTCCGAACTTTAAATAAAGCCGCGCTAAAAATCCCCACTTCTGATGGAAATAATCTTGGCAGTGGTAAGTCGCCACCAATTTAGTCCGCGGTTTGAAAATCCGAATTAAAAAAGCCAGCGAGCTGGGTCCGATGGAATGAAAATGGATAACATCATAATCGGAAAAAATCGCGTGGATAGCAGACAAAAAAGTATGCGAAATGGCATCCAAATGCTTGGTAGGGATGCTGGGCAGATGAATCAGCTTTACGCCTTCATAGTGTTTGAGTTTCCGGTCGGTGTAATTATTCCGGGTATACACAAAAACTTCATGGCCTTGTGCCGCCAGTCTTTTGGCCAATTCTTCCACATGGCGTTCCACGCCTCCGAATTTAGCCGGTATTCCTTTTTGTCCTATAAAAGCTATTTTCATACTCTATTTTCAACTTTATATTGACTGGTCAATTTAGCATCAATTGCATATTTAGTCAACATTTCCCGGTTTTCCGCCAGCGATTTGAAAATCCGCTCGATTTTTGGGTAATAAACGCTGCCGGAAAATTCTTTGGATTTAGCCAAAGCATTCCGGGAAAAAAGCGCCCGCAAACCGCCGTCAGCGATTAATAATTTTATTTTTTCCGCCATTTCAGCTTCGCTCCGGCAAAGAAAGCCGGTTTTTTCATTTTCCACAATTTCTGAAAAAGCGCTGCCCCGAAAACCGATAAAAGGCTTGCCGTAGCGCATAGCTTCCAGAGCAATCAGGCCGAAAGTTTCCGGCAAACGCGACGGCGAAATGACAAACAGCGATTCCCGGATAAAATGTTTAAGCCCGTTGTTATTTAAAAATCCCAGATACTTGACATTGTATTGGTCGGGAATTTCCAGATCACCCTCGATGTTTCCCGCCAGAAATAAACTGGCTTCCGGAATTTCTTTAAAAATTTCTATCAAACTGTCGATTCCTTTTTCTTTCGAAAGCCGGCCGAAATGCAAAACGAATTTCCTTTTTAAATTAAGAATTTTCTTTTCTCTTTTTTCTTCCAAAGCAAAATGGGGAATCACAACAATTTTTTCTTTGGCAATGCCGGCTTTAATTAATTTGCGTTTGGTAAATTGGCTGGGAGAAATATAGCAATCGATATTGCCGTCATAGATATTCAGATAGCGGTGGAATTTATTTTCCAAAACAGCCAAAAGGCTTTTCAGAAAGGAATTTTTAAAATGTTTGTTGAGGATAAAATCCCAAGCGCCGATATTATCCAATTGTTGGCCATTATCTTGCATTAAATAATTGGGGCAGATGAGGTTATAATCATGCACTGTCATCACAATGGGAATCCCCCGCTTTTTAATTTCCGGCAGAATAGAAGGCGAGATTTGATGGTAAATATTATGGATGTGAACGATATCCGGCTGAAAATCATTCAGCAGTTTTTTGATTTTATATTTGGCTTCCCAAGAATAGAAAATCCGAAAAGTACCTTTGATTTTTTGCCACAAAGAATCATTTTCATTGTAACCGACATAGCTCACAAAATATTTCCGCCACAGCGACAATTTATTTTTCGGATGCTGCATAGAAAAAACCGCCACCTCATGGTTCTGGGCTTTGAGAAGTTCTACCAGATCCAAGAAGTGCTTGTCGGCGCCGCCTTGGACGAAATTGAATTTGTTGATTTCTAAAATCTTCATATGTCTACAAATTACAAATCTGTACAAATATACAAATTTTTAAATTGGTTTAAATTTAGATAAATTACGGGTTAATCCCAGTGAAATCCAGAAAAGGATGGCCAGCATATTGGTTTCCAGATATGGCTGGAAGAGAAAGGCTATCAGAAAAAGGGAAATAATGCCAGCTAATGACAGGCTTGTAAAATTGATGTTTTTCAAGAGATTTTTGACATTAAGATAGACAAAATACAAAAATCCCAGAAGCCCCAGCAGGCCGAATTGGAGCAGGATGGAAAGGTAGGAATTATGGATATTGCGCGCTTCGATGAAATCTTTGTAAGTTTCCGTTTCGGCGTAAATGGTTTTCCCGGTCCCGATGCCTAAGAACGGATTGTTTTTCAGTTCTTCATAAGCGCTTTGCCAAACGATGCTTCTCCAAAAAAAGCTTTCGTCTTCATTGAAACTTTCAATCGATTGGGCGCGCTGAGTTACCACTGAAGCCACTCCGGAAGCGAAATAATTGATCTTGGAAGTGGGAAAAATAGCTGAAAGATAAATAATGACCAGCACTGCAATCAGTAAGACCGGCACAAAATTTAAAGCGGTTTTTAAGATATTTCCGGCATATTTTTTGCCAGCCAGAAAAAGCACAAGAATAAAAGCCAGAAAGAGGCTGACCCAGAGATGGCGCATCAAGGATCCAACAATGCCAATTATCCAGACAGCTGAAATTAAATAGAGAAATTTTTGAAAGCGAGATTCCTTAAAAGCAATAATTAAAAGAATTGGGATTAATGCCAAAGTTAAATATAAACCGTGGGTGAAAGCCAGAATCCGGAAACCGGAAGTGGAAAGCGGAGTAAATTCCGTCCACAATCCTTCGCCGCGGAAAATCCCGATAAAAATAAAGATTATGATGCCGATGGCGCCAGCCAGAAAAAAACGAAAAATTCTCTTTAAATCTGCTTGGTCTTTAATTAAAATGGCGGTAATAAAATATAACAGTCCGTAAAAAGCGTAATTTTTCAAAGTGGAAAAAGACAGCGCGAAATCGGATTTGAGAATAAAAACACTGAAGGCAAAATAAATAAAGTTCAAAATAATGAAACCGATTAAAATCCAATCCGCTTTATGGAGTTCAAATTTTATCCCGCACCTTCCAGAAGATATTCTAGCTTGTCGCGAGTTTGATACTGCATAGGAAGGTGCGGGATTTATTTTTTGGAAGAGAATGCGGAAAATTATTCCCAGAATAATTCCGGCTAGAATAAAATCCAGCGGATAAATTTTGTATTCAACACGCCCCAGGTAAAAACTTTGCAAAGTGAAAAATCTTTCAAAAAGCATTGTTAGCGGAATAATGGCCAAAAGTCCGCTTTGGGGAGAATAAACGGCAATCAAAAATCCGACAGCTACGGCCAGAATAAACAGCGACCACACGAAGCCGTAAGTTAAATTAACCAAAATAAAAAGCGCCATAAATATAACAATAAATATTGCACTAATTGACTCATTGGATATGGATATTTTTCGTATTTCAGTAGTCATCATCTTTTGGCTAAATCAAGCCTTTATTAGGTTAAAATTGAGAATTCAAGATCCTAAATTTTTAACTGATAACTATAGCATACCTGCGGAAAAAAGTAAAGCCCCAAAGTCTGAATACAAACTCTGGGGCTTTTGCGCTTTGCGCCGGGTAGTGATGGGCTATTTTGTAATTTTAAAGCAACCTTTATCAGTACTGAAATCCGGGACAATACCTTCGCCCATAAAATCAACTTCTCCAGCAACCATATCCGGAGTTATCAAGGCAAAGTAGGTTTTACCATCTTCTCCCACAAATTTAAAGTTAAAGCGGCGTCCTTCACGGAGATTAATTTTGAAGGTGCTGACCGGGCCGAGGGGTACTTTTTTCTCATAAGAGTAAAACTCAACATCGACGAGAGTTACACCGACGATGGTTACTGTGGCTGTTTCGCCTTCAATAACACGAGAAATTTTGGCACCGGGTGGCAACAGTTTGGGTGTTGCCTGAGCGGTAGAAACGATGGCAAAAATTACCACTACTGCGATAATTGCTACTAATACTTTTTTCATTGCGTTCTCCTTTGTTTATGGGTTTACGGTTTAGTAGCTTTTGTTAATAAAAAGAGCTGGGTGTTCTGAATTATACTACAATCCAGAACATCCCAGCTTAACATAGGGTCCTATTTCCTGTCAAGTCGGTTTACTTTTCAGGAGCTAGGCCCAACTCTTCCATGTCCACCTTCTTAACTCTTTCCATCTGACTTTTCTGGTAAAATTCCCGGATCGGGTTTCCCAGTTCCAGACGGAAGAAGGCGGTAGCGGTCATCAAATCGCTTGCCGAGCAGCCCGCATAAGCGTCACTGATACCAAAGGGGTACCAAGCGAATGATGGACCAAACATAATCATTTCTTTGTAGCGAGCTTCAAGGATTACCCGGAGCCCCCACATATTGTCGAATCGATTGTAAAATGTTCCGAGGGCTAAACGCGCTGACCAATCAGGACTAAAGCGCCGTTGAGCCAGTAAATAGAAGGCCAAGGAGTCCCGATTCTGGGCCTTATCTCCTGACCATGTGGATTCGCGTCTTTCGTGCAGAGCGTGCCAGCCTTCAGCTGTAGCGCCCAGAACCCACTCATTATTCTTTCCGTATTGTTTGATAAGTTCGGTGTAGAAACCAACCTTATCATTGTATTGGCGCATCCGATAGCCGGATTTGTCATTGTGGCCATTCATTTTTTCCCA
>JAPLXF010000061.1 GCA_026396205.1 Candidatus Moraniibacteriota bacterium | reverse complement strand
CTTTGGTAATTTTCAAGCTTAACTTCCAGATATTCAAATCCTCAAACCGGTTTATCTTCATAACTCGTCAACTTTTTAACTCGTTAACTCATGAACTCGTTAACCCGTTAATAAATATTATTTAATCTGGCTCGCTATATTATAAATCGGCATCAAAATGGAAAAGGCCATGAAGCCGACGCCGATACCGATGAAAATCATCAAGATAGGTTCGATGAGAGTTGACAGGTTCTTGGTCATTATTTCCGTTTCACTGGAATAAAAGCGGGCTACATGGTCGAGCGTCGAGCTGATTTGCCCCGATTCCTCCCCGACCTTGATCATCTGCGACATCATTGGCGGAATCAAGTCGCTGCGGGACAGTACTGAACTCATGGTGCCGCCGACTTTGACTTCCTCGGCCGTTTTCAGGAACAAGGCTTCGTATTCGGAATTGCCCACCACATTGCTCACTTCTTTAAGCGCTTGCAGAATTGGAATCCCGCCGTTGAGCAACACCGACAAATTTTCCGCGAAGCGGGTCAGATAAACATATTTGAAAATAATGCCGATAATGGGAAAGCGGATCTTTATCTGGTCGAATTCCCGCTTGCCGTTGTCGGTTTTAATGTAATAAATCAGCCCCAAAACCGCTCCGATAATGGCAATAGCTACCGCCCACCAGTATTTTTGCATAAAATCGCCGGTATCCATCACTAATTTAGTATACCAGGGCACTTCGGCCGCCATATCTTTAATAGCTTGCGTCAGCTTGGGCAGAATGAAAGTGATGACGATAAAACCAATGATAAAAAATACGACTATGACCACCGCCGGATAAATGAGCGCCGAACGCACCCGCGCAGTCAATTGGTAATTTTTTTCAATGTTGTCCGCCACATAGAGAATGGATTTCTGGAGATTGCCGGAAGTTTCGCCGGCGCGGATGATGCTGACGGATAAATGGGAAAATACATCGCTGTGCTTTTCCAAAGAACTGGACAGCGGCATGCCATCTTCGATATCGCTGATCATTTCTTTGATGATTCTTTGGAAATAGCGGTTGGTGGTTTGGGAATTGATGGCATTTAGTGATACGGTTACCGGCACCCGCGCATCAATCAGAATAGCCAGCTGGCGGAAAAAAACCACCATTTCTTTAGGTGTAACCCGGTCGTAATATTTTAAAAACATTTTTAGAGGCGACTGGTCTTTATTGCTTTCGGTTACGAAAATGGGAAACAAATTATTTTTTTCCAGCGCTTGCAAAGCCGCCTCGCGGCTGACGGCTTCAATATCCCCGTTTTTGACTTCGCCTTCTCTGGTTTTGGCTTTAAATACGAATTTCATTTTTTTATAATTTTAAAAATTGGCGGAAATTTTTACGGTCTTTGGCATAGGTAGTGGCCATATCCACGGTTATGATTCCCTTGTCAACCAATCCCGCTAAATATTTATCCATCGTTATCATGCCGTCATTAGAACTAGTTTCAATCACATTGTCTATTTGGTAAGTTTTGCCCTCCCGAATTAAATTCTCAACCGCGTTGTTTTTAATCATAATCTCCAAAGCCGGAACTCGCCCGCCGTCAATTTTGGGAATCAGCCTTTGGGAAACCACTCCTAAAAGGCAGGAGGACAATTGCAATCGGATCTGGCTTTGCTGATGAGGCGGAAAAACATCGATAATCCGGTCAATGGTTTGGGGCGCATCGTTGGTATGCAGCGTGGCAAAAATCAGATGTCCGGTTTCCGCTGCTGTAACCGCCGTGCTGATAGTTTCCAAGTCCCGCATTTCACCGATCAGTACCACATTGGCATCTTCCCGAAAAACCGCCCGCAAGGCACTGCTGAAAGATTCGGAATCCTGAAAAATTTCCCTTTGATTTATTATACACCGGTCTTGCTCAAAAACATATTCGATCGGATCTTCAATGGTGATGATATGCTTTTCCTGCATATGGTTGATTTCGTTGATCAGCGCCGCTATGGTTGTGGATTTGCCGTGGCCAACCGGACCGACTAGTAAGAGTAACCCTTGAGAATATTTAGTAAAATCATACAGTACTTCCGGAATATTCAGCTGTTTCAAAGTTCTGATTTCTTTCGGAATCAGCCGGAAAGCAATACTGATTCGGCCCTGCTGGAAAAAAGCGTTGACCCGAAAGCGGGCTTTGTCTTCCAAGCTGTAGGAAAAATCAGCTTGTCCGCCCGTTTGCAATTTTTTCTTGTTTTCTTCACTGATAATAACTTGAACAATAGCTGCCGTATCGGCCGGAGTTAAAATGTTTTCATTCTCCAGCGGATGCAATTTTCCGTCAAGGCGGATGGTCGGGTGCCGGCCGACTACCAAATGCAAATCGGAAGCATTCTGTTGGGCCACTAATTTTAAATATTCTTTTAGTTTTTGTTCGGCATTGATAGCTGGCATTTTTGTTTACCCTATTGAATAATTTTTCCTCTGGAAAAATAATTTCGTGAAACGAAATTTATTCAACAGGGTGAATTTATTTTTGTTTGGGATTGGAAACATTAAGCATCTTTTCCACCTTAGCCAGAACTTCCGAAGGAGTGAAATGGGATTTTATCAGATAATCTTGGGCTCCCAAATCCATGCCCTTTTCTATCTCCTCTTTCTGGTTAAGATTGGTCAGCAATACTACCGGAATATTCTTAAATTCTTCCCGGCTTTTCATAATCTTCAAGAATTCGTAGCCATCCATCTGGGGCATAACAATATCCAAAAGTATCAGATCCGGTTTTGTTTCCTCCATTTTTTTAAGAGCTTCTTGGCCGTTCAAAGCTCCAACCACTGCATATCCAGTTTGAGTGAACTTGGTATTGTAAATATCCATCACGAACGAATCATCCTCGACAATCATTATTATTTTTTTACTTTTATCTTCATCCATATATTTAAATTTTAAATTGTTACATGTTCCATGTTATGTGCTATGTGCTTTACACTCCTTCCAGCGTCAGCGCGATACTGCCTTCGGTTACTCTTTCTATTTCCTCAATGGTGGTCATGCCCAGCAGAATTTTCAGAATGCCGTCTTGTTTGATGGTCAAAATTCCCATTTTATCCCGTTCAGCCTCAATCAGCCTTTCGTTGCCAGCTTTCTCAATAATAATATTTTTAACGGCATTGGTTACCGGAACTACCTCATAGATGGCCACTCGGCCTTTCAACCCGGTACCATTGCATATTTCACAGCCTTTGCCGTGATAAAAATGCAAGTCGCTCGAAAGATCCAAGTTATATTTTTTCATTTCTTCCGGCGAAATATTTTTTATGGCTTCCTGAATGTTTTTAACCACTGTTTCGGAAACTTTAATTTCTTCCCTGCATTTTTCGCAGATTCTTCTGACTAGCCGCTGGGCAACCACTGTCCGCAATGAGGCTGAAAGCAGAAACGGTTCAATGCCCATATCGATTAGCCGAGGAATGGCGCCGATAGCCGTATTGGTATGCAACGTAGAGAATAAAAGATGCCCGGTGAGCGCCGCATGAACGGCCAATTCGGCTGTTTCCCCGTCCCGGATTTCGCCTACCATAATCACATTTGGGTCTTGGCGCAGAATCGAGCGGAGTCCCGAGGCGAAGGAATAGCCGATTTCCGGTTTAATCTGGCTTTGGTTTAAGCCTTCAATATTATATTCAATCGGGTCTTCCAAGGTGATAATATTCCTTTCTTCCTTATTGATAACTTTGAGCAAAGCGTAAAGCGAGGTGGATTTTCCGGATCCAGTAGGGCCGGTAAAAAGAATCATGCCATAGGTTTCCTGAATGGCCAGTTTCAGATTTTCTAACGCCAAACCGTAAAGTCCCAGCGATTCGATTTGCGCCAAGCCGCTTTCTTTATCCAGAATACGCATAACTATTTTCTCTCCGTCGATTACCGGCAAAGTGGAAACGCGGAAATCAATTTCCTTTCCGCTGTGAGTCAGCCGGAAACGTCCGTCTTGAGGCTTTCTTCTTTCTTCTATTTTCAAATTGGAAAGTATTTTTATGCGCGATACCACCACCGGCCCGATTTCTTTGGGCAAAATCAAACTGACATGCAAAATGCCGTCCACCCGGAAACGCACCCGGTAATCTTTGCTCAACGGTTCGATATGGATGTCGCTAGCCTTGCCGTCAATAGCGTGGCTGATAATCACTTCCACCAGTTTGGCCACCGGTGCGTCTTTAAAAATTTCCTGCTGTTTTAAAAGAGCGCTTTTTTTGGATTCTTTATAGGCTTCTCCTTCTTGGGCTTTGCTTTGGAAAGATTCGAAAGCTTCTTTGACTAAAATATTGGCGCCGCCGTAAAAATTAAAAATTTCCTGAAAAACAGAATCGGAAACCAGATACTGCTCCACTTTTAGTTTTTTTTGTTCGGCTACAAAACTTAAAGCGTTTAAAACATCCACATCTTGCGGATTAATTACCGCCACTTTTATAGTGTCCTTTCCGCGTTCAAAGGCGGCTATTTTATATTTTTCCGCTACTTCCTGCGGCATGATATTTATGACATCGCTGACAATATTTTTGGGAGCTTTTTCCAGAAAAGGCAGCCCCAAAGCTTTGGCTTTCTGGCTGATATCCGAATCGGCCGGCAAATCGGACGGAGTCTCTTCCGGTTTTTCGGAAGCTTTTGGCTGTTGGATGGTTTCTTCCGCCATATTTAAGAAAAACTAGGGAATAAAAGGATTGGATCGGCCCGATTGGCCAACTTCCAATTCAACCAAGCTAGTATTGGCCCGGCTTTTAATTTCATCGATCACTCCAAAGTCGAATTTATCTTTTAGTTTATCTTCGGCAAAATTAGCCTCGCTTATATTTTTATCCTGCATTAAATAATTGAAGGCTAGGGTGGTTTCCAGCTGCAGCATCTGACTGACTTCCGTTTTATCACTCGGATTAGCTACGGCTTGGTTGTTTTTTAAGCGGGATATTTTAACCAAATCCAACCGGTCGAATCTTTCCAGTTTGGAAACTTTAGCCAGAAAAGATTTGAGCTGTTCATATGTTCCGAGAGCATTGAAAGTCACCTTTAATTCTTCGGGGGAAATTATTTCCGGAACTGCGCTCTCTTTCCCTCCCGGAATTATTTTTTTCGTATCGATATTAGCCGGTGGAGTAAAATTGGCCGGCAAACCGGCGGTTTTGGTTTTGGTTACGGAAATTTCCGTAACCATCAGGCTTTCCAGATTGGCATTGTAGTTTAAATTATCCACAATTTCCGATTCCTGTTTGTCGTCTGGCAGATATTTAAACAGGGTCGTCGCCTGATCCTGATTCGAATCCAAACTGTTGTAAAGCAGGTTGACCTTTTGCACTTTGGTTTGAATTCCTGAAAATTTCTGCTTGGCAGTGCCTTTGTCCTTAAATTGCTGCCGCAAATCATCGTATTGGGGAATAATCATTTTAATAAAAATCCAGACAGCCAGCAGAATGACCAGCGGAATAATTAATAATTTTACTTTCATATTTTTTGATTTTAAAATTAAATTAAAAAATTATTTTATTTTCAATTCCATTTTCGTCCTGACTTTCCCGTCTTTCTCGATGGAAGACTGGACTCCGGAAACAAACCCGGCAAAATAATCGGAATTTCTGAAATTAAGAATCTGCTTGGCCGAGATATTGAAATTAGTGACCACACATTCCACCGCCACCGTTCCCTTTTCCTTGTCAAATGAGAATAAATCTAAATAAGAACCGTCGACAATTAAAGCCTCCGTCTTCATCAAGCTTTCAGTGGCTAAATCTTTGGCCAGTACCAAGCTCTTGGAAGTGTCCATTCTTTTTTGAAAATCAGCCACTTTAATGCCTTTATTCCCGGCCAATTTATCATTCTCCACTTTAATTTGGGCATTTAGTTCTTCCGTCTGTTGCTTGACCAGATTGACAGAAAACATCAGGCCGAAATAAATCAGGGCGATGATTAGTATTGTTCCGCCGATAAAATATAGAGTTTTTCTGTCTCCTTGGTCGCTATTATCCGCCGGCGTTGTTTTAAGATTTATATCCATATATTTTTTAAATCACCGAAAAAAATCAGCGATTAAATTAAATTAATTATTTGGATTTAAAATATTCTTCCACTCCCTTGAGTGCTAACCCAAGACAGACCGCCATTTGGGTTTTAATCAGGCCCAACTTAGGTTCCAGCTGGGAATTGTAAGCTACTCTGCCCAAAGGATTGCCGACAATCGTTCGCAGTCCCAGTTTGTCTTGCAGATAATTGGCTAATCCGGAAAAATTGGCTGTGCCTCCGGAAATAATTATTCCGTTGAGCGGAACATTTTTCTCACTGCCGTAATAATTCAAAATCACTCTTTTGGTTTCTTGAATAATCAAATCCAGAATGGGAAAGATAAGCTTTGATTCTTGGCTTTCCAACATATTCCGGCTGGAAATTTTCATTTTTTCAGCCCGCTCTTCATCGATATTCATATTGCGCGCAATTTCTTTAGTGATATTCCGGCCGCCGGCGTTAATATTACGGTTCACTTTTATTTCGCCGCCTTCAACCAAAACCATATTACAGACTCGGGCGCCGATATCAATAATGATGAAATTGCCCGGATCATTGCCGATCAGCGAGCGCACTAAAGAAAAACTTTCTATTTCAATGGAACGCAGTTTTAAGCCGGCTTCCTGAATGAACTTTTCCTGTTTGGCAATTTTGATTTTTGGAGCCGCCACCAAAAGCACCTGCAAGCTTTTTTGATCAGCCGGATTGCCGCCTTTCTTGCCTCCCAGCACTCCCCAATTAAGAACTACTTCATCCAGTGAAGTGGGAATATATTTTTTCGCCTCCAGTTTTATGGCTTTATCCAGTTCTTCTTTGGACATTATCGGACATTCAATCAGAGTAATGAAGCCGCCAAAAGCCGGAATGGAAGCAAAAACTTGCCGCCTGCTTCCGAATTTGGCTTCTTTCACCATTCTTTTTAAATATTCCGGAAGCACCACTTCAAATTTATTCTGATCAAAATCCTTTTCTGAATTGGTATTTTTCATCCAAGCGTAATTGGAAAGAATCGGCTTATTGTCTTTAATTTCAATTTCCGCCAACTTAATAGAAGACGTTCCGACATCAACGCCTAAAAAACTATTTTCTCCAAATCCAAACATAGTTATTTGTTTTTGTTATGGTTATCAACTTTGATTAAATTATACCACATTTTTAAGCAAGCAACCATAATGGCAGTTATCCACAGCGTAAGGTCTCGCCACGGCGGGATTATGAAGTGCAGTTTGCTATAATACAGACAACTTGTATGCTAACCAAAGTTAAAAATATTATTCTGGATACTTTATTCCCCATCTTTTGCCTGGCTTGCAGAAAAGATAATTTTTGGCTTTGTGAGGAATGCCTTAAAAAAATCAAAGTCTTGGATTTGCAGGTTTGTCCGGTTTGTGAAAGATATATAACCGAAAAAGGCGAATCCTGTCCTAAATGCAAACCTTTAAGTCCTTTAAAATCCTTAATTGTCGCCGCCAAATATCAGGAAGATAATATTTCCAAACTGGTTCATTTGTATAAATATAATTTCATCCAAGATTTGAGAGAGCCGCTGGGAAAACTGCTGGTTCAAGCTATTCTTAAATCCCAAATTGACATTCCGGATTTTATTATCCCTGTCCCGCTCCATAGGCGGCGCCTGCGCTGGCGAGGTTTCAATCAGGCGGAACTTTTAGCCGATTATGTTTCTGCTAATTTAACGCCGGGGTTGGTTATTCCGGTTTTAAAAAATATTCTGATCAGAAAAAAATATACTTCTCCGCAGATGAAAGTAAAAAATTATTGGGAAAGGCAGAAAAATATCCAAGCTGCTTTTGCTATTCAAGACAATACGGAAATTAAAAATAGAAGAGTTTTGCTAATTGACGACATTGCTACCACTGGCTCAACTTTATTCGAATGCGCCAAAGTTTTAAAAGAAAGCGGCGCGAAAAAAATTTATGCCGCCGTAATCGCCCGGCAAGAATTTAGCAAGGAGTATAAAGGCAATAAAAACCAAGAAAAAATAGAGCATTATGACAAATTCAGAAAATAGAACATTCCCCTTGACAAAAGAGATAAATTAATATATACTATATGGTTAGTTCTTTGACTGCATTTTATCAACTATTTCAATTCGAGAAGGAGGGAAAAATGAATGATAAAACCTTGGCAGCTATAGTAAGAAGAATTGCAGATAAAATAGAAGCTGACGCAGAGAAAAACGGCAAGTATTGTTTTCGGCCTATCAAACATTTTATTTTAAATAGTTTTAGCAAAGAAATTGGAAGCGAAATGAAAAAATACAGTTCTGAAGTTTCCAAAATTTTCAGAGCTAGAGCTGGAGAAAAACCCGGAAAGGCAAGAAGTCAAAAAGCAAAGAAAAGGAAGGAAGAATTACGCTGTCTCATAGATGATGCTAAACAGTTTGAAATGGAAGAACTGATCCGGTCCGGAGAAATTGTTCCGCCAATAGATTATAAAGAATTATTGAAACTGGATGAAAAAATACGCGCCGGAGAAATACCCTTCTAAAAAAGAAAGAGCCCAAGGAATAAATTCCGAGGGCTCTTTAAAATTCTTTTAAAAAAATTTATTTTCTCTTGCCTTTTTTGGGATTGATTTTTTTGTCCATTTCTTTCTTGATATCTTTCCAATGCGATTTCAACTCTTTGGCAAATTGCTCTAAGTCTTTTTTGTCTATACTTTTTACGACTTTGTATTTGGCACTTACTTCGTCAATTATTTTGTCGTAAGCTTCTTCGCTCAAATCTTTCATATTTTCCATCTTTTCCAGAATCTCGCCTTTAGCTTTGAGCATCCAGCCCCTGATTTGCTTTCTGGTTTTAGCGCCTTTTTTAGTGCCGTAGAGAAAGTATATTCCGGCCGCTGCAACGGCTACCGCCGCCAAGCCAGCACCAATTCCCAATTTCTTTTTTGTTCCCATAATTTTTTACCCTATAGAGTAATTTTTTCTTTGAAAAAATAATTTTGCGAAGCAAAATTTACTCCATAGGGTGAATTAATGATTATTTTTTTTCTTATTAAAAAGCGAGGAAAAAAATCGCGAAATGCTTTTCAGCCCTGCGCCTTGAATTTTTACATTCTGCCGCAAATTTTTTATATCTTCCATCAGTTCGTCGCCTTCCACTTTGGCTCGGGCGGAAATATGCTTTAAATCTCTAAGAATAGCAATAACATAAAAAGCGCCTATGGCTAGAACGATAGTTAAAATAACTACAAAGATTGAAGTGATAAAGAAAAAAATATCAGCTTTAATAAAATTTTCCATATGTCTATTATAGCATGCCCGAAGCTCAAAGTCAAAGATTTTTAGTTTATTTTCAAGCTAAAAAAATGACTCTTGATTTTTATTTGGAAGTATGCTATAAAAGAAATTGGTTCTTAAGACAACTCCTCAAAGATCGTTTTGAGGTAAAAATGTAAACCTATTTTATATTTTTTAGGAGGGAACATCATGCTCATCGCTGAAGTTTTTACGCCCGGAAAGGAAGATAAGCGGGAGATTATCTTTAATGGATTATTGCTAACCGATCAGAATAAAATCAAATTGGAAGCGGAATTATCAACTCATCGCGTTCTTAACAAAGCTTTTCCGGGAGAACTTCCAAGTTTTAGTTTTATTTGTTCCGATACCAAGGGTTGTATTTCATTTTCCGAAGATCTATCCGCTAAATTAGGACTACCGGCTAAAATAGAAGCTGATGGTCCTCCTTCCTGTGCCCATGCAAAACTTTGCAGACTTCTTGTAGATATGGGAAAGATTTAAAAAAGGAATAAAAAAAACTTAAGAACCATAAAAGCCTTGGGAAAAATTTCATTTCCTCAAGGCTTCTTTTATTTTCCAAAATAAAAAAGGCATGGGGCCAAGCTTTCCAGCTTGGAGAGAACTCTGTCCTCCGGTGTGCGGCAGCAACACCCACCCAATGCCAACTGAAATTCTGTTTTATCTGGTTAAAATAGCCTAGCAAAAAAATCCAAGAAAGTCAAGTTACAATTTATTGGCGGTGGGTATGAGATTCGAACTCATGATGCCCTTGCGAACATACTTGCTTTCCAAGCAAGCGCACTAGACCGCTATGCGAACCCACCACATTTATAAACGAGACATTTAATTGTCTCGTTTTAATTTAACAAGTTTATGGAATTTATTCAACCTTTTTATACTTCATCTAGAAAGGCTGGCGGCTTATCATCAAAAGGCGAGGCTTCCGTATCTTCAATAATTTTATTCATCATTTTTACCGCTTCTACCGGATACTTGCCATTAGCCGATTCTCCGGAAAGCATTACATAATCAGCGTGATCAATGACGGCGTTGGAAACATCCGAAACTTCCGCGCGTGTCGGCAGCGGATTTTCAATCATGGAATTGAGCATTTGCGTCGCCACAATTACCGGCTTGCCGGCTTTGATACATTTGCCGATTATTTCTTTCTGATGAATTAAAACTTCACTTTCCGGCAGTTCTATGCCTAAATCCCCGCGCGCTACCATAATCATATCAGAAGCGGAAATTATTTCGTCAATGTTTTTAATGGCTTCCTTTCTTTCAATTTTGGAAACTATTTTTGGAGTTACCCCAAATTTCCCCGATTTACCTCCAATTTTTTCCCTTATTTCCCTTATCTCATTCCCATTGCTCACAAAAGAAAAGGCTAAAAAATCCACAGCTTGGCTCAAGGCAAACTGCATATCTTTTTCATCTTTTTCCGTTACCGCCGGAATATTCAATTTAGCATCGGGAATATTAACGCCTTTGTGATTTTTGACTGTTCCGCCGGCAATCACTTCGGCTTCCAAAAATTCTTTGGCTTTTTTTATGACTTTTACTTCCATCAACCCATCTTCAATTAAAATCTCATTGCCGATTTCTATGTTATTAATAATTCTTGGATAATCTAAAAAAAATAATTTGGAAATTTGGTCATTGGGATTTAACTCGCCTCGCTGAAGCTTTGGCGCAGCGGGTTGGTAATTGGTAATTGGTAATTGGTAATTTGGAAACGATGCTGTATCTGAAACTCTTATAATTTCACCTGGTTTTATATTTAAATCCTCGCCAACCAATATTCTGATTCTCGGTCCCTGGAAATCCGCCATAACGCCAACGGCGGTTCCCATTTCTTTATTCAACTCTTTAATATAATTTATCAGTCGGCCATTGGATTCATGCGTTCCATGGGAAAAATTAATCCGGACAATATCCATGCCGGCTTTGATCATTTCCCGCAAAGTTTCTTTTTGGGCTGAAGCAGGACCGATGGTAGCAATAATTTTAGTGCGCGTCATAAAGTTTTATTTTCTACTAATTAAATATTAATGCGTATTCGTATATTCGTAACTGATTCGTATTTCGTAACTTCATTATAAAGCAAAACAGCCACCATTAAAAGCAGCAGCTGTTTTATAGATATAGAACTATTTGATAATTTGGAATCCTCCGATAATGGGCAGTTTTTTCATAGTGCCGTTAGCTGCATTGATAATTCCCATAATCAGGAAAACTATACTCATTATAACTACAATCACCCAAAGAAAAATACCAATAATCACAAACATTAAAATTGTCGAAACAATGTAACCGACTACTGTAAAAATCAGAAAGTTAAGCTGTTGATTGGCGTGGAATTTGGCAAAAGGGCTGTTTTTAGATGATTCGTTAACCAGCGGAATGAAGAAAAGTATCGGAATAATATAACCGACAATCGCCATAGCTTTATTTTTTTCCGCATCCGATGAATTTGTTTGTTGTCCTTCCATATTTCACCTCCTCCCAATTCGTCAAAATCTTTGATTTTGCAACGAATTGGAGAGCCCCGCACTTTTTCCTTATATAATCTCTGAAACACCGACCAGCAGAAACGAAGTTGATGCCGCGCCGCCTGCTGAATATTATTTTAAGATTATTTTCGGAAAAAGTGCCGGGGCTGTTCGATATGCGTTGCTAAAGATTTCGAGTATTATTACCTCTGCATTGAAACCCCGTGCTGGGGCCCAATTAGATTTTACCTGTTTTTATTCTAACACACTTCCGCATTTATTGACAATAATATGGGTTTCCTGTAAGCTTTTACATTGTTTGGATTTTAGTTAAATACACAAAAACCAAAAATCAAACAGGAGGGGGTTATGAAGAAAAATTTAGTTCTTTTATTTATTGCTCTATCGTCATCAATTTTTATTTCTCAAGCAAAGGCGGAGATAAATTCTCCAGCAGATCAATGCTTATATTTCATTGAAATAACGATCTCAAAATGCCAGATGCAGGTTTATAAAAAAAATCCTGACGGAACTCTCGTACTCTTTAACCAATATTCCGTGGCGACCGTAAAAAAAGAGGAAAAAAATATCCTCTGGGTAAAGGAGTTATAACCTCCGTAGAGCTAGACCCGCAGTGGCGACCGACTAATGGAACTAAAAAATATTTTCTTAAGAGCAAAGAGATAGAATTGCCAGATGTGATACTGCCGGGAGATAAACTCAACTTTATGGGATCCTTTAAGGCCAACCTATCTTACGAGGTACCGGGATTTGGAAAGGTTTATAGAATCCACGGGAATAATAACGAAGCTCGGGTCGGCAAAAGGGTAACAGGTGGATGTGTCTGCATGAAAAACGAAGAAGGCTTAAAACTAATCAGATCCGGCATATTAAAAGCCGGAACCGAAGTCAACATTGTTGAATAGAAGAGCGGCTCAATCCTATCTAGGATTGAGCCGTTTTTTAAATTATATTTTCAATTTCGCTTAATATATCTTCCGGAATCGGGTTTCTTTTGGGGCTCACTCCCGGATACCGCCAAGCGCTAATAATCTTAATCCTCTTCTCCCCTTGGGAGAAGGTGGCGCACAGCGACGGATGAGGGATTTTCGGATTTAGTCCCGCCTTGGCGGGATTGGATTTTGAATTTCCCGCCCGGCGGGTTTGGTACATCACCCAAATCTCCGAAGTATGTTTTACGGGCTTGTTCGGTTGCATGACCGCGATGGTATTTTTGACAATCCCTTCTTCTTTCCTGAAAGGCGCACGAATAACGCGCAGGATCCGCTGCGCGCTTAAGCCATACTGACGCATTTTATAGACGGAATGCTCGGTCCAGAAATATTTTTCGGTGTTTTTGGGTTTATTGAATTGCATCTATTTTATATCCATTCCTTTTAAGATTTTAATTCTCTCTTCAATCGGTGGATGGGTCATAAATAATTTGGAAGCTTTTTTACCTTTGAAAGGATTCACAATATAAAGATGCGCTGTGGCGCGGTTGGCTGCTTCCAGGGGTTCGGTATCTTTGGAAATTTTTTCCAAAGCGCTGGCCAAGCCTTCCGGATAGCGGGTAAGGAGCGCTCCGTCGGCGTCGGCTAAAAATTCTCTTTTTCTGGAAATCGCCAGTTGCATCAAAACTGCGGCAATCGGCGCTAAAATTGACAAAACTATCGCCAAAATTATTAAAATCAAGCGCAACTGGCCGCCTTCGCTGTCATTGCTTCTTGATCTGCCTCCGAAAAAAGCCCAGCGCCGGAACCAATCGGCCATAAGAGTCACAAAGCCAACCAAAATTACTACAACCGTGGAAAGCAAAATATCGCGATTGCCGATATGCGAAAGTTCATGGGCGATTACACCTTCTAGTTCTGTTTTTTCCAGCTTGTCGATAATGCCGGTCGTGAGACATATTACGCCATGCGCGGCATCCCGGCCGGTTGCGAAAGCATTGGGCGCGCTGTCTTGGATGATATAAATTTTAGGCACCGGCAGCCCAGCCGTGATGCAAAGATTTTCTGCCAAATGGTATATTTCACGGTTATTTTCATGGTCAATTTCCTTAGCACCCAACATTCCGAGCACAATTTTGTCGCTCCACCAATAGGACGCGAAGCTCATAATGACAGAAAAAATAACGCAGCCATACAATATGACGCTGTTATCCATGGCGCCGGCAAAAACATAGCCGACACCGATTACAAAAACCAAAAACCCGACTATATAAACATATGTGAGCCTGGTATTCTTGTCTGCCTGATTGTATAAGGTCATAAAAAAAATCAGAGAAGTAATTAGTAATCCGTAATTTGCCTGCCTGCCGGTAGGCAGGTAATTAGGATTTTTTTACTTTTTTATAAGTCGCGCCGATAAATGAATTCAGTTTGGGCGAAAGTTGAGCGTAAATTTTTAGATAATCTTTTTGGATTTGGTTATCAATTAATTTTCTTTTCTTCATCAGTTCAAACCAATGCCGGCTTTCTTTCAAGGAAGCTCTGGCGTTATAATAAAATTTTATTTTATCCAGATAATGAAATCGGCCGTAGCCTTCTGCAATATTGGCTCCGACCGAATCAGTAGATTCAATAAATTGATCACCTATTATTTTCTGCAATTTCCAGTCAAAATCAGTATAAATTTTCCATCCGATATCAGAAAGCTGTCGGGACAACAAATAAACCTCTAAATTATTTAGATTTAAATATTCCTTTTCCAACCAAATTACAAATTACTAATTACTATTTACTGCTTAATTAGCATTCAAAACAAAAGGTCGTTTAGAACTTTACTTCTATGGCATTTTTCTCTGTTTCATTTGCTTCAAAAAATTCCCGCTTGGTAAAATTCAGGATGCCGGCGAAAATGTTGTTGGGGAATACTTCAATTTTAATGTTGAAGTCACGGACATTGCCGTTGTAAAACCGGCGGGCTGCTTGGATCTTGTCTTCCGTATCCGTCAGTTCCCGTTGCAGTTCCAAAAAGTTTTGATTAGCTTTTAAATCCGGATAAGCTTCCGCCACCGCGAATAAACTTTTTAAGGCTCCGGAAAGCACATTTTCCGCCTGTGCCTTGTCCTGCGCCGTGCCGGCTCCCATGGCTTTGGTTCGGGCTTCAGTCACTTTTTCAAAAACTTCTTTTTCATGCGAGGCATAACCTTTAACTGTATTGACTAAATTAGGGATTAAATCATAGCGTCGTTTGAGCTGGACATCAATATCCGACCAGGCTTCGTCTACCCGGTTTTTTAAGCGAATTAAGCCATTATAAATCGCAATCGCCCAGACCACGAGTACTGCGATTATAATCAGCAGAATTAATCCGATATTCATATTTTTGGCCGCTTTAAGCGGTTTAGTTAATTATTATCCTGATTCTACACCTAATACTACAATTTTTCAACTTGGACCGATTCAAACTGTGCTATAATAGAAGCAAACCCCGCACCATGGACTTACTTGCCTACAGGCAGGCATCCATGGCTTTGGTACGGGGTAAAGAAAAAACTATGAAAACAATACTTTCGCCCTATTACATTTTCCTCATTCCCATGGCGGTGGGGATAATCGTGCAGATTGTAAAATATATAATCTTCTCCCTAAAAAACGGCTGGGATATCCGCTATGCTATGACACACGGGCACATGCCTTCAGCCCATACCGGATTTATAATTTCGCTGGTAACTTCAGTGGGAATTTATAACGGCATATATACTGGCGCTTTCGCGGTGGCAGTGGCTCTCGCCATTATCGTCATTGATGATGCGGCCCGACTTCGCGCCTATATGGGCGACCAAGGCAGATATCTCAATATGCTGATCCGGCAATTAAACGTCAATGAAAAACAATTTCCAAGGCTTAAAGAAAGAATGGGACATCGCATCAGCGAAGTGATTGTAGGAGGAATTTTAGGATTTATTCTAACAGTTATTTTTGCAGCAGTTCTTGGATGACTTTTTTATCGTTCCAGGGAATTCTTTGGCTACCAATCGCCATCGTTTCTTCCGCGCCTTTACCGGTAATTATTATATAATCTCCATGCTTTGCAATTTGCAAGGCTTTTTTAATGGCTTCGCGGCGGTCTAGAATTTTCCAAAGATTTTCGCCTAATTTTTTATTCTTTATCCCGGCTGCCACTTCTTCTATAATCTGCACCGGATCTTCATTGTACGGGTCTTCGTCGGTCAGAATTATATAATCGGCACTTTGAGAAACTATCTCTCCCATCATCGGCCTTTTGCCACGGTCTCTTTCCCCACAAGCGCCAAAGACGGCAATAATTTTACTCTTGTCATGCCAAACTTGTTTCGGCATCTCATTATTAGATCCTGAAATAAATTCAGGATGACATTTTAATTTTTTTATCAAAGCGTACAATTTTTCCAAAGAATCTGGCGTTACCGCATAATCAATAACAATGTTCAGATTTTTATCATTTGGGATAAATTCCAGCCGTCCCGGAATGCCCTTAATTCTTTCCAGCGCTGATTTAATTTTTTCTATTGGAATATTTTCAGAAATTCCAATACTAATTGCCGCCAAGGCGTTTTCAATATTAAACTCACCTAGCAAATTTATAAAAAACTGTGAACTGTTGACTGTGAACTGTGAACTATCTTTATTTAGTTTAATATCTTTAGCTAAAATATCGGCTTTGTCATTTTTGATGCTGTAGGTTAATAATTTTTCGTATTCCAGTTCCAAAAAATCCTCCGGCTTTTCCATATCTAAATTAACCACCGCTATTTTAGCTTTTTTAAAAAGTTCTAGTTTCACAGCACGATATTCTTCCATGGTTTGATGATAATCCAAATGTTCTCGAGTAATATTGGTAATTACCGCTGTCCGATATTGGACGCCCCAAACCCGGTATTGGTCCAAAGAGTGAGAGGAAGTTTCTAAAACCAGATATTCACAGTCGGCTTTTACTGCTCCGGCAATAAATTTTTGGATTGACCAGCTGGAAAGGGTGGTAAATTTGGTTTTATTCACCCATTTTTTTCCGCCAATTTTAAAATTGATGGTGGAAACCATGGCTACTTTCAAATTGTTTTCCTCTAAAATCTTAGCCACCATCTGGCAAACAGTAGTTTTACCGTTAGTTCCCGTTACTCCGATGACTTTCATTTTTCGTGAAGGAAAACCAAAAACAACATTGGCGATTATCGCCTGAAAAAGATGGTATATATTTTTTAGATTTTGAGGAATTAATTTTTTTATCCAGTTCATATTACTGTTTTAAAAATTTCCGGAATTTTAAAATTGAGATTTGATTAGAAATTAGAAATTATAAATTAGAAATTAAAGTCAGCTAATTTATATTATACTTTTTAACTTCTGAAGTATTTTATAAAGATAGTACTTGTTAGGATTTAAGATTATATCATACGATCCCGGAAATTCAACTGGCTGGGTATTGGGCACAAAACCCAATTTAAATTTAGTAATCCCAGACCAATTATTTTCTAAAACCTGAAACCTGAAACCTGAAACCT
>JAPLXF010000008.1 GCA_026396205.1 Candidatus Moraniibacteriota bacterium | reverse complement strand
GCTGTTTATGTGGCACAGACTAAAAAGGCTGAAACTAAAAGTAAATCAAATTGTCCGCTTTGTGCCATTGGACATGATGCTAATAAGAGTAAGATTTGGAAGTTAGATGAAATGGATGCTGATCATGTGGCGGCGTGGAGTAAAGGTGGCGCGACTTCAGCTAAGAATTGTCAGATGCTCTGCAAGACACACAATCGAGCAAAAGGAAATCGATAAGAAATTTTTTTAACTTGGATCTTACTTGGACACTTCGTTTCCAAGTGGGCGAATTACTGAATTAATTCAGTAATAATACTCCGCTTAAATAAAAAATTCTCCCGCCACGGCGGGAGAATTTTTTTGGTTTATAATTGACTTGGAAACTTGACTTGGAAACTCGGTTTCCAAGTGGCTATTTTAAAAAATCCAACAAGCTTTCTCCGGTCATTTCAGGCGGTTTAGGGAGGTTGAGCAGTTCAAGAATGGTCGGAGCGATGTCGCTTAAAAGGCCTTTGGGTTCGGCGTCCGGATTCAAATTTCTTTTGCCGTGGTTTTCCGGAGTAATAAGCCACAGTGGCACCGGGTTAGTGGAATGCTGGGTGTTGATTTCTCCAGTCAGGCTATTTAAAACTTCCTCGGCATTGCCGTGATCGGAAGTAACCAGCAGGCAGCCGCCTTTAAGCAAAACTTCCGGAATCAAGCGCGTCAGATTATTATCCAGAGCCTCGATGGCTTTGATGGTGGCTTTTTCATTGCCGGTATGCCCGACCATATCGGCGTTGGCGTAATTTATCAAAATGAAAGCGTAATCTTTGTTTTTCAGCGAATCAATGACTTTGTCGGTAATTTTAGCGGCGGACATTTCCGGAACTTTATCGAAAGTATCGGTGGTAACGGAAGGCACGATAATCCGGTCTTCGCCGGGAAAAGGATCTTCATTGCCGCCGTTGAAAAAATAGGTAACATGGGCGAATTTTTCCGTTTCGGAAATGCGCAGCTGCTTCAAATTATTTTCCGCCAAAACCGAACCTAAACATTTCTTCACTTTTTCCGGTGCAAAAGCCACCTCTACCGGCAGACCTTCCTCGTATTGAGTGAAAGTTACAAAGCATAAATTTTTAATCGGCTCGCGCGGAAAATCTTTGAAATCCGGCAAGACAAAAGCCTTGGTAATTTCGCGGGCACGGTCTTCACGGAAATTAAAAAAAATCACGGCGTCATTTTCTTGGACGACGGCTACCGGCGAACTGACTTCGATAATCACCGCCGGTTCGATATATTCATCCGATTGTTCTTTTTTGTAGCACTCTTCCAAATATTTTATCGGATCGGTAATTTTTAAACCTTCACCTTTAGCTATGGCATTGTAGGCTTTGGCAATCCGGTCCCAATTATTGTTGCGGTCCATGCCGAAATTCCGGCCGCCCAGAGTAGCGATTTTTCCCAAGCCGATTTCTTTCAATTTTTCCTGCAGTTCTCGGATAACTCCGGCTCCGGAAGTAGGGGAAGAATCCCGGCCGTCGGTAAAAATATGCAGAAAAAGTTTCTGGACACCTTGTTTTTTGGCCAAATTCAGAAGCGCATATAAATGGTCGATATGCGAATGCACGGCGCCTTTGCCGACCAAGCCCATCAAGTGGAGCGCGGAACTATTTTTCTGGGCGTGCTCCGTGGCTTTCAGCAGGGCCGGATTTTGGAAAAAACTTTCATTTTGAATCGCCATGGTAATGCGGGGAAGATTTTGGTAAATAATTTTTCCGGCGCCTAAAGTAATATGCCCGACTTCGGAATTGCCTTCCTCGCCCCAAGGCAAGCCTACGGAAATTCCCGAAGCCTGGAGAGTGATATGCGGATAGAGCTGGTCCAGTTTAGCGATGGTTGGCAAATTGGCTTCAGCGATAGCGTTGCCTAATTTAGACTGGCTGATGCCCCAGCCGTCCAAGACCGCCAGCACGACAGGTCGATACATAAATATTATTAACGGGTTAATGAGTTAACGGGTTAGCGAGTTAAAATTGAAAGAGTTATAAAAAATAACCCGTTAGCTCGTTAACTTGTTAATAGATAATGCCGATACACATAAATAATAGCATCTGGAGCCTACTTTTGACAAAACCTAAAAGTTCAGGTAACATAGATAAGTGAATATTAATTAAACTATCAGGAGCTTTTAGTTGAAAAAAGAAAAATTAAGCTAGTCTTAGTCAATAGAAAAATATGTTTTATCAGCTGAATAGCCCAAATCAATTTTATGGTGATCAGTCTAGGAACACTCGCCTTTATTATTTTGAGTTTAGCCATGGGTGCCATAGTCGGTTATTACGCCCGGCAAACCATCGCTAAAAAACAACTTTCCACCGCCGAAGGAAAAACTTCTAAAATGCTGGATGAAGCCACGCAAAAAGCGG
>JAPLXF010000064.1 GCA_026396205.1 Candidatus Moraniibacteriota bacterium | reverse complement strand
TGTCTTTTTCGGCCGGGGAATAAAGTTCCACATCAATGCCCGGATAAACTCTTTTCACGTTTTTAAAGCCCAAGCTATTTAATTTATTTTTGGCATAATCGGAATAGGTTATAATCAGATCCGCAAATAATATTTTTTTGAAATCATTGTCTTTCAATATGTCTTCCCGGAGGGTGGCGATAGTTTGTATGGTTTTGGCGCGTTTATTTTTTATAAAAGTTTTAAAAGAAAATGAATTAAGTTTCGACGGCGTGAGCATATAGTGCAGAATATTGAAATCAATTTTAGCCAGCAGTCCGCGCAACTTTAATAGCCGCAACCTTTGCAGATGAGTGAGCTTGCTGGATGTATAAATCGGCTTTTGATGGATATGGGAGGGCAGTTCCTGAATGAATCCGTTAGTCAAAATATACATCTCAAACATATTTAAATTTTTCGCCAGATAATAGGCAAAATTCTTGGAAGCTTCATCCCAAGGCGGACAGATCGGGCGGGTGACTAATAAAATTTTCTTCATAAAATTTTAATAATTTCTAATTCCTAATTAAGAATTTCTAATAAATAGTCAACGACCGAATTAATAAATATTAGAAATTAGTCATTAATTAATTGGGATTTGATTAGAAATTAGGAATTTTTAATTAGAAATTTTTGTATATCTCTTTTTTATCCGTGCCATCAGAAACATCAATTATAATTTTTCCAGTCGCATTAATATTATTTAAATCGATACTTTTCATATCACCTTTGCTGATATTGACATCGCCTTCGTTTAATTTATTATTGTCTTTAGAAACTTCCCAATGAAAATTATTATTCTGGCTGTGGTTTTCGATGACAAAATTCAAGCTTGCGTCTTTGGCATTGACAAAATAAGCCGACCACCAGTCTTTCTGCGCTTCGGAATTCAGGTATCTATCCGAAATAAAAAACAAAAAAACTGAACTTAAAATAAACAGGACTGCGATAAAGATAATAATTTTTTTCTCTTGCATATTATTTTCGATAAAACACCGCTATATCGTTTCCGGTATAAATTTGATTGAAATTGGAAAATTTCCTGAATTGTCCGCTGTCAAATTTAGGATTAACAACGATAAAATTGGTTCCGAATTCATTGAAACAATTTTTCGCCTCGTCGCTCCCGGGATTGGAAATCATCACTAAAGTACAGTTGTCCCGCGTGTTTTCGTCATAGCGCTTGAAATAACTCCGCGATTCCGGATATTTATAGCCGCGCATAAAAAACAGCTTTATCCAGGCTCGGCAAGATATCGGGAAGCGCCGAATGTTTGCGTCAGTTCGTTGGCATTAGTTTTTACCTTAAAAGAATCGGTAAAATCAGCCAGCCCGCCGACCAGCGCAAAAGCCAGAATTACAAAAAATCCCGCCCGCAATAAGTCGTTGATATTTTTATTCTTGAAAATTTCATAAAAAGCGTAGGCGCTCAAGATGGCAATGGGATAAGTCAAATAATTGCCAATCCGGCTGCTGGGCAAATTGAGAAATAAAATTTTCGGATAGGACGACATGACAAAAACCATAATCGCCCAGGCCGCCACAATGGCATAGCCTAAATTCCGCCGCTTATTTTTATAGAAAATCAAAAGCAAGACGATTCCCACCAGCCCCAGTGCCAGCCGCGCTTCGCCGACTGCCGAACGCAGGTTATCCATAGATAGCCCGGTCCGAGTTTCTTTGGAAGCTACGCCGACTGCCGTTCCCACTGCGCTGCTTTTTACATATGTCGGCACGAAAATATAAAAGAAAAATATAAGGCAGGCAGCTGAAACAATTAAAACTTGAGGGGAAAATATGACTCGTCCGATTTTTGGCAGTATTTTTTCAACTTCTTTATAATTCACAAGCAAAAATCCAACCGCTATCAGCGCGAAAACGAACAGGAAAATAAAAGCGGTGAGATGGTGCGTATAGAAAAGACCGAATGTGACAAACACGGCCAATGCCATAAAAGTTTTGGCTTCGGCGCTGATTTTCATTTCTTCTTCTTTTAGAAAGCTGAACGCGCGGTAGTGGCAATAAAAAGCCAATGGCATCAAAAAATTTCCCATTATGTTGCCAATGACGCCGCCACTGACAAATTTGGCTTGTGGAGAAGAGATAGCATACAGCGCACCCAAAAATAAAAGTGAAAGAATAGCGACATTTTTGTTTTCAAAAATCCTAAGTGTCAAAATAAAAACCGTTAGAATACTGAAAATATTTATCAAAAGCAATACCGCAATTGGAAAAGCTGAAAAAACACTGGCGCCGCTGATAAGGGCGATGATTCCGAAAATGACATGTTCGCCGATAATAAAATCCGGCAAGCCGTCGTAAATTGGCAATTTTCCGGATTCAACCATGGAATTTACCCAATACATATGGTGGCCCATATCGGTAGCTGAAGGCAGAACGGAACGGGAAAGATAAGCCGTTTTCAAAAAAACTGCCAGAAACAATAATAGCAGGATTAAAATAAACTGGTTTCTGGAGAAATTGAAAAGATGACTTTCTTCTCTGTCAGCTTTGGATATTTTTCTGAATTTATATATTGCGAAACAAATGGCAGAAAAAATCAGGATCGCCGCGATTGAGGAAAAACGATTTATGGAAATTCCTAATTTATCCAAAAGAAAAAATATAAAGTCAACGCTGACTATGCTTAACCCGAAAGAAAAAACAAATTTCTCCAGAGCGCTAAGCGTTTGGCTTTTTCCAAAAACTGCCAACAGCAAAAAATAGCCGGGTAGAAATAAAACAAAACCCAGTGTGATATAAAATAATATTTGGCTTTGGATAAAATTAAGCATTTATTTTCTAACTACTTTCTCGATCTCTTCCAGATATCTTTGGGCAATTTTTTCCCAGCTGTAATTTTCCATCACATAGCGACTAGCTTTTATACCAAATTCTCGGCGGAAATTATCATCTACCAAAATCTCTTTAATCTTACCAGTCCAAGCCTCGGAGTTGCCTGATTCGACCAAAAATCCATTTTCTCCGTCTTTAATAGCGTCTTTCAAACCTTCCAGATTGGAAGCAATAACCGGAATCCGGCAAGAGGCCGCTTCAATTACCGAAATGCCGAAACCTTCCACATCGCCTTCAATTTTTATGTTCGGTTGGACAAAAACATCGCAGGTATTGAACAAAATATTCCGGACTTTATCCGAAACATAACCCAGCATTTCCACTCGGTCGGAAAGTTTTTTTTCTTCCACTGTCCGGCTGATATTGGCAAAGTCCGGCCCGTCGCCGGAAACTGCATAAATAATATTTTCCGGCAGTTTCGGCAAAACTTCGCGGACAAACCAAGCTACGCCTTTCCGCTTCACCAATCGACCGGAAGTCAAAATCACTTTTTTGTCGCCCAGATTGGTTTTTAAAACCTGCTGCAAATCCTCGCGGGTATAATTGCCGGGACATTTTGCCGGATCTACTCCATTGGGAATAAAAACAAATTTATCTTCGGGAATGCCTTTTTTAACTCCAATTTTTATGGTTTCATGGCCGACTGCGATCAGGCGGTCCATTTTTTTTATGAAACATTTCACCCAGAACCATTGATAAATTTTCATTTTGTAAGTCAAATCCAGCCCGTGAATGACGCAGATGACCGGTTTTTTGGTCAGGAATTTAAGCTTCCAGCCGATAAATGCCAGAACTCCGTCGCCTAAAAGAACCACATCGTATTTCCACATTAAAAACAGCGCCCGCCAGATAGCGTAAGGAATGAATAAAGGCAAAAAAAATTTGCCTCGTTTATTGATGATTGATTTTACCTCCGCGATTTTAGCCAGCCATTGGTGAAGCTCGTAATTCTGGTTTTCAATCCCGCCGACAATCGGAGGATAGGCTCGGGAAATAAAAAGAATTTTTGTCATTACTTTTTGAATTTTGAGCTTATTTGCGGTATTTTTCTTTTTTCATCTGATACATCAAGTCTTCCGTCAGTTTGCGGTTGGATTTTATCATATCGGCGATCAGGGCAAAAACAATAAACTGCAAGCCGACTAGAAATAAAATCACGGAAAGGAAAATGTAGTTGCGATATGGAGTTATTTCAAAATTCTGGAAATAGAATGTCAGGAAAATTGCAAAAACTACCAAGGAAGACAGAACTATAATCAATCCCGGAATGCCGAAAAATTTCATCGGCCGGACATCGCGCACGGCCCTCATAATTATTTTAAATCCATTGCCTACAAATCTAACTATCGATTTGGTTATCTTCGGTTTTCGATTAGGAAAATAAGTTACTTTTATCGGAACCCATTTCAACTTTAGATTTTTTCCAATCGCATCAATAATTGTTTCTTGGGTATAAGTAAAATCAAGGTTGGTCAGACTAAGCCTCATTAATGTTTCCCGATTAAGCGCCCGAAATCCGCAAGTCAAATCTTCCGTTTTGTAGTTAAGAAAATAACTGACCATTTTGGCGGCAAACCGATTAAGAAAATTTCGGATCCAAGGAATATTTTTGGCTTCAATGTGTCCGAATCGATTGGCAATCACCATATCAAAATTTCCTTCCAGAATCGGAGTAAGAAGTTTGGGAATATCCTCTGGGTCAAACTGTCCATCAGCATCAATATTAACCATTAAATCCGCTCCGTTTTCCAGAGAATTTTCTACCGCCCGTTTGAAAGAATAAGCTAGTCTTCGATTTGGCTTATAAGAAACAATTAAATCGACTCCAGCTTCATGAGCCTTGACGGCGGTATTATCCGTTGAACCGTCGTCTACTACTTGGATTAATTTTTCCGTAATAATTTTCCCCAAATCTGATGAATAGAAATCAGCGGAAAAGCTTTGCTTAATCCTTCCAATTGTTTCTCCGATTTTATCCGCTTCGTTAAAAGCAGGAATATTGACTACTAATTTCATTATTTCTTCTTAATAATTAATTTTGGCTCAATACAATTTACATTGCATTCCATATTATCAATGCCTTTGTGGATCAGGGAATCGGTGCAGTCCTGCAGTTTTTGTTCGCATTGCTTCTTGCTGTAGGAAAAATATTCCTTGTTGATTTCATAGCCGAAAAAATTCAGCAGAAAATAAACAATGGCAATCAGCACCAAAATGGAAATGATGGATTTGATGATATCAAACACGAAAAAGCCTTTCATAAGCCAAAAAATTATAGTTTTTTACCTGCTTTTATTATAGCTTAAAAAATGTTTTTTAGCAAAGAAAAAAGCCGGACTAACCCACCATGTAAAAGTCTACTTCGCCTAATTTCTCGTTGATACGAGAGTTGGCAATTTAAAAATAGATTTTACATGGCGTCCGGCATGGGGCTAGTTTCTATACTTTCAATAGGCATCACCCCCTTCAAAGTAATTTTATCATCTTCCAATGCCTTTGTAAACAATTCCCAGTTTTTTTATGGCGTCTTTATCCAAACAATTTTTGCCATCGATGATAACTTTAATTTTATTTTTCTTAAAAACTTGCGGGGCGATTTCCAGAAATTCTTTATGGTCGGTAACCAGAATCAGCGCGTCGGATTTTTGCAGAATTTCTTTCAAATCTTTAGCGGTAGACTTTTGGAGAATATGCGGGTCGAAAGTCAGGAAATTGGTTTTGTATTTTTCTAGAAGTCCAATGATTTTGACTGCCGGTGATTCGCGGACATCGTCCACATTGGCTTTGTAGGCAATGCCCAAAACACCGACTTTGGCGCCATTCATCGGAATTTTAACTTCATTCAAGGCATCCTGCAAAAGTTCGACTGTGTATTCCGGCATCGAATTATTTATTTCCCGCGCCAAGCGCAGAAACTTATGGTCAAAGCCGGATTTTTTGGCCCGTTCAATCAGATAATACGGGTCGACCGGAATGCAATGGCCGCCCACGCCGCAGGAAGGGAAGTGAGGCATAAAAGCGAAGGGCTTGGTGGAGGCGCCAAGAATTACATCCTTCAAGTCAATATCCAATTTGTCAAAAGATTTAGCCAGCTCGTTCACGAAAGCGATATTGATGTCGCGGAAAGAATTTTCAATGATTTTTACCGCTTCGGCTTCGCGGATGGATTTCATTGGCTGGATGGCCGCGTCCACGATGCTTTTATAAAAACTGACAGCCAAACGCAAACCTTTCTTATCAAAAGAGCCGACCACGCGGGGAATATTGGTAACGTTCCATTTTGGGTCGCCGGGATTGATGCGTTCCGGACAGTGGGCAATAAAAACATCTTGGCCAATTTTATAACCCTCTTTTTCAAAAATCGGCCGGACGACTTCTTCGGAAACTCCAGGATTGACCGTTGATTCCAAAACGATCAGCGCTCCACGTTTTAAATTATTGGCCACCGCACTGGCGGCGCCGATGATCGGCCGCAGATCCGGATTATATTGCTCGTCCACCGGCGTCGGCACGCAGATTAAAACAATGTCCGCCCGCTTGATTATTTTCTTGTCGTTGGTTGCCAGAAATTTATATTTCGGCAGGTTTTCTTCCAGAAATTTCTCTTCAATCGGACTGATGCCTTTATTGATTAAATTTATTTTGCGCCGGTCCATATCCAGCCCAAAAACCCGGTAATTTTTTTCTACGCAACGAACCGCTAGGGGCAAACCGACATAGCCTAATCCAATGACGCAAACTGTTTTTTTATTCTTCTTTAATTTTTTTGCCATAACAATTGAATTTTCGCTTTTTTTAAGTTATCCTATTATACCCACAAAGCTGTATTTATTTCAAATTTTGGAGTAGAATGACATTAGAAGAATGTCATCCCGAACTTGATTCGGGATCTACTAAATTATAAATTAGATGCTGAAACAAGTTCAGCATGACAATTCATGCGTATAGGCATCAATGCATCTTTTGCCCGAAAACCCAATACCGGCCTCGGCCAGGTAACGTTTAATTTTCTCCAAGAATTGGCCCGTCGGCAAACGAAAGCCAGCCGGAAGAAATTCAAATTTTTCCTGTATCTGGAAGAAAATCTGCCAAAAAATCTGAAACTGCCCAGAAATTTCCATAAAAATATCTTTCTGCCGCTTTGGAAACGTGATGACCTGATCCGCAAAATCTGGTGGGAAAAGCATCTGCTTCCTAAAAAAGCCAAAGCCGACAAGTGCGATGTTTTAATTTCGCTTTACCAGTGCCCGACAATTGTTGCCAAAGACATAAAGCATCTGATGGTTGTCCATGATATTATTCCGAAACTTTTTCCGGAATATCTGAATAATTCGCGCAAGCGGACTTATCAGAAAATGACCGAGCAGGGAATTCTGTCTGCCGATAAAATTCTGGCCGTATCCCGCCGGACGGAAAAAGATCTGATTCAAAAACTGAAAATCAATCCACGAAAAATTTCCGTCAGCTATATTGATGCTGATGAAATCTACAAGCAGGAAGTTTCCGCCGAAAAAAGCGCCAAGATTTTGAAAAAATATACTTTAAAGCCCGGTTATATCCTGGCCGGCGGGGGATTGGAAGTCCGCAAAAATATTGAGGGCGTCATCCGCGCATATAAGCATCTTTTGGACCGCAATAAAAATACATATCTCATTAAAGATTTTCCCAAACTGGCCGTTTATGGAAAACTACGGCCGGAATTGGCGCCGCTGATTACCGACGCCGAAAAACTGGTTAAAGAATTCAATTTAAGCCAGCGAGTGAAACTGCTGGATGCCGTTCCGCAAGCAGATTTGCCGGCTTTATATAAAAATGCTGCGATGTTTGTTTACCCGTCTTTTTATGAAGGCTTCGGCATTCCGATTTTGGAAGCCATGAACCAGGGCATACCGGTCATCACCGCCAAGACTAGCTCTTTGCCGGAAGTAGGCAGCGACGCGGTGCTATATTGCGACCCCAATGACATCCGCGAGATTGCTATGGTAATAAAAAACGTTTTGACCAACGAAAAACTCCGCGACACACTTAAAGATCGTGGCCGTCTCCGCGCCCAGCATTTTTCGTGGAAAATTTTCACCGACAAAATTATCAATAAAATTTCGCGGTTATAAAAAAGCCTACAGTATTCTAGAATACTGTAGGAAAGTAATTTGAAAATTTATCCGCCTTGGGCGGATTGGAAATAAAAAAAGGATTGCTCTAATGTTCAAAAGCAATCCTTTATAAAAAATACTCCGGGATTATTCTATTTTTTTATTTTTACATTAAACAACTGGGAGTGGATTACGTCTCTATCTCCAGTGAAAAGATGCAGTTCTTCGATAATGTAGGATATTTGTGGATTAGCAATTACAAAAATGTTGCATCCCGCTCCGGTACCAAGATAGTCGCAATAGAATTTTTCTACTTTAATTTCTTTACCATTAACCTCCAATTTTAACGGTTCAACAGGATAGACAAGAAAGCCCATTCTACGATGTGCAGATGGATCAGCCGATTCTGCATAAACAACAGCTTTTTTAATTTCAACATTTTTATACCGCTGATGAACCTCTCTGGGTCCACAAGCCACTATAAACATTGCCGATAAAACTAATGCTATAATTTTTCTCATGACATTCTCCTTTGCAAAATTGTGAAATATTGTTTTTTTAATAATACTCGCATACACTACCTTAACCCTCTATGATAGCATATCTAGAACAATTTGTCAAGCAAATAAGTAGACCTAAATCCTGGCTTATTTTGGCCAATGTTTTATTGGTGTTTTTTTTGATTCTACTGAATAATTTGCATATTTTGCCATTGCGGATGGGCGATTTTCTGTTTTTTGCTTTCCTGACTCTGGCCTTTGCGCTGTATCGTCCCGGCTGGGCGTTTTTGTTTTTCATTGGCACGATCGCTTTGGAAAATATAAATCTGGCGCCGGCGCAGTTGGGAATGGCGCTTCGGCCATATCAATTTATCGGCGCGCTGACAATGCTGGCGCTGATTATCCGATTTATATTCAAACGGCTTAATTTTGAACTGCCGAAACTGAAATGGTTTGATGCTTTGATAGGAATTATTGTAATTGCCGGATTTTTGAGCACTTTAAACGCTCCCGATAAAATCCTAAGCTTCAAGTTATCAATTATAATATTCTCTTTCTCAATTCTCTATCTCTTATCTAGAATATATATCCAGACATTTGAAGATTTGAAAAGAATCGTTCCGTTTTTCTTGAGTTCGTCGGTTATTGTAATTTTGTATGGTGTTTGGCAGAATATCCGCTTCATTTACGGCGGCAGTAATTTTGAAACCATGCCGGGCCGTCCGAATGCGACATTTGCGGAAGCTGACTGGTTGGGAATATTCATTGTGTTTTGTTTGGCTGTTATTTACGTGATTGTATACTATTGTCATTCCGAGCTTGCCGAGGAATCTAATCCTAAAATTTCCAATTTCTCCCGCCAAAGCGGGACCCCGCCAAGGCGGTGGCAAATCCCAATTTCCAATAAAATCACAAATTCTAAATTCCAAATTCCTATTCGAAATTCAAAATTCTCAATTCTCAATTCCTTTTTACACATTTTACTCACTACTCTTTATATAATACTTATTTTAACCGTCAGCCGCTCTGCTTGGCTCGGTGCTGGTTTTGTTACGATTATATTTTTATTCATTATCCTGACAAACCTGAAATTCAATCCCAAAAACTGGCAATTCAGGTGTTTTCTGAAAACATTGACAAATTTTGCTATAGCAATTTTTGTAAGTTTTTTACTGATTTATATTTTTCACTTGACCAATTTCCAACTATTCAACCGCGCCCAAAGTTCCGGAGGATTGCAAAAAATTACCATTGCCTGCGAAAAAGAAATTGCTTTGCCAAATTCAATAAATAATATCAGCGAACTGGCAAAATATAATTGCCGGCATATCAATCTGGAAAATATTGCCCAAGAAAAAGCGGCTGGCCAATTCGTAACTGAAATTTATCGAACTGACCCGAATGTAAATATTAGACAGATTATTTACCAAAAATCATGGGAGCAGATTAATAATCACCTAATCTTGGGAATCGGGTGGGGAAGTATTGGAAAAATATTGGGCGCTGATGAGCGCGGCGCGGCGCTCAATTCCAGCAATATTTTTTTGGAAGTCTGGCTGGGCAGTGGAATTTTGGGAATCATATCTTTTGTCTTGATTTGGATCATAATTTTAATTTCCGGCCTGCGTAATTTTCTAAAAGAAAATCCCGAATCTAAAATTTTCGGACTGTTTTTAATTCTTTCTGTTTTCGCGCTGTTGATACCGAACTTATTCAACGCCGGAATTTTGCTGGGAATTTTATGGCTGTTTTGGGGAGCAAGCCAAATCGAATTCTAAAAATCAATACTTTATTATGTCAAACGCGCCTTTGGCCGACCGCATCCGGCCGGAAAAATTTGCAGATTTTTTGGGGCAGGACGAAATAGTGGGCCAGGGAAAATTGCTGCGCGCCGCTATCCAGAACGACAGCCTGCCTTCTTTGATTCTCTGGGGCCCGCCCGGATCGGGAAAAACTACGCTGGCTTATCTCATTTCCAAACAGACCAAATCCGACTTCGTGAGATTCAGCGCCGTAACTAGCGGGGTCAAAGATTTAAAAGAAGTTATCGTTCAGGCGGAACAGAACAAGCGGCTGGGTAATAAAACTATTCTTTTTATTGATGAAATCCACCGCTGGAACAAATCCCAGCAGGACGCGCTTTTGCCCCATATAGAAACCGGCACGATTATTTTAATCGGCGCCACCACCGAAAATCCCAGCTTTGAAATCCGCGGGGCTTTGCTTTCGCGCTGCCGGGTTTTTGTCTTAAAACAACTGGGCGTTCCGGAAATTTCCAAAATTATTGCCAGGGCGCTTTCCGATAAAGAAAAGGGACTGGGAAAAATAAAATTAAAAATAGACAAAAAAGATATCTGGAAAATCGCCGAGATGTCCAACGGCGACGCGCGGGTGGCCCTGAATGTCTTGGAATATCTGTCGGTTTATCCCGCACCACAGAAGACCGCTAGCGTAAACCAGAGGATGAATGTAAGGAACCCAAAAGGTAATAATCTCAATGCCACAGATATAAGTCTGCGGTGCGGGATTTATTCCCGGAAGAAAGAAATAAAAATCGGCGATATCAAGGAAGCTTTCCAAAAATCGCAGCTGCTTTACGACAAAGATGGGGAAGAGCATTACAATATAATTTCCGCGCTCCATAAATCCATGCGCGGCTCGGACGCCGATGCGGCGCTTTACTGGCTGGCACGCATGCTGGAAGCCGGCGAAGACCCGTTGTATATCGCCCGCCGGCTGATCCGTTTCGCTTCTGAAGACGTGGGACTGGCCAATTCGTTCGCTTTGGACCAGGCGGTAGCCGCTTACAATGCCTGCCATTATATCGGCATGCCGGAATGCAATGTGGTATTAGCCCAAGCCGTGGTTTATATGGCCAAGTGCAAAAAATCCAACGACCTTTATACCGCTTACCAAAAAGCCGCGGAGGATGTGAAAAAATACGGCAACTTGCCGGTACCGTTCCATATCCGCAACGCGCCTACGGATTTAATGAAAGATTTGGGTTACGGCAAAAATTACAAATACAGCCCCAATTTCGGCTACAAAGAAAAGCAAGCCTACCTGCCCGATGAAATCAAAGGACGCAGATATTTGAGAAAATAAAAAACCCTGATCGAAATTGAACAGGGTTTTTGTGTTTATGGTTGAATAACCCCTCAGCGTTTTAATATTACAACTCTTACAGCAGGACTTGGAATATAAAGTACTCCATCTTTAATTCCAACTGCCGTATAAGTTCTGTCATTGTCTTTACTGGTTATCGGCTTTTTGAGCTTTACATATTGGCTTCTTTCTCCAATATACCTATATGTTGCTCCTCCTGGAATTTCATCAAAATATTTAACTTTTTTTTTCATAAGGCCTCCCGTGTTTTTTTGTTATTTTTCAATAATTTTCATCAACTTTCTTAATTTTTCGGCAACTCTTTTTTTTGTTCCTTTGATAATTAAGCTGAACATAACCGGATTCTTCTTATCGCTCCGCCCATAGAGAATAGTTTCTCCCAGTCCAAGTCCTTCAATTTCTGCATATTTTCTATCAGAAATTCCATTCCTAAAGATAATTTTTATTTCCACAGAATCTCCTTTATTTTATTCAGTTATTAATATACAATGTATTTAGACTATTTTTAGCATCAATTCTTAGTTTAGTCAACTAATGAAAATAGGGATTGACATCCGCAATATCGGCAAAAAGCGGACCGGCGATGAGGTGGTGTTTTTCAATCTGGTAAAAAATCTGGCTCAAATAGACAGCATCAATGAATATTTATTATTTACCGACACCAACGATTTTACAGTATTACAGTATACTGTAAAAAATTTAGGAATCGAGAATAAGAAAAATTTCCAGATTATTTCATTGCCCTTGTCATTCCCGCGCAGGCGGGAATCCAGTTTACAAACTAGATTCCGGATCAAGTCCGGAATGACATTTTTTAACAATAAATTTACCTGGAACTTTTGGACTTTGCCGCGATATCTCAAAAAAAATCCGGTGGATGTTTACCATACGCAATATATTCTGCCGTTTTGCGTGCCGAAAAAAATAAAACTGATTACGCACATCCACGATGTTTCTTTCAACGCTTACCCGGAAAAAATTAAATTTTTGGATTTATTTTTCCTGAAAACGCTCATTCCGCGCAGTCTGAAAAAAGCGGATAAAATTATCGCCGTTTCCGAATTTACCAAAAACGAAATCGTAAAATATTATCAGATTCCGGAGGAAAAAATTGAAGTGGTTTATAACGCGGTCGGGGATAATTTTACCCAGGAAATTTCCGAAGAAAAAATCCAACAAATCCTAAAAAGCTACAACCTAACGCCTAAAGCCTATATTTTGTATTTGGGAACAATGCAGCCCAGAAAAAATCTGCCGGTTCTAATTGAGGCTTTTGCGTCCTTGAAGGATAAAACTTCGTATAAGTTAGTATTGTGTGGCAACCGAACCGCCCATAATTTTGACAAAAAAATCGACACGGTGATTGAAAAATATAATCTGCAGGATTCGGTTATTTTTCCGGGATTTATCGACGAAATAGATAAGCCGGTAATTTTCAAGCTGGCTAAAATATTTTGTTTTCCGTCTCTCTACGAAGGTTTCAGCATTCCCATTTTGGAAGCTATGGTCGCCGGCACGCCGGTTATGGCCTCGGATATTCCGCCGCACCGCGAAGTTGCCGGAGAAGCGGCATTATTTTTCAACCCGGAAAATTCCCAAGATTTGGCTGAAAAACTGGAGAAAATAATCAGCGACAGCGATCTGAGAAATGATTTAATCCAAAAAGGCTTAGAGCAGGCGCAAAAATTTTCCTGGAAAAAATCCGCGGAAAAACTTCTGAAAATATATCAAAATATCCAAATTGACAATAAATGACTTTCAAGCGACAATATATTAAGTTATTTAAGCCGTCCGTAAAATCAGGCGGATATTTATTTGTAATATAAAAAACCATGGCGTATATACCAACTGTCCAGCCCAGTGGTGAAGGCGATGAGAAAAAAGAAAACGGCAACAATAAAAAAATGGACATTTTGAAACCCAAAATTTTAAATAATAAATCTAATATTAAAGAAGAAGTTCCTATGAATAAAAATACCAGCAGCCAACCTAAGTGGTATAAGAAAAAATGGTTCATTACAACCGTCATTATTGTCGCCATTATCGCCATCGGCGGGGGAGTTTTTGCTTGGAAAACCGGCAGTGTTATCGGAAAAATATCTAAAGGCAGCCTCTTTACTAGTATTGTTAAATCTTTGCCAGGAGTTGATAATACCCTCAAGGGCGAAAAGGACGGAAGAATTAATATTCTGCTGCTGGGCATGCGCGGAGAAAATATTCCCGGCGGCGGGCTTTTGGCCGATACCATCATGCTGGTCAGTATCAAGCCAGCTGAAAATAAAGTTTCCATGATTTCCGTTCCCCGCGATTTACAAGTAACCATTCCGGGAACTCAAGACCGGCAAAAAATCAACGCCGTTCATTTTTACGGAGAGAACGACGGGAAAAAACAAGGACTGGAATATATGAAACAGATTATCGGCGAAGTTACCGGCCTGCCGATTCACTACGCAGTCAGTATTAATTTTGAAGGCTTTAAAAAACTGATTGATGCCGTCGGTGGCATTGAAATTACTCTGGATCAGCCCTTTGAAGAACCCCTGCAGTTCGATGAAGCCAAGGTTTGCGACCCCAATGTCTTTACCGAAAAAACCGGAAAATTTGAATATAAAAAAGACGATAAAGGCAGAATCGTGGCCGCTTATCCGCTCTGCACCAATCCTGACAAGGAATGCAATGGCGATTTCAGGTTACCGGCCGGAAAACAAACTTTAAACGGCAGCCAAGCATTGTGTCTGGCCCGATCGCGCGTAACTACCAACGATTTTGAACGCGCCAAGCGCCAGCAATTGATTCTTCAACTTTTGAAAGATAAGCTGACTAGTATCGGAACACTAGCTGATTTTGGAAAAATGAATGGCATTTTGGACAGCCTCGGCGATAATGTCCGCAGCGATATGGCCGCTTGGGAAATGAAAGACTTTTTTGAACTCTATCAAAAAATGTCCAACATCCAGTTTTATCAAAGAGTTTTGGAAAATACTTCAGAGGGATTGCTTTACAATCCGGAAAATGCTCCCAAAGAAGTCGGCTATATTCTGCTACCTATTGGCGACAACTACGACAAAATCCGCGAAATGGCCAAAAATATCTTCGATTTGCCGACGCAAAGCGATATAAAAACCTAAATAAAATCACATAGCACAAAACACGGAACACATAACAAATTTGGAAATGTGCATTATGTTCCATGTTATGTGTTTTATGTTCCATGCATCCAGAGCTTTCTATTATCATTACCAACTATAAAAATCCAGACTTATTGAAAGTTTGTATTGATGCGGTACGAAAAAATTACACCGGCAGTGATTATGAAATTATCGTTTCCGACAGCGGCACCGAAGAAGAAACGGAAATGATGATGCGGGAAGACTATCCGGAAATAAAATTCATTCCTTCCAAAGAAAATATCGGCTTCGGCGCCACCATGCGCAACGGTTACGAACTTTCGCAGGGGGATTACATTTTAATTCTCAACGGCGATGTTATTATTAAAAAAGACTCTGTTAAAAAGCTATTAGATTATATCAAGAATAATCCGAAAGTTGGCATTGCCGGACCTCAATTGTTAAATTTCAATGAAACATTGCAGCCTTCTTGTTTTCGCTTTTATAAACCGCTGACTATAATTTACCGCCGGACTTTTTTGGGAAAATTCGGATTGGCCCAAAAAAATCTGGATTGGTTTTTAATGAAAGATTTTGACCACCGAAACATTAAGGAAGTGGATTGGCTGATGGGCTCGGCACTGATGACTTCCCGCCAAGCTATGGAAAAAATCGGGCCGATGGATCCGCGCTTTAAGATGTATTTGGAAGACACCGACTGGTGCCGGCGATTTTGGGAGAACAAGCTTAGGGTGGTTTACTTTCCCCAGTCGCAAATGTATCATTACCATGGCAAAGGTTCCGCCGGCCGGGGAGTATTCAAATCGCTCCTGCATAACCGCCTGACTTGGGTGCACATTGCCAGCGCCATAAAAT
>JAPLXF010000022.1 GCA_026396205.1 Candidatus Moraniibacteriota bacterium | reverse complement strand
AATATAGCGAGCCAGATTAAATAATATTTATTAACGGGTTAACGAGTTCATGAGTTAACGAGTTAAAAAGTTGACGAGTTATGAAGATAAACCGGTTTGAGGATTTGAATATCTGGAAGTTAAGCTTGAAAATTACCAAAGAAATTTATGATCTGACAATGATTGGCAAATTTTCCAAAGATTTCGGCTTAAGGGATCAAATCAGGAGAGCAGTCGTTTCCATAAGTTCCAATATAGTTGAAGGCTTTGAAAAGAATAGTAATAATGAATTTATCAGGTTTTTAAAGATTGCCAAAGGCTCAACCGGAGAAGTAAGAAACCAATTGTATATTGCTTTTTCAGTCGGCTATGCAAGCAAACAGGAATTTGATATAATAAATGTGGAGTTGGAGAATTTAGCGGGACAGATAGGAAAATTCATATCTTATCTGGAAAGTAAAAAACGAAACGGGGAATTTGTTAGAAAATAACCCGTTAGCCCGTTAACGCTTTAACTCGTTAATAGTAAAATAAATATAAAAATAGAAAGGCAGGTGATATTATGAAAAAACTAAAAGGCTTTACCCTGATCGAACTTTTGATCGTCATCGCCATTATCGGTATTTTGGCGTCGATTGTGTTGGTAAGCTTGAGCAGTGCTAGACAAAGAGCTCGAATGGCTGAATTTAAATCTACAGCTGCCAGTCTTCAGGCCGCATTAGTTTCAGAATGTGATAAATCAACTCCTGATGTGGCGACTCTTTTAGGAACTGTAGCTTCAGTAACAGTGGCCGCAGGAACTACTGCATCTTGTACTACAGATGGAACTGTGGATACAGGTACTATAGTTTCAATTCCAGCAGTAACTGGTACCACTTGCACCGGAACATTTTCTGCAAATGGAGTAACTTTCGATTCTGGTTGTTAATTTTGTATAATTTTTCAAAAAGAGCCTGTTTTTTTCAGCGCTCTTTTTGCTTGCCCCTTTTTATCCCAAAGCCGTAGAAGTTTAATGGTAGTTTTACGCTTCTTTTGAATTTGGGGGAAATGTGGTAAAATAAAGGTAATAATTTTTAATTTCTAATTCTTAATTTTCAAACAATTTTCAATTCAACAATGTTTTAATTTATGAATTACAATCTCGAAGAAAGAACCAAGAAATTCAGCAAAGAAATAATAGGATTTTTAATAAAAATAAAGAAAAGCCGGATCAATGAAAATATAATTTACCAATTAATCAGATCGGCAACCAGCGTGGGCGCGAATTATTGTGAAGCTAATGCTGCCAGCTCTAAAAAAGATTTTAAGAACAAGATATTTATTTGTCGGAAAGAAATACAAGAAACAAAATATTGGCTGGAACTTTTGGCAGAATCCAACCCGGAAGAAAAAGAAAAAATAAGAAAAATTTGGAAAGAAGCGCATGAACTAACTTTAATTTTCAGCAAAATATCCGGAACTCTCAATAAAAATTAGTCAATTAAGTTATTAGAAATTGTTTAAAAATTAGAAATTAAAAATTATAAATTCATGATAGTGATTTTCCTCATCTTCGGCCTTATCATCGGCAGTTTCCTAAATGTCGTAGTTTATCGTCTGCGGACAGCCGAGTCGCTTTTGGGCCGGTCGCACTGCCCGCAATGCAAGAAA
>JAPLXF010000006.1 GCA_026396205.1 Candidatus Moraniibacteriota bacterium | reverse complement strand
CCTTGGATTCTTTTTCTGATATAATCTTCGGTTCGTTCATCGATTTTCACGCCTTTAAACAAGAAGCGGATGTTGTCCATAATAATTGGTATTAATTAGTTAATGGGTTAACGAGCTAACGGGTTGCGATACGGAATTTTTTATCAACTCGTGAACTCGTTAACTTTTTAACTCGTTAATCAAAACCGAGGTATTGCACTTCTTCTTGAAGCTCTATTTTAAATGTATTACGCACTTTCTGCTTGATTAAGCTGGCAAGCATAATGACATCGTGCGCCGTCGCTTTTCCCATATTCACGATATAATTGGCATTATTTTCGCTAACCATCGCCCCGCCGATTTTCCGGCCTTTGAATCCTGCGTTTTCAATCAGCCAACCGGCTGGAATTTTACCGTCCAGACATTTTATATTTTTTTCCGTTTCAAATTCTTTAATTAAGTTTTGGTCTTTGACAAAAGGATTTTTAAAAAATGAACCGGCACTGCCAATGCCTTCCGGTTTTCTCTCGGCGCGCTGGCGGGCTATTTCGTTCATTTTATTTTCCACCAACTGTGGATTTTCTTTTTTCAGTTTTAATACAATTGACAAAATTATAAAATGAGGATTGTGTTTGAAAAGGCTGTCGCGATAAGCAAATTGGCATTTTTCCTGATTGAAAATTTCCGGTTTTTCTTCTATATCTGCCAATTTTTTTATTTCCATAATGCTTGCCGATTCAACTATTTCTCCCATGCTTCCGCCGAAAGCGCCGGCGTTGCCCCGCACTGCTCCGCCAATTGTTCCCGGAATTCCGACCGCCCATTCCAATCCCGTTAGTCCGTTTTTTTTGGCAAAATTGACCGCTTGCGCCAAAGGCAGTCCGGCGCCGCATTCTAATTTATTATCTTCTATTTTGTATTCTATATCTTGTATTTTTATGAGCAGGCCGTCAAAGCCTTCATCACTGAAAAGTATATTGCTCCCGCCACCCAGAATAAAAAAATCCAGATTTTTTTCATGGACAAATTCCAAAGTTTCCCGCAGTTCCACCAGATTTTTAACCTCGGCCAAAAACTTCGCCGGTCCACCGATTTTGAAAGTTGAATATTCAGAGAGATTTACATTTTCTTTAATTGGAATCATTGACTTAGCTCACTTGGAAACCGAGTTTCCAAGTGATTATTATTCCAGTAAATATTTTTTTAATTCCTTCTTTTCCTTCAGATGTTTAGCATTGACTTTTAAATATTCATTATACTCTTCTTTGTTTCTAAATTGCTTTAAAATAACATTCTTACTACAAAGGCTAACCTTACTTTTGCCGATATACTCATTTAGACTTGAAAAATTAAATTCATTGTCATATCCATGGATAAATTTATTTTTATTCACGTAGGCTGATAAATAAAGCAGATATTCATTGGAATCTATGTTTATCGCTTGAAATTTACCTTGAAATAACACTCCTGATCTTTTATGGCGATGATTGAAATATTTGGAATAACCCAAGCCAACCTTATGCATGAATTTTTCAATCCCGTTATCTTTAATTTGTTTCAATATTAAATGATAATGGTTGGGATTCAAACAATAAGCCACGATTTTCACCAACTTGGAAACCGAGTTTCCAAGTGAGTCTTTTTTACGAAAACTTTGTTCATAAATACTGCCAATAGGATCCAGCCGATTGAATTCTTCCAGTGATTTTATAAATCTAAGATAATCGGAAACACCTTCAAAAACATTTCTCTTGTCAACGCCTCTATTGTAAATATGATAATATTCTTCATTTTTTAATAGAGTTTTCCTCATATATTAGGTATATTATATCACTTGGAAACTCGGTTTCCAAGTTAGTTTCCAAGTTAGAGTTTTTCAATAATTTTTATTTCCTCTTCTGACAGGCTGTATAACTCATAAACTTTTTGATCAATTTCTTTGTCGGTTTTGGCGATTTCTTCTTTTAATAAATTCCACTTATCCGAATTTTCGGGAATGGATTGTAATTCCTTATTGAGTTCTAGCATTTTATCTGCTAAGTTCGCTAATTCATCGTGCTTTTTCTTTTCTTCTTTTTCAGAAAAATCTATTTTATAAATTGGAATTTGCGAAGTGTATATTTTTTTAAATTGTAAATACCCCCCTCTAACATGAGCTTCTTCAAATTTATTTCTAAAATGATATGATAGTAATTTAGAATTTAATAATGCCAATAGATATTTTACAGAATAATCACTAATGCTTTGGACTGAATAAACTTTGTTTAAAGAATAATATTTTTCATCATCAAAACAACATTCGATATTTACCGCAATTTCTCTTAAATAAATTTTTGGATTATCAAAATATTGCTCAGAAACTAGATTTGCATATTCACCTTTTGTTTTATCAATCAAGTTTTTGTCGTAACGAATATATTTTCCATTCCATTTAAACCAATACCGATGGCAATCTCTTCCAGCCAAAAGCTTCCTGCAAGTATCGTCTATTTTATTATCCACAATTAATTTATCCCTAACGTTCCCCGTGTGGATTGTTTCTTTTATAGTAGCTATATCTCCTAATTTAACTGCTTTATTTTCAATTTCTCTCAAAAATTCTGTTTCTTGCTTAATGACAAAATTTTTCGTTTCGCTGTTTCTTATGTCTTCTTGATTTATCAGTACTTCGTTATTTTCTAATTTTGATTCATTTTCGGTTCGATATCCTTTTATTGAATTGCCGGAATTATTTTTTGTTTTTTGTAAAATTATTATATATGGATATGTAGATGCGTCTTTAAAAACCTGCAAATTTGAAACATCCACAATCGAAATAATTTTGCAATTATCCAATATAAATTCCCTTATTTTTTTGCCATAATCAGCTATGGCATATTTATTGGAAGTAATGAAAGCTAAAAAACCATCTTCTCTAAGTAAATTTATGGATTTCTCAAAAAATAATTGATAGATGTCATACTGACCTTTAGCGGAATAATAATTCCTATCAAAAAATTTCTTATCTTCTTCCGACAAATCTCTATTTCTAATATACGGCGGGTTGCCAATAATAACATCGAAGCCGCCTTGCTTGAAAACTTCCGGGAATTTCTCTTCCCAGTTAAAAGGCTTTTTTTCTTGCCATTTTTTTCCGAAATATTTATTTAGTTCTTTTTCCGTTCCGGAAATTAAAGAATTTCCATTACGAATATTTCCAGTTAAATCCGGCAGTTTGGCTTTTTTATCCAGTGCATCAATAAGTAAATTTAATTTCGCCAGTTCCACCGCTTGAGAATCCAAATCCACGCCGTAGATATTGGAGAGCAGAATTTGCGTTTTGGTTAATTGGTTGCCCGGCTCGTTAAAATCTTTGTATTTATCATTAATAGTTTCCAGCGCCTTGGTTAAAAAAGAACCTGAACCGCAAGCTGGATCAAGCACCTTGATTTTTTTCAATTCGTGTTCGCCTTTGATTTCCTTAAGTTTTTCGCCCAAGGTGTTTTTCACGATATAATCCACAATAAATCTCGGCGTATAGTAAATACCTTGCTCTTTCCGCTTCTTTCTTGATTTAATTTTTAAGTCTTTTTTGCTTTCCACATCAAAAAGTTTTCCTGATTTTCCTTCAGTGTCAATTTTTATTGGGTTTTGGGCCATATATCCTAAATAGCTTTCATAAACCCCGCCTAAAATATCAGCAGGAATATCCTTAAAATCATATGCGTTAATGTCGTTGCCATAAAGCATGGGAATAATTTTTTTTGTGTCATCGCTGTATTCTTCCCAATCATCGCAAGGATGGTGTTTGAAAATATTAGAATTATAAAAATTGTCCAATTCTGCAAACTTTTTATCCAGCATTTGAAAAAGCTGTTTTTCGCCCTGATATTTACTCTCCCAATCGTGCAAAATTGGACGCAATATTTGATCTTCCAATTTCCGGTCTTCCAAAACGCGGATAAAAACTAAGCGGTCAATTATTCTCTGGACGCCAGCGTCAAGAAGTTCTTGATCAAATCCGTTTTTCCAGTTTGCGTCCCAGCCCCCGAAACTCTTGGTCAAAATTTCCCTGATTTTCTTTAAATCTTCAAAAAGTTTTTCATCAACTGATAATTTTTGTGCTTTTTTAAAATGTTCTTCTGCGTATTTATCTAGCCCATTGTTTTGAAAGCTTTCTTTAGATAAAAGCCATAGTCTTTCAAAATCAACAATATATTTTTCACAAGGAATTTCAAAAATTATTTTATCCATTAAGTTCTTAGAAACTGCTTGAGCATTATAAACTTTTATGCTTTCAAAATCAGTGAGGACTGCATAATCTACTCCTTTATTCCAAGAATAATTAATAGCTTGCCTGGAATAACTTTCAACATTCAAATCCGATTTCATTGATTTGGCTTCCAGAAAAAATTTATTAATGCCGTTAATTTTAAAAGCTCTGTCAACTCTACCGTTTGTATTTTTATCTTCTGGAGAAACTTCTTCTAAATTATGAATTTCCCAGCCAAGAGAAGCAAAAAGAGGTTCAATAAAACCGCTCAGCGTTTGAGCTTCATTGTAATCTTTGATTTTATTATCTGCCTTTAACTGGTTGTATTTTTCAACCAGTTTGGCGATATTTTCTTTGGTTTTTACACTATCCATATAAATTTATCTACTTGGAAACCGAGTTTCCAAGTGCTAGTTTTTCCACCACTTCATTAACATTCCCCGCTCCGATAGCTAATACAATATCGTTGCCATTAATTTTCTCTTTGAGATAATTTATAACTTCCGGAATAGCCGGAATGTATTCCGCTTTGCCGGGAGTGTATTTATTGATAAGGTCAACGATATTTTTGGAAGAAACCCGTCCCGAATTCTCCCGCGCTGAACCGTAAATATCCAGAACAATAATTTTGTCCGCATCGTCAAAACTTTGGGCGAAATCTTGGAGCAAGGCTTCAGTGCGCGAATAGGAATGCGGATGGAAAACGGCAATGATATTTTTCTCCGGATAAATTTCCCGCGCGGCTTTGAGCGTGGATTTGATTTCTTCCGGATGATGGCCGTAATCATCGATTAAAATAGCTCCGTTTCTTTCACCGATTATTTCAAACCGCCGGGAGGTGCCTTGAAAATTTTTCAAAGCTTCTCGTACTTTTTCCATATCCAAATTAAATTTATGACAAACCGCAATCACTGCTGAAGCATTTAATGCGTTATGCTTGCCGACTAATTTTAATGCGAAATTACCTAAATCTTTATCATTATAGGTTACATTAAAATTTTGTAATTGGTAATTTTTTATTACCACATCGTTATCTTCTGCAAAGCCGTATTTTATAATTTCACATTTGGCGGCGCAAGCAATTTCATTGGTCGCCACGCTGTCGCCCCAGACTACCAAAAAACCGGCTTTGGGAATTTTGGCCACAAAATCAGCAAAGGCTTTTTTATAATCTTCAGGAGTCGGATAGCAATCCGGATGGTCCCAGTCGCAACTGGTTAAAACAACCGCTTTGGGATTGTATAATTTTAATTTATTCTGGAACTCGTCGGCTTCAATGACAAAAAATTCGCCTTGGCCCGCGAGCCCGTTGGAACCCCACTCTAAAATTTTACTGCCTAAAGCCACGCTGGGATCCGTTCCGCAAAATTTCAAAATGTAGGCCAAAAGCGCCGAAGTGGTAGTTTTGCCGTGCGTGCCGCAAACAGCAATTCCGTATTTTTCATTAAACAGCTGGGCCAAAACTTCCGGATAACTCATCATTAAAATATTTTTTTCTCGGCAAAATTTAAATTCCTCGTTATTGTCCTCGCGGTAAGCGGTGGAATAAATCACCAAATCAATATCTGCTGGAATATTTTTTGGAGAAAATCCTTCAAAATATTGAATGTCCAGGCGCTTAAGTATTTCGTCCGTAAAAAATTTCTCGCGCGTATCCGATCCGGTAACTTCCACACCCATTTTTTGCAATAACTCCGCCACGGCAATCACTCCGGAACCCTTAATGCCAATAATGTAAGCCTTTTTAATTTTTGATAAATCCAGTCCCATGCTGTTTCGTGTTATGTGCTATGTGCAAATTATTTTATCATTGCCAAAACTCCTTCGGCGATTTTTTCCGCCGCCTCCGGATGATAGAACACTTTGATATTTTCGGAAAGTTTTTGGCGCAGTTCCGAATTTCCCAAAATTTCATCGATTTTGGAAAGCAGCATATTTTCCCCCAGATTAGATTCTTCCAAAACTACCGCCGCGCCGATTTTAGCCAAAGAATAAGCGTTCATCCTTTGATGGTCATTAGCCGAGTGCTCCAGCGGAATTAAAATGGCTGGCTTGCCATTGGCGGCAATTTCCGCGATGGAATTGGCGCCGGCCCGGGAAATCACCAGATCGGAAACAGCCAAAATATTCTTTAAATCTTCTTCAATAAAAGCCAGTGTGTGGTAGCCCTCACGCCCGGGCTTGATTCCCAATTCTCCAGCTTTTCTTTCCACTTCATCCAGATTTTTTTCTCCCGTCTGGTGGATGATTTGGTATTTTTCCAGCAGCTTGGGCAGGATGCTTAATATTTTATTATTGATAGTTCTCGAGCCCTGCGAACCGCCGTAGACAAAAATTATTTTTTTGGTTTCTGTCAGCGAGAATTTTTTTCTGGCTTCTATCGCATCGCCCTTGGCAATATCTTCTCGCAAAGGATTGCCGGTTAAGACCACTTGGGACGGCGGGAAATTTTTTTCGGCATCCGGATAGGAAATGGCTACGCGTTCGGCAAATTTTCCCAAAACTATATTGCTTATTCCCGGCACACAGTCCGATTCGTGGACTAAAATCGGGATGCGATATAGCCAGCCAACCAGCACCACCGGCACGGAAGCATAGCCGCCTTTGGAAAAAATAGCATCCGGCATCCAGCGCACCAGCAGCCAGAGGCACTGGATAATCCCAATGGGCACTTTGCAAGCATCGATAATATTCATCGGCGAAAAATATCTCCGCATTTTTCCCGAAAACACTTTTTTGATGGCGATATGTTCTTTTTCGAACAAGCGCTTTTCCATGGCGCCGTCCGGCCCCAGAAAAATAAATTCGACATCGGGAACTTTGGCTCTGATTTTTTGGACTACCGCAATCAGCGGTATCAGATGCCCGCCCGTCCCCCCTCCGGTTAAAATTATTCTCATAAATTTAGCTTGTAGCTTTTTAGGATTCAGCTTTTTAGATTTTCTAATTCCTAAAAAGCTAATGCCTAAAGCCTAATTATTAGCTTGTTTGGATATATTCATCAATATGCCCACTCCGACTAATAGAAACACTACTGAAGTTCCGCCATAACTGATGAACGGCAATGGCACGCCGGTCAACGGAATAATTCCGGAAATGGCGGCGATATTGATGAAAGCTTGGAAAAAAATCCAGGTAACGATGCCGGTGGCCGTCAAACGCGAAAAAGTATCCGGTGCATGGCGGGCGATGCGCAGTCCGCGAACCGCCAAAATAACAAATAATAAAATTAAAAATAAACAGCCGACCATTCCCAGTTCCTCTCCTATTATAGCAAAGATTGAGTCGCCTACCGGCTCAGGCAGATAATTGAATTTTTGCAGGCTCTTTCCGATGCCGACACCGAAAATTCCGCCGGAACCAATCGCCAGCAGCGCCTGATTGATCTGATAGCCGATACCCCGTGGATCCAATTCCGGATGCAGATAAACCAGAATCCGATTCATGCGGTAGGATTCGGTTTTAATAAGTATCCATAAAGCCGCCGCTCCGGCCGCCGCCATCGTCAGCAAATGGGATATTTTGGCGCCGGAAACAAAAAAAATGGAAAAGGCGACAATAATGGCGACGCCCAGCGTTCCCATATCCGGTTGCTTAATCAGCAGAAAAACCACGATGCCCACGATAGCTAAAAAAGGAATGACGCCTTCAAAAACATCCCGAATTCTTTCCCCCCGGCTTTCTAGCCAAGCCGCCAAATAAATTATCAAAGAAAGTTTGAGCATTTCCGAAGGCTGAAAAGACAGCGGTCCCAGCTGCAACCAACGATTAGCCCCGTAGATTTTGGCGCCGAAACCGGGAATAAAAACCAGAATCAGACAGACTATGCTGGCCAAAAAAAGCGGGAAGGAAATTTTTCTCCAAAATTTATAATTTATTCCCTGAAAAACAAGCAATGCCAGAACTCCGATGCCGACACCCGTCAGCTGGCGCTTAAAAAAGAAATAAGGATCGTCAAAGCGGGTTTTGGAATAGGCGATTCCAGCAGAAGAAATCATGACCAAGCCGAAAACTATGAGCAGGCCGACTGTCAGCAAGAGCCCCCTATCAACTTTTCCCTTTTTCCACATTTATTTTTGATTACCTTTTTCGCTTTTCCCGCCACTCTTTGATTTTTCCGTGATGGCCGCTCAAAAGAATTTCCGGAACTTTCCAATTTTCAAATTTTTCTGGTTTAGTATATTGTTCGTATTCGCAAATTTTCTCGAAATCTTTGATTTCGCCAGAAAATTTAGCCCTCGCCGAAGCTCGGCGGAGGCGGGTATTTAAATTTCCAAAACTCTCTTCGTCCAAAGATTTAGGATTTCCTAATACTCCATGTATTAATCTGGCTACGGAATCAACCAGAATCATCGCGGGAATTTCCCCACCGGTCAGTACATAATCGCCAATGGAAATTTCTTCATCGGCAATATGTTCGGCCACCCTTTCATCCACACCCTCGTATCTTCCGCAGATTAAAATCAAATTGTCATATTTCGCCAGCCGCCGGGCATCCGCTTGTGCATATTTTTTCCCTTTGGCGGAAAATAAAATGGTTCGTAATTTGTAATTAGTAATTGGTAATTTGGATTTTGAAATTTTATTGG
>JAPLXF010000068.1 GCA_026396205.1 Candidatus Moraniibacteriota bacterium | reverse complement strand
GAGGGATTGCTGGGAATCCAATTTGGGGAAACTGTGATTGTCAGCTATCGCTGGCCGGAAGCTATTTGGCGCGGTTTTACTACCGTGCTGAGTTTGATTTGGCTGATGCTGACAACGCTCTTCGGAATCATAAAAAGCTTTCTCTTTGGGCAGAAAGTGGCGGTGGAAATCGCCGGGCCGGTGGGGATTGCGGTTTTGACCAAGCAGGTAACGACTTTGGGCTTGGTGTATGTTCTGCAATTTGCCGCGCTTCTCAGTATCAATTTGGGAATCATCAACGCACTCCCGATTCCGGCGCTGGACGGCGGCAGAATCTTGTTTGTTTTGATTGAAAAAATAAAAGGTCGGCCGGTAGCCCAAAAAACGGAAAATTTATTCCATACCGTCGGATTTATGCTTCTGTTGGGCTTAATGCTTTTTATAACTTTTCGGGATGTTCTGAAGTTTATCAAGTAAAAAAGAAAGAAGTGAGTTGGTCACAAAATGTGACCAGTTGAAAATGATCGCCCAAGACACACTGAAATAAGGTCTTGTTCGAGGTTATAAAAGTTGTTTTTCTCCTTAAAATAAGGTATAATTAAACTATGCGTAACTGGTCGGTTGACACAACTGAATTAAAAAAGGACAAAAAACAATATGCCGTTTGGCGCTTGGAGCAGATGGTCAATTTCGGTTTGGACGGAAAAAAAATCAATGGCGCGGAGATGAAAAAATATTGGAAAATTCTTGATCTCGATTTCAATAAGAGGAGCTATTTAAAAATGATTCTATGGCCAAGACAATCTTAAGCGATAATCAAACTAAGATCTTGGAAGCGATTAGCAATGACAAAGAAATTTGCCAATTTTTTTACTTGACTGGCGGAACAGCTTTAGCGGAATATTATTTGCAGCATCGCCTATCGGAAGATTTGGATTTTTTTTCGGAAAAAGAATTTGATATTCAAGCGCTAAACATATTTTTTGCCAAGAATAAGAAATTATTGGGAATAAACAAGGTTGATATCCAGCAGAGTTTTAACCGCAATTTGATTTTTCTATACTTAAAGAAGGATGTTATAAAAACAGAGTTTACTTATTTTCCTTTTCCCAGAATTGAAAAAAAAATCAAAAAAAATAAATTATTCGTGGATAGTCTGGAGGACATCGCCGTTAATAAATTATTTACCATTTATCAAAAACCGCGCTCAAGGGACTTTATTGATTTATATTTGATTATAAAAAAAACCGGCTGGAAAATCAATGATTTAATCAAAAAAGCCAAAATAAAATTTGACTGGCATATTGATTATTTGCAATTAGGCAGCCAGTTTATGTTGGTTGAAACGGTTAAAGATTATCCGCGGATGATTTTGAAATTAAATAATAAAGAGTGGCAAAAATTTTTCATCGATCAGGCGAAAAGTTTTAGCGGAAAAATTATTAATTAAGCGATTATTCAACAGGGTAAAAATCAAAAAATCCCGCACCTTTTTAAGACTTATGCACACAATATATATTCTCAAAAGCATAAAATTCAACGAGTTTTATATTGGATATACAAGTAATTTGAAATTGAGATTGAAACAACATAATTCCGGGCAATCATTTCATACTAAAAAATATGCGCCCTGGAAATTAGTTTATGCCGAAGCCTATGCCAATGAAGATAACGCCAAAGATAGAGAACAAAAATTAAAACAATATGGGAAAGTATATAGCCAACTTAAAAGAAGAATTAAACGCAGCCTTGAGTCTTAATAAGGTGCGGGAAAAAATGAATGAAACCGAGAGAGAGAGAGAGAGAGAGAGAGAGAGAGTTCACCCCGCCCGCCCCGTAGCGAGCCCTGCTCTGCTTCTGGGGTGGAATTCGCGAAGCATAGCGAAGAGAGTATTCTACAGGGGAAACCTAAAGGACTAAAATTAAACTCCCATTTTTTGGTTTTATTTTTGGTAACCCTGTTTTTGAGTTACTTTTTCATGGCACACTGCGCCAACGCGGCCCTAACCACCGACCTTAAAGCTTTTTGGAAACTAAACGAAGTCAGCGGGATTTAATGCATAATATTGAACGGAAGCTTTGTTTATGCTATAATAGCCGTATGGAAATAATCAATCCCGCCCTGGCGGGACAAAAACTGAAAATTGCTAAAATTGCCGAAAAATTCCACCTAAAGCTGGTTTTAATTTTTGGTTCTTTTGCCAATGGGAAAAATAGAAAAGACAGCGATTTGGACATGGCCGTTTTAGGCTCAAAAAAAATTTCTTTCAATGAACAAGTCGATTTAATAAATGAATTTTCATCTGTTTTTCATAAAAATATCGATTTGTCAATTTTAAATAGAACTAATCCTCTTTTACTTTTTGAAGCCAGTAAAAATTCCCTTTTGCTTTATGGAAGCCGGGAAGAATTTATGCAGTTCAAGTTGCGCGCTTTTAACGCCTACAATGACTACGCTCCTTTTTTTGAAATGGAAAAGAATCTAAATAAAAAAATAATCAGCGCCTATGCCTATTGATAAAAAACTTATTAATCGAAAAATAACTTTGATTAATAATGATTTAAAGAGTTTGAAAACGCTAAGCAAACTTTCTTTTAAAACCTACTTGAGCAAATCGGAATATGAAGCGCTGGCGGAAAGGTATTTGGAAAGGATAATTGGAAGAATGATTGACATTAATTATCATATTTTATCGGAAAAAGAAAATGAAATTCCCACTGATTTTTACAATTCATTTGTTAGGATAGGAAGAAAAAAATATTTGCCGCTCAAACTTGCTGATAGCATGGCTAATTCAGCGGGACTGCGAAATAGATTGGCGCACGAGTATGATGAAATTGACCCTAAAAAAGTTTTCGACGCTTTAGAATCTTGTTTAAAAGATGTTCCAAAATATCTAAAAAATATTGTTAAGTCGTTGGATCTATAAAAAAATGCATGAAACCGAGAGAGAGAGAGAGTTAAGAGGCTAAAATTAAATCCCCAATTTTTTGCTTTGTTTTTGGCAACCCTGTTTTTGGGTTGTTTTTTAATTTCCCATTCAGCCAGCGCCGCCACTAACGTCTATTACTCCGTCGGCCAGTCATCCGACAGTCTGGAAACCGGAACGGGGACTATCGGAGTTTCCGGCACCGCAGCGACTTTTTCGACAGCCCAGACTGGCAATATCGGAGTCGGAGACAAGGTAACCTATGATACCAATAAGGTCTGCTATATTGCCGCTAAAACATCCACCACTGTCTGGTCCTGCGTATCAGCCACCGGCGGCCAACCGGAACAAGTATCGGCCGGCACTGCCCTCAATTCTATCAAGCGCGTTTACACTTCGCTGGCAGCGGCTGTTAATGTCTCAACCGGAATTCCTGTTGGAATTGGAACAACTAATTTAGTAACCGGCAACTATATAGTCAACATTCCCTGCTACTACGACAACGGACCGGATACTACATATACCGCTATAGGCGCTTGGACCACCAGCGCCACTAATTATATTAAAATCTATACTCCCCAAGGTGGCAGCGAATCCAACAATTCCCAGCGGCATAGTGGCACATGGGCTACCAATAAATATCGGCTGGAAGTTGATGATTGGGCATTGGATACTGATGTCGACAATAAAATAGTCGGATTGCGAATTGACGGCTTGCAGATTAAATTAACAAGTACCATTAATCAAGGCGACTACGGAATGTCTTTTAATGCCGGTACAAACGCCCAAATATATATTTCCAATAATATCGTACGCGGTAATTTTTCCGGTTCGGCAAACGAAGCTTACGGAATTCAGATATTTTTATCGGGGACTAGTTCTACGGCCAAAGTATGGAATAATATAGTTTATGATTTTAAAAATGGGAGTGGCGGTACGGCTATGTACGGCATTTATCTCGGTAATTTGTCAGCGGGAAAGAATTTATATGCCTACAATAATACAGTTTATAATTCCTATAATTGCTACGGTCGAGTGCAGGGTAATTTCATTGCCAAAAACAACATCGCCCAAAGCTGCACTGACGGCTTTGTGGGAACTTTTACCGCTTCAGATTATAACATTTCAAATGTTGCAACTGATGCCCCTTCGGCCAGCTATCGGCCAAACGAAGCCACGACTGTTTCTTTCGTGGATAAAGATAATTATGATTTACATTTAGGCGTCGGCGATACAGCCGCCATAAATACGGGCGTAACTATTCCCAATGACACTGATCTTATCACTGACATTGACAATCAGACCCGCTCCGGCAACTGGGATATCGGAGCTGATGAATATGTGGATATCACGCCTCTGACTCTTACCTCAATTGTCATTTCTGATACATCCGGTTATACCAATGATGCCACACCGGAAATCACCATTGTTTCTTCCGGCTCTCCATCTGACATGGCTTTTAGTTGTAATAACACAGATTGGTCAGATTGGATAACCTATGCTAACCCAACTTCTGCATTCAACATTACAACTGGAGCTGGCTGTTCCACTGGCGATGGCAATAAAACCATTTACGCGAAACTTAAAGATTCCGCCGGCAATTTATCAACGATTGCCAGTGACTCAATTAACTATGATACCACTCCTTCAGCCCTTTCTTTTAATGGTGTTGGCAATAATAATGTGGAAGTTGGACCGGTTGCCAGCGACACAATTGCTGCCACTTGGGGCGATGCTACGGTGACCAAATGGGAATACAGCACTACTAATTCTTGTTCTACTACCAGTACAGATTACTCCCATTCTTCCACCTCTATAACTACCCAAACAACCGAAGAACACAATGGAAAATACATTTGCCTTTATGGCGCAGATGCGGCGGGCAACAAAAGCACCCTGGCCTCAACCAATCCGATTCATGTCCACACTAAATTTTCTTTTCAGGAATTTATTTATGACGGAACTTCTTCGCAAAGCGGAATGATAACGCATTATTCTCCAGATGTGCCCAACCAATGGATGGATATGCATTCTTTCTATGACGGAACCTATATCTGGTATCCGGAGCAAAATTCTGTCGACCACACCAATAACTTAATAAAATTTAATCCGGTTGATAATTTCATTACTGTATATCCTTTGGCTGGTTACGGTACGGATACTGCTCCTATAGCTTATCATGCCATTGCCGATCCGCTGGACAGCAATATTATTTGGGTTTGGTCGCCTTATGGCACTGATTCCTTGTGGAAATTCAATAAAACGACCAAAGAGTCAACATATATTTCCGGCCAAGACCGTGTTACCGGCACTTCTGGCGGTAAAATTGCCCGATTTACCCAGGCTAATGGCACTTCCAGAATTTGGGGAACCTTAGTTTCTCACACCGCCAATAAGGGAGTTTCTCCCGTAGCTTATGATGAAAATACGGATACTTTTACACATTACACATTCCATACAGATGTTCCTGGTGTAACTAATTCAGCGATATTTGAAACTTACGGTTTGCAAGCAGATGGAAAAAACCTTTTTATCGCTAGCGGAGGGTGTGCATATATATACGTTATCCATAATAATTTTCAGACTGATGGAGCACCAATTGATCTGGTGACGACACCTCAAATTCAGGCAACCTATATTAGGTCATCTGATGTAGTTACCTATACCGGTGATGATTTAGTAAATGACGGCTTTAGTGATTTAGCTTGGGACGGAACTTATCTATGGGCCAGCGGAGGTATGGGTACTTCTAGCGCAATTTTCAGGATCAAACCCATATTTGACGGCGATGGCTATGTAACCGGTTTTTATGATGGCAACGCTTCCGATGCGAATCAACCGAAAAAATATAGCACTGGTAATGGCTGGGTGTACTTAGCACCCTCAATCAAAGCCAATGATAAATATGTGATGGCAGTTTGGGAAGCCACTACAATAGGAAAATTCGGAGGATTGCTGATTGATAAGACAAATGATTTTTCTACCTATAATTTTGCAGGTGATTTTGAAAATCTTTCGCCTTTTTTGGGTGATGTTTGGAATACGGTTACATCAGAAATTGATGTGTCGGGAGCGATATATATAACCGGCTATAGCCCATTGTTGCAGGGCACAATTTTTTGTGGCGCCCATCCAGATGTTTGCGCTAATGTGAATAGCTCTATGCATATTTTAAAAATGACGCCTAATCCGTATCTTTCTTTTACTGATGATGTGGCTGTCGGACCAGTTTCAAGTGATACGATTACCGCCGATTGGGGCGAATCCCTTACTAATAAGAAAAAATGGGATTATGATGCTGATGGAATTTGTTCTTATGTCGCTGATGATTACGATTACACCGATTCAACACCCATAGACCAAACTACAATAGAGCATAGTGGCCAGTATATCTGTCTTTACGGCGAAGACGCGGCTGGCAATAAAACTACCCTGGCTTCGGCTAATCCGATTAACATCGCCAGCTCGGATGATGACAATAACCATCATGGCGCCGGCTACAAAGCATACAAAAAATTAAAAAAGAGCTTCGGCAACATTTTCAGCAAAAGAATATACACCAGAGTCAAAAACATCAAGAATACTAACTCAACCGGCTTTAACAATCTCAAAACTATCTATAACCAGTATAAAAAGCTATCCAGCGGCGAAATAAGGAAAATCAGCCTGAAAATCTACGAATTGTTCAAGCAGTATAAGAATTACCGGGGGTATAAGAGTTATAAGGAGTATCGGGCTAAGTATCATTGATTGAAAATTCTAAAGCCAAGCTTTAGAAACCGCTTCAAATTATGCAAAGCGGTTTTTTGACAATGATTTTCGACTCGAGTATCATAGAAAGACAAGAGAGTTTCAAACAAAAACAAATTTTTAATTGCAGACACCAATAAATGTCGCTTTTTTAAGTTTTAAAAATGATAAAGATACGCAAAATTTTTAAGAATATTTCCGGCCAATTCTTTGGCCGATTTTCCAAAGACATTGGCATTGACTTGGGAACGGCCAATACGCTGGTCTATGTCAAAGGCAAAGGCATTGTCATTAATGAGCCGTCGGTCGTGGCCATCAACAAAAAAACCGGACAGGTTTTGGCTATTGGAAGGGAAGCCAAAAAAATGGTCGGCAAAACACCGGGGCATATAGTAGCTTCCCGGCCGCTGGTGGACGGCGTAGTCAGTGATTTTGAAGTGACGGAGCAGATGCTCAAATACTTTATTGAGAAAGTACACAAAGACACCTTCAGTTTTTTTGTGCGCCCCCGCGTGGTCATCGGAATTCCTTCGGACGTTACCGGCGTGGAAAAACGGGCGGTTATTGATGCGGCCACCAACGCCGGAGCCAGAGAGGTTTATTTAATTGACGAGCCAATGGCGGCGGCGATTGGAGCTCGCTTGCCGGTTCAGGACGCGGCCGGCAATATGATTGTGGATATCGGCGGCGGTACGACCGATATCGCGGTTATTTCCTTGGGCGGAGTGGTAGCCTCCCGCAATTTGCGCATCGCCGGCGATGAAATGAATGAGGATATTATCCGCTATTGCCGCGATGAGTTTAATTTGCTAATCGGCGAAAAAACAGCGGAAGATGTAAAAATTGCCATTGGCAGCGCCGGCACGCAGAAAGAAAAAATGCAAATGCAGATTCGCGGCCGGGATTTGGTTTCCGGTTTGCCTAAAGAAATTACCGTCAACGACGAACAAATCCGCGAAGCGCTTTCCCGGTCAATCAGAGTTATTATTAATAATATTAAAACCACCGTTGAAGAAACTCCGCCGGAACTGATTGCCGATATTATGCGCCGGGGAATAATTTTGGCTGGCGGCGGAAGTTTGGTCAGGGATTTGGACCGGCTGATTGCCGATCAAACGGAAATGCCGGTGCGGATGATGGAAGATCCGCTGACCGCCGTCGTGCGCGGCACGGGAATAGTTTTGGAAGATATTGACGCTTTGCGCGAAGTTTTAATGGAAAATCAAGACGAAAGGCCGCTTATTTAATTGCCTGAATTTTTATAAAATTTTATGTCCCGAAAGTTTTTTTCTAAAAAAAATTCAATTTTCCTAATCGTTTTTTTGATTTGTTTCTTAGCAGCTTATTTAAATCCGAAATTTTTTACCGAACCGATCCGCCGGGGGCTTTTAACAATAGCTTATCCCTTTCAAAAAACCTCTTTTCTTTTAAGCCGCCGCCTTTCCAATTCAGCTGGTTTTATTAAGTCAATCGGAAATTTAAGGGAGGATAATGAAAAACTGATTAAGGAAAACCGGATCCTGCTGGCCCAATTAGCCGAACTGAAAACAGCCAGATCGGAAAATGATGTGCTGCGGGAGCAGTTGAAATTAGCTCCCTTCCAGCGCTTTGATTTAGAAGCCAGTTTTGTTATTGCCAAAGACAATCCGCCTTCTGAAAGCTGGATACTGATTGACAAAGGCAGTGCCCGGGGGATTGAAAAAGGGATGAATGTAGTCGTCAATTCCGGAATCCTTGTTGGGAAAATCGAGGAAGTTTCTCCGGCCAGCGCCAAAGTAATTTTTCTTTCCAACTCTTCAGTAGCCATTAACGCGCTGGACATAGAAACCGGAGCCAGCGGCGTGGTTAAGGGAGAATATGGGCTGGGCCTGAATATGGAAATGATTCCCCAGCGGGATTTGATGAATAAGGGCGATGCTATAACTACTTCAGGATTAGGAGAGGAAGCTCCCAAAGGGCTACTGATCGGCAAAGTCCAAGAAATTAAATTATCCGGCGACAAACTTTTCCAGAGCGCCGTCATAATTCCGCCAGTCAAATATTCCGATTTGGAGATGGTCTTCGTCGTCAAAGAAAAAAAATAAACGAATGGGAAAGTTTTTGCAAATTTTATTAGTTGTTTTTTTGGCATTGATTCTGCAAGTTTCTCTGCTGCCGAATATTTTTCCGGCCGGATTTGCCCCTAATCTTTTATTGGTGGCGATTATTTTTCTTTCCGCCAGAACCGGCTTTGAAAAAATGTGGCCTTGGGCGTTAACGGCCGGCCTCCTTTCCGATTTTTTCTTTTTTCTGCCCATCGGAATCAGCACCGCTTCTTTTTTGGCAGTGGCTTTCATTGTTGGTTTTTTAACCAAGTGGCTGGCGATTATCCATGAATCTTTGAAATTTTTGGTACTGGCAATTTTAATGATAGCCGGAACGGTTATAAATTCTTGGCTGGTTTCTATTTTTTCCAAAATTTTTCTTTACCATGAACCACTCCATTCTTTATTATTTTTTTCCATTTTAGATCCGGCAATGTGGAAAATCATCGCCGGTAATTTATTTCTTTTTGCCGTTATCTATACTCTGTTGAAAAAATTTGAACGGTTAATAATTACTCGCTGAAAATAAATGTTTTTCCAAAAAAAGAAAATTCCCAAAGGCGGTGAAATCGAGGATTCCATAATGACGGTTACCCAAGGAGAAGACGCGCTGATTGAAAAGCCGATTAAGCGCCGGGGTTTTAATATTTTTTGGTCTTTGGTCTGCTTGGCGCTTTTGCTTATTGGCGGGCGCGTTTTTTGGCTCGATGTCATCCAAGGCAAATATTATCAGGATTTATCCAAAGGCAACCGAATTCGCTCCATTACAATCCAGGCGCCGCGGGGAGAAATTTTCGACCGCTCGGGAAATATTTTAGCCGTGAATATTCCCAGCCTTGACGCAGTCATTGTCCCGGCCCGCCTGCCGGAAAACGCCGAAGAAAGAAAAAATATCATTGCCCAGATTTCAGCCATTCTTGACTTGGAAAAAGGCAATGTCGAAGTGGCGGTGGAAAGCCAGAATCGAAAATCTCTGGAGCCGGTGCTGCTGAAAGAAAATATCACCCACGAGCAAGCGCTGATTTTGTCGGAAAAATCCGGAGAACTTCCGGGCATCGAGTTGGAAAGAACCGCGGTGCGCAATTACGAAGACAGTTTTATTTTTTCGCACACCATCGGCTATGACGGAAAAATTACCCGGGAAGAATTGAAAAACAATTCGGATTACCGGATGACTGACTATATCGGAAAAACCGGAGTGGAAAAATACTACGAAAAATATCTGCGCGGAGATAATGGCCAGCATTTGGTGGAAGTGGACGCGGCCGAAAATGTGAAAAAAGAACTAGGCATCGTTGAACCGAAAGCTGGCTCAGACATTTTTCTCAATCTTGACGCGCAACTGCAGAAAAAACTTTTCGACAGCATCTCCGCCACTTTGGAAAAAAACGGAACCAAGACGGCGGCGGCCGTAGCCATTAATCCGCAAAACGGGGAAATTCTGGCATTGGTCAGTTTTCCCAGCTATGACAATAATTTATTCGCTCAGGGAATTTCCAACACGGAATATCAGGAAATCATCGGCAATAAAAATCTTCCGCTTTTCAACCGGGTAATTGGCGGCGAATATCCACCCGGTTCGACTATTAAGCCGCTGGTGGCTTCAGCCGCCTTGACCGAAAAAATAATTAATCCGGAAACGACGGTTAACTGTTCAGGCGGGATTAATATCGGAGACTGGCATTTTGGCGATTGGAAAACACACGGAGGAGGAATCGATGTCAGAAAAGCGATTGCCGAAAGCTGCGATGTTTTCTTTTATTCCGTTGGCGGCGGTTATGGAAATATTTCCGGGCTGGGGATGGACCGGATGAAAAAGTATGAAGATCTGTTTGGATTAGGACAGCCGACTGGTATCGATCTGCCTGGAGAAGCCAACGGCAACATTCCCAGTGAAGAATGGAAGCAAAATAAAATCGGCGAGCGCTGGTATGTGGGCGATTCCTACCATTCAGCCATCGGGCAAGGATTTATTACCGCCACCCCGATCCAGCTGGCCAGTTACATTTCGGCGATTGCCAATAATGGAACCTTGTATTCTCCTAAAATCGTCAATAAAATAAAAAATAACGCAGAGGAAAAAGAAATTTCTCCGGAAATTTTGAGAAAAAACTTTATTTCTCAGGATATTTTACGAATAGTACGGGAAGGCATGCGCCAGACGGTAACTTCCGGAACTGCGCAATCACTGAATAATTTGCCGGTGGCCGTAGCCGGCAAAACCGGAACTTCCCAATTCGGGTCGGAAAATAAAACCCATGGCTGGTTCGTTTCTTTCGCGCCTTATGAAAATCCGCAAATCGCCATGGTAGTTTTAATGGAAGGCGAAGGTGAAGGCAATTCCACGGCCGTTCCCATTACTAAAGAAGTTCTGGATTGGTATTTCCGCAGATAATCACATAACACATAGCACATAGCACATAACACATAACATGGAACACATAATAAAGAGTATATGATATATTTCGTAAATTGCTTCATGTTCCGTGTTCCATGTTCTACGATTTTCTGATTTGACAACTTTTTAATCTGTGATAAAATTCAACTTACAATTTTTTATCCAGCACCTTCTGGAAAGCTTCGTGGCTTGCCACGAGAATGAATGGACTAAGTAATTTCTTCCTGCGTAGTTTAATGTTTTACGGGAAGGTGCGGGATTTATTTTCTAAAAAACTTTAAAAACATTTTTTTTAAAAAATTTAAAAATAAACTATGACAAAGTTTGTTACTCAAGACGGATTGAAAAAAATTAAGGACGAACTGGATTACCGCAAAAATTCTTTACGCCAGCAAATCGCCAGCGCCATCAAGGAAGCCAAGGAGCAAGGCGATTTGAGCGAGAACGCGGAATACAGCGAAGCCAAAAGCCAGCAGTCGGAAAACGAAGTCAGGATTTCCGAATTGGAATTTTTGCTGAAAGAATCCAAAGTGGTTGATTTTGACAAGGCTTCATCCGTTGTCCAGATGGGTTCGAAAGTCAGAGTCAAATTTAACGGCGATGAAATGGAATTTCAGATTGTCGGCTCCAATGAAGCTGATCCGGCTCATTTCAAAATTTCCAACGAATCTCCCATCGGCAAGGGATTTTTAGGCAAAAAAGCCGGCGAGGAAGTGGAAATTGAAACTCCGGCCGGCCAGACGAAATATAAAATTTTGGAAGTGAAATAAATTTTTAAATGGAATAAATCCAGCACCTTCTTGCGAAGTATTAAACTTCTCAAGAAAAACTTACTTAGTCCCATTAATTCTAGCAGAAAGTTACTAGATTTTCTTGGAAGGTGCTGGATAAAAATTGCGCAAGCAAAAAAATTCCAGAAAAAACAAAATGGACAGGGTGCCTAAATATGTATTTTTTACCAAGGGCGCCGGCCGGGATAAAGAACGGCTGGCTTCCTTTGAAGCGGCGCTGCGGAATGCCGGCATTGAAAAATTTAATTTAGTATCAGTCTCCAGCATCTTTCCGCCCAAGTGCAAAATTATTCCGGCTAAAAAAGGCTTGGAAATGCTTTCGCCCGGGCAGATAGTTTTTTGTGTCATGGCGCGGACGGAATCCAACGAACCCAACCGGCTGATTGCTTCTTCAATCGGGTTGGCAGTGCCGACCGACCGCTCGGATATGTACGGCTACCTTTCAGAACATCACGGCTATGGGCAGAAAGAAAAAATTGTTTCCGATTATGCGGAAGATCTGGCGGCGACGATGCTAGCCACTACTTTAAATGTAGAATTCAATCCGGACCACGCTTGGAACGAACGGGAGCAACTTTATAAAGCTTCCGGAAAAATTTTCAAAACCAGTTCCATTACCCAAACCGCCGAAGGCGACAAAGACGGATTGTGGACCACAACAATTGCCGCGGCGGTATTTGTACTCTAATTAAGAAAATATATTAAAAGCCGGAAAGTTTGATTTTCCGGCTTTTTTAGGATAGAATTTAGGTATTAAATATAACAAATGTCATCCCGAACTTGTTTCGGGATCTACTGGATTCCGGCTCGGAGGCCGGAATGACAATTAAAAAAATGCGAGACGACATTTTAAAAACCAAATTGGAAAAACTGGAAAATATTAAAAAGGCCGGCATGGAGCCATATCCGGAAAAATCCCATAAGGATTATGGCAATGGCGAAGTTTTGGAAAAATTTGATGAGTTAAGCAGTCGGGAAATTACTTTAGCCGGCCGGGTAAAATCATTTCGGCCGATGGGCGGTTCGGCTTTTGCCCATATTGAAGACGAATCGGGGAAAATCCAGATATTTTTAAGCCAGAAAAATATTGACGCAGAAAAGTATAAGTTATTCGTCAAAAGCGTTGAAATCGGCGATTTTGTACAAGCGTCCGGAAAGTTGTTCAAAACCAAGCAGGAAGAAAAAACTTTAGAAGTGTCCGATTGGAAAATGCTCTCTAAAAATATGCGACCGGTTCCGACGGAGTATTTCGGGCTCAAAGATACGGAAGAATTATTGCGCCGCCGGTATTTGGATTTGATGATGAATCCGGAAACGCGCGAGATTTTTCGTAAGAAAAATATTTTTTGGCAGACTATCCGTAATTTTTTGGTCAAAAACGGATTTTTGGAAGTGCAGACGCCGGTTTTGGAACATATTCCCGGCGGAGCCGAAGCCGAACCCTTTGTGACGCACCACAATGCCCTTGATCAGGATTTTTACCTAAGGATATCTCTGGAGCTGGCATTGAAAAGATTATTGGTCGGGGGCTATGAGAAAGTTTTTGAGATCGGGCGGGTTTTCCGTAATGAGGGCATGGACCGCGACCATTTGCAGGAATTCGATATGCTGGAATTTTACTGGGCCTACGCCGATTTAGAAAAAGGCATGGCAATAGCTGAAAAATTATTCAAGGAAATAGTCCAAGCGGTACTTGGACACGAAGTGTCCAAGTACGAGGAAACTGAAATAAACTGGGATAAGCCATTTGAAAAAGTTGATTATTTTACGGAATTTAAAAAAGATACTGGGATTGATTTGAATAGTGATATTAGCATAGATGAATTAAAAAAGAAGGCAGACGAATTAAAGATAAAGTATGAAAAAAATTATAGCTTGGGCCGGATGATTGATACGCTTTACAAAAAAACTGTCCGTCCCAAACTTATCCAGCCGTGCTTTTTGGTCGGGCATCCGCTGGCGGTTTCGCCACTGGCCAAAATTGATCCCAAGAATCCCAAAAAAGCTTTGCGTTTTCAGATTGTGGCGGGTGGATCGGAACTTTGCAACGTTTTCTCCGAACTTAATGACCCGATTGACCAGAAAAATCGGTTTTTGGAGCAAGCCAAAATGCGCGAAGCGGGAGACAAAGAAGCGCAAATGTTCAATAAAGATTTTATAGAAGCTTTGGAATACGGCCTGCCACCGGCTTTCGGTTTCGGCTTGAGTGAGAGATTTTTCGCCTTCCTGATGGATAAATCCGTCCGCGAAACCGTCATCTTCCCGCCGATGAAAGAAAAATAATAAATCGGTATGAAAAGCAAACTATCAGGAACTAGCATAATTTTTGTTAATAATGAGAATAAAATTCTGCTTTTTTTGAGAGATGATATTCCAACTATCCGTTATCCAAATTGCTGGGATATTTTGGGCGGGCATGTTGAAGAGAATGAAACGCCGGAGGAATGCATTATTCGGGAAATGAAAGAAGAAATTAATTATGATCTCGTGCATCCTAGATTGTATAAAGTTTCCGATATGGGTGATCGAATAGAGCATACTTTTTGGGAAAAAGTTAATTGGAACATAGCTGAAATAACTTTAAATGAAGGACAAAAATTAAAGTGGTTTATGGAGGAAGAAATAAAAAACACACCCGAAGAAAAAATAGCCTTCAACTTCAAACCTTTAATTCTGGAATTTTTTAAAGAAAAAATTTATGGGCATTCAGGTTGAATTTAATCCGGATTTGGCGCTACGCAATATTTCCGAATATAAAAAAGGCCGAAGGAAAAAAGAAGAGTGCATTCCGGAAAATTTAAAGAAAGGCAAAATCTACCCTTTTCTCAAAAAAGACCAACGGCTTTATTGGCTGCATGGCGAGTTGCCATTAGTAGAAACAACAGGTAATCAAAATTTATCCAGACCAAAAGCCAGTGTTATGATTTTAGAAGCTACGCATTTTCTAAACAAAAAAGAAGTTTTCACCAAAGGAAAATATAAAGTAGTCGAAGTTTTCAAGGACAATAAAATTCATTTTGACGGATTTACAAAATTATGAAAATTGCAATTATCGGAAGTTCAAAATTTGCCAAGCAAATGGTCGAATATCAAAAAAAACTTATGGATCTCGGACATAGAGTTGATTTGCATGAGCATTATGTGTTGCAAGCCAAAGGGGAAATGCGCGATATGATTGAGCGAATGAATAAAGAACACGCCAAAGTAAAAATAGAAAATGATTATATTAAATACCATCATAATGAAATAGTTAAAAGCGATGCTGTTCTGGTTTTAAATTTCGATAAAAACGGGATAGACAATTATATAGGCGGTAATACGCTTATAGAAATGGGCGATGCTTATGTTTTGGATAAAAAAATATTTTTATTAAATTCAGTTCCGGAAATGATGTATACCGATGAAATTATAGCTATGCAGCCGGTTATTTTAAATGGAGATTTGAGTAAAATAAAATTATGATTAAATCACAAGAGCTAAAAAAATATTTGGACTTTGCTTATTCCGCCTATCAGGAAAATAATAATTCGGGTCAGGAATATCGGCAGAAAGGAAAAGTGCCATATATCATGCATCCGCTTTGGTGTGCTTCGATGCTGATTGCTGACACTCAAATTCCATTTGAGCAAAGAAAGCTTGGATTTAAAGCGTTAATTTTACATGATGTTTTGGAAGACACTTCTTTAAAGCTACCTGATTGGATTGAGCCTGAAGTAAAAGAAGTTGTGAAAGAACTAACTTTTGAAAGTTTTGAACAAGCAGTAGAAAAATATGAAAGCAAGCCTATTTTTATAAAATTGCTGCTTTTATATGATAAATTATCCAGTATGTATGAATTGCATGTGGGCGAAAAGAAAAATGAGATTGAAACCGGCGCTAAAAAAAGAAAAATCTGGAAAGAGTTTGTTCTCAAGGGAATAGTAGAAGTGGAAAAAGAATACGGCAATATAAGGATAGTGCAAATTGGAAAAGCTATCGCGGAAAATACTAATTGGTAAACTCTCATATGAAAATTGAAAAGAAAATTTGGCCGCAGTTTTTTAAGGAAATAAAAAACGGGAAAAAGAATTTTGAGTTGCGCCTGGCGGACTGGAAATGCTAAGCCGGCGATAGTTTAATTTTAAAAGAGTGGAATCCAAAAACTAAAAAATATACCGGACAAAAGATTGAGAAAAAAGTTTCCTATGTCCTAAAAACCAAAAGTATTAAATTTTGGACGAAAAAAGATATTGAGAAATACGGATTTCAAATAATTTCTCTAAAATAATTCTTTTCTTCCACTCTTCCACATGTGGTAGAGTATAAAAAAATAGTAAGATTATGCCAAAAGTAAAAGTTCATTTAGTTGATAAAAAAGAAAGATACAAAATCATCGGAGAATTATTTGAAATCATATGCAATTTAAGAACAAAACAAGAAGTTATTGATTTTCTGGTTGGCCTGCTCACATCCAGCGAAGCATTAATGATTGCTAGGCGTCTGCAAATTGCCAAAATGCTAATTGATGAATCCAGTTATGATTATATTAGAAAAAAATTAAAAGTTAGCCACCAGACTATTGCCGCAGTTGAGAAATGGTTAGAGTGGGATGATGAAAAGAAAAGAATAATTATTAGAAAAATAAGAGAAATAGGGAAGAGCGCCAAAAAAGGAATAATTCATTCTGGAAATTTATTAGATAAATATCCACAACATCGCTTTTTGAAAGATATTTTTGAATAAAAAAGCATTTATACTTTTCTTCCATTCTTCCACATATGGAAGAATGAGGGAGAGGCAAAGATAGGGGAAAGGGTCAATAATAAATAAAGAATGGAACTCAAAATCGTAAAATTTTTTAATAAACTCGGCTTGGGTGTTTTGGATAAAGCGGCGTATTTTGTGAGCCGGATAAAATATCTGGTAATTTTTTGGACAATTTTGGCGCTGGGATTTTTATTCTTGGATAAGCAATTCGGCCAGAAAATATTTTTAGGAATTATTATAGCCAGTGCTTTTCATTTTTTAATTAGTGAAGGCCTAATCAAACATACCCTGACCAAAATTTGGGGCAAGAGAACAAGGCCCTATATCTTGCACCGGGAAATCATTCCCATCGGCCGGAAATTTACCGATTCGTCTTTTCCGTCCAGCCATATGTCCAGCACGCTGGCGATTCTGACGGTTGTTGTTTTTTTCTATCCCATTTTTTGGGTAATGGCGCCAGCATTTTTATTGGCTTTATTTATGGCTTACGCCCGCATGCACCAGGGCATGCATTATTTATCGGATGTAATTGCTGGAGCGGTGCTAGGGATAATTTATGGCTTGGCGGGAATTTTTATTACCAATAACTTTTTATGAAAAAAATAATTTTGCTGGTTTTTGTCTGGCTGGTGGTAGTGAATGTTTTTGCGCTGGTCGGGTTCAATCGCTTCAATTTGAACCAGGATACGGCTTATCAGTGGATGGCATGGAGCGATTTTTCCGTAAAGCCCAGCTGGAATATAATCGATCTTCACAATCGTTGGGATTCCTATTGGTATTTGGATATCGTCCAAAATGGCTATTATATGCGCGGTGCCGGGAATCTGGCCAATGTGGCCTTTTTCCCACTCTATCCTTTATTGATTAAAATAACAGGGACACTTTTTCTGAAAAATTTTGTTTTAGGCGGCTGGATAACTTCCATAATTTTTCTTTTTTTGTCGGCGATTTTTTTGCATAAGTTTACCAAAGAATTCCATCCGAAAATTGAAGCCAAGTGGCCGGTGATTTTTCTGCTGGTTTATCCCTTCGCCTTTTTTCTGAATGTGATTTATACCGAATCCCTTTTTCTTTTTCTGTCAATTATCTGTTTTTATTTCGCTTTGAAAAAAAAGCTGTGGCTGGCAGGACTCTTTGCTTTTCTAGGCGCACTGGCGCACAGCAACGGCTTGTTTTTGTTTATTCCAATTCTCTGGCAATATTTTGAGCAGTATCGTTTTAAAATCAGGCCACCAATAGTGGCGATTCTTTTGGCGCCATTGGGAACTTTGAGCATCCCCGCTTATCATTATTTTAAATTCCACGATTTTTTTCTTTTTTTCAAAATCCAGACTTGGTGGGGAAGGTCGTTTAGCATTAATTGGGACCATCTGCAATTTTTCAGCCATCCTTCAACGACCAACATTCTGATTGATGCGAGTTTTATGCTTTTGGCAGCAATCTCGACTTACTTCGTCTGGAAAAAAATAAGCCCGATGTATGCCGTGTATATGCTGGGAACGATCGTTTCCGCGCTAAGCTCCGGAACGATGATGAGCATCGGCCGCTATCTGCTGGTGCTTTTTCCTTTGTATATCTGGCTGGCTTCCGTTAAGAATGAAAATTTCCGCCTTGGCTGGCTTTTGACTTCCGCTTTGCTTTTGGCGCTGGACATAATTTTGTGGGTGAATTATTATTGGGCGGGATAAAATTTATTAAAGTATTTTTTGATTTTTTATAAAATATAAGCTAGAATTAAAGAGTATGTTGGACATCAAATTCATTATCGAAAATAAAAAAGCAGTTAAGGAAGCCATTAAGAACAAAGGCATTGGTTTGGATTTGGATGCGTTTTTGGAAGTTTATGCAGAGAGAAATAAACTTTTGCTGGAAATCGAAAAATTGAAGGCGGAAAAAAATAAGCTGAATGACGAAATTTCCGCAGTGGCGGACAAAGCCTCGCTGATTGTTCGGGGCAAGGAAATCAAAGAAAAACTGCTGGAGCTTGAGCCGAAATTCAAGGAAGTCAATATTGAATTTGAAAATCTGATGGCGCAAATTCCCAATGTTTATTCTCCGGAAACGCCCATTGGCGAAAGCGCAGCGGATAATAAAGAAATTGCCAAAGCGGGAAAAATTCCCAAGTTTTCATTTCCGATAAAAAATCATATTGAACTGGGAGAATCTCTGAATATTATTGATATTGAAAAAGGTGTCAAGACCTCCGGCTTCCGCGGCTATTATCTGAAAAACGAAGCCGTCTGGCTGCAAATGGCGCTGATCCAGCACGCGCTGCATAAAATGCAAGAAAAAGGTTTTAATTTAATGATAACGCCGACCATCGTCCGCGATTTCGCGCTGTTTGGTTCCGGACATTTTCCTTTTGGCAAAGACGAAGTATATGAGCTTAAAAATCCCGGCAAAGACGAAAGTGGCCAAGAGCTGAAGGAAAAATTTTATTTAGCCGGCACATCCGAGCCTTCACTGCTGGCGTATTTTGCCAACCAAACTTTAAAAGAAGAAGAACTCCCCAAAAAAGTTTGCGGATTTTCCAATTGCTACCGGAGCGAAGCGGGCAGTTACGGCAAAGACACCCGCGGATTATATCGAATGCATGAATTTATGAAAGTCGAGCAGATTGTCATTTGCCGAAATAATAAAGAGGAAGCGCACAAGTGGTTTGAAGATATGAGAGAGATTGCGGAAGAAATGCTAAAAGATTTGCAATTGCCCTATCGCGTCATTCAAATTTGCACGGCCGATATGGGAGCGGGAAAATATGAAATGTATGATTTGGAGACATGGATGCCTTCGCGCCATGCCTACGGCGAAACGCACAGCGATTCTAATATGACCGACTGGCAGGCCAGAAGGCTGGGAATAAAATATAAAGACAAAGATGGACAAGTCAATTTTGCTTATACTTTAAATAATACCGTCATCGCCAGCCCGAGGATTTTAATAGCCATTTTGGAAAATTACCAAAAAGCTGACGGTAGCGTGGAAATTCCGAAAATTTTGCGGCAGTATATGCCGAAAGGGATGGATATAATAAAGCCCAAATAATATGCTAGAGAAAATGCCTACTTTTAATGGAATCGCGGCAGAAAAATATGAAGAGTTGATAGTTTTTTTACCTGTTGTATAATAAATTTGGCAAAGGTTAATCATTAAACAAAAGCCTATGAAAAAAATTATAACGATTATAAGCGCAGCGTTGTTTCTGGCGTCTTTCAGTTTGGTTTTGGCGGAAACGACAACTAATACGGAAACTACTGCGACTGACTGCGGCAACGCACCCACGGCTCCGGCGGCGGGAGCAACAGCGCAGGAGCGGCAAGCTTACCGGCAAGAACTTCAAAAGTATAATCAATGCAAAAAGGACCAGCTAAAAGAACAGCGCCAGAAAAATATTGAAGATAAATGCAAATTGGTCGGTGACCGGATAACCGAGCGATTGAATAATTTTCAAAACAAACAAAACAGCGACACGACAATTTTCGGCAATGTTAAAGGCCGCCTGGATAATCTGGCAGTTAGATTAAAAAACAAAGGATTAGATACTTCAAAATTAGAAACAGATTTAAAAACCTTGGCCGATAAAATTACTAAAGTAAACACAGATTACGCGTCGGTCATCAGCTCTCTAAAAGATACGGAAAACTTTACTTGTGGAAATTCGCAAGGCCAATTTATGGGCAAACTGGGTGCGGCACGCTCCATTTTAATGGCTGTCCGCCAGGATCGGCTGGCAGTCAAGGAATATATAAAAAATACCATTCGTCCAGATATTTTAGCCCTACGCCAGCAACTGGTTAAAACCGAAAATAAACAAGGCATTGGAGCCACAGAACCGCAATAGTTTATTTAAATAAATTAAATTTATTAATATGAATTATAAAAAAATATTATTATCAGCCGGAATTTTACTGGGAGCAATGTTGATTGTCGGATGCGGAGCTAAAAAAACAACAACTACCACTGTACCATTGCCAGCGACTACGCAAACGCCGGCGTCTGGCACAGCGACACAGAATAATGCAGGGCAAAATAATTCTTCGGAAACATCACCGGATTCCAACACTCCGGCCACTTCACAGGATGTGGATAAAGATTTAAAGCAAATTGATTCAGATCTGAATGCAATTAACAGCGCAGATCTTAATCCGAATGATTTAAACAGTGCGGAGCTTCAGAAATAAGCTCAAAAGTGTTATAATTAAAGAAGTTAATTATTAATAGTAATAAAAAAATATGGGAATAGGAAATTTTTTCAAGGGGATGTTTTCCAGCCAAGATGCGGGACAAACCGATATGGGATCGGTTCCGAGTGATGGCGCCAGCCAACCGACAGCGCCGGCTCCGGTAATGCCGGAAATGCCGATGACTCCTCCGGCTCCAGCTGAACCGATGACTCCGCCAGCGCCGAGCGAACCAGTGATGCCAGAAGCGCCTCAAGCTCCAGTTGAGCCAAGTGCTCAGGAAGGCGGAAATCCAGCCGATTTAGGCGGAATGCAATAGATTTATTGGAGATAGATTAGTGTTTCGTGAAGCCCTTGACAGGTTATTTTTTAGTCGTTACAATAGGAATACTATAAACATTAACAATAAAAATAAGCAATTCGAAAACTGACCAAAATTTAGTTAAGTTCGGGTTCAAAAAAGACAGCTGTAAAAATGGCGACATTTTCTAAAGCTGTGTTTTTTGTTCATTAATAATTTAATATATTCAGCAAATAAAATAATCGCAATTTTTTGCGATTAGTCCTGCCAAAATAATTCCGTGCGGAGTTAATTTGGCTTAGAGCCTATTTATAAGAGTTTTCAAAACTTTTTCAAAAATCTTAAAAGCATTTATTTGCCTTTAAGTAAGATGGATTAAAGAAATTTTTAAGTAGGCCCCATCATTCGACGGGGCTCAAAAAAGATTTCGCAAGCTCATCTTTTTTGAGAGTTTGATCCTGGCTCAGGATGAACGCTGGCGGCGTGGATAAGGCATGCAAGTCGAATGATTGTGTCTCACTACGTTCAACACAACACGGATTAAACGGATATGGCGGATAAGGCGGAATTAAAATTCTGCTCAATCTGCTTAATCCGCAAAATCTGCAGAATGTGGCGAATGAAGTGAGGCACATTCATGGCAAACGGGTTAGTAATACATAGGAACATTCCCAAAAGTCGTGGATAACTCGGAGAAATCCGAGATAATACACGATGTGCTCTACGGAGTAAAGATTTATCGCTTTTGGAGTGGCCTGTGTCCTATCAGCTAGTTGGTGAGGTAATAGCTCACCAAGGCTATGACGGGTAGGGGGTGTGAGAGCACGGCCCCCAACATTGGGACTGAGACACTGCCCAAACACCTACGGGTGGCTGCAGTCGATAATATTCCTCAATGGGCGAAAGCCTGAAGGAGCGACGCCGCGTGCGGGATGAAGGTCTTCGGATCGTAAACCGCTTTT
>JAPLXF010000037.1 GCA_026396205.1 Candidatus Moraniibacteriota bacterium | reverse complement strand
ATTCTAAGGCTTACTTGAGCCATAAATTTGAATTTTTAGGTTAACTGGATATCTTAATCCTTTTCGGATAATTTGTCAAGTGCCGACAAAAAATCCGAGCTATTGGCTCGGAAATTAAATTCATAAAAAATTATCTATTTTTTTTCTTCTTTTATAAGTATTCTCGCCAAATAAACGGAAATTAAAACCAAAACAAGGGTGATGGCGAGCGCGTAAATTAATTTAGCCAGCAGCGTGTCGGCCTTGAGGGGGAAAAAATATTCAATAAAAGCTTTAATGGCTTCGTTCCAGGCCAAACCCGCTACCAATCCAAAACCGGCAGTGATGTAAGTTACCAGCTTTTTATTGACCTCCTGTTTAATGGCCCGACTTTCTTCTTTAATGCGATCTATGCCCATGTCTTTATTATACACATTCTAGCATTTTATTCAAAAAAAATTCTTATAGACTTTTTAATTTCTTTAAGCTAAAATGGGTATATGCTAAAAAAATCTTTGTTTTTATGGCTGTTATTACTGCTGATAGCTTCTCCGGCCCAAGCCGTTTGCCCGGTCTGCACGGTAGCCGTTGGTGCCGGCATCGGCCTTTCGCGCTGGCTAGGAATCGACGACGTCATAACTGGCTTATGGATTGGCGGCTTGACCGTTTCCATGATTATGTGGACGATTAACTGGCTGAATAAAAAAAAATGGCACTTCAAAGGCCGGGAAATTTATTCGATTTTGGGTTATTATGTTATCATTGTCCTGCCGCTTTACTTTATGAAAAGCGTCTGGCATCCGCTGAATACTCTTTGGGGAATCAATAAATTACTGCTGGGAATTATTTTAGGAAGCGTTTTCTTTTTCGCGGGAGCCGTTTATTACAATTATCTGAAAAAGAAAAATGACGGCCATGCTTATTTCCCTTTCCAGAAAGTCGCTATGCCGATCCTGCCACTTATTATTTTGAGTTTAATTTTTTATTTTATAACCAAATAAATAACAATTAAGGAGCTGAAATTTTTAAGAAATTCTGTTTGAAAAATCAAAAATTCTCTAAAAATTTTCATTGGCTGTCATTGATTGAGGAAAATTTTTTGCCAGAATTTTTAGATTTTGAGTTAATTTCTTAAAAATTTTGGCTCCTTGGTGCTCAAACTATAATTATGGAAAACAATACAAGCATCGAAAAATTAAATGATTTCATCGCCAAAATCGACGAAATGAAAAAGCAAAATAAGCTGGACCTTTCCAGTGACCAGGATTTGTCGATTGCCATTATGAATTTGGTCAGCATCGAAGAGCATTTCTTTTTCACCGGCGGCAAGCTGGAAAAAAGCTCCTATTACGACATGATTAAGGAAGTCCGCGAAATGCGCAAAGAATTGATGCTGAAAATCGTCAAGAAACCGGAAGGCGAAGTCTGGTGTATTTCCAAACATTTGCTCGCCGCCACTATGCGCCTCATGGAAGTCGGCACCAAACAACTAGGAATGGACAAAAAAGAAGAAGCTTATGATTTATTCAATAAAGCTTACCAATTATATTCTCTTTTTTGGGGCTTAAATATGAAACTGATTGGCACGGAGGATATTAAAAAAATCGATGATGGAGCGATGAATAAACACGATAAAGAAAAAAAGGGTTTTCTGGGCAAACTTGGAGAATTGGTAAAAAAAGCCATTGATTGCTGTATTGAATAAAAAATAAAAGGCTTCATTAGTTTTTAACGAAGCCTTTTTTTATTTGCCAACAAATAATTTTTTAATTTTCTCTTTAGCAGAAAGAAATGTTAACCATGTGCAGACAATCAGAGCGCTATATAGAAATAACATTTTTAAATCCGGCAAAAAATATGTCTTCAAGCAAAGTAGCAATCCCAAGATGCATTGCATCCCGCATTTTAATCTACCCGCATTGGGATGAGCGAATAAGTCCTTTTTCTTTTCTCCTTTAAACAGAAAGAAATACAACCATTTGCTCCCAATGAAAGAATAGCTTGCTACTTCAAGCGCTATCATTGAATAAAACAAATCATTAAATTCCCAGCCTAATTTTAACCGCCATATCCATTTGATACAATAGTTGATTATAAAAATTTTATCGTTTAGCCCGTCCCAGAAATCTCCGAAAGCACTGGCCTTTTTCCGCTCCCTGGCGATGGGTCCGTCAAAAAAATCAGAAATAACTCCAACAGCAAACAAAAATATATCAACTACTATGGCTTCTTCAGGAATAAACCACTGAACAATTCCAATGGCTCCGCGAATTCCTGTCATAAAGTGATGGGAGACAACCGGAGCGATTTTTTTTATTATGTTGTGAAACCATTCTTGCTTTTCTTTGAAGTATGGATCGGTAAAAAAATACCACCAGTAAATTATTATCTCAAGCGCCTTCTTCATATATAATCCCCTCCTAAAAGAATTTTTTCTTTATTAATTATTTTAAAGTTCCAGCCTTAATATTACGAAACCGCATCATAGCACCCTTTGGAAATTATTTCAAATTCACCCCTTCAGAAAAATGCCGGGACGATTTATTATTATCTATGTTCTTGCCAGTAAATAATATTTATTCTGCAGTTGTTATATTGTCATTTTTCTGTTGGGGGCTTGAGATGCCAGAACTGAATAGATATGATATAATAGATGATATAAAAATACTAGCTTCAGAACTATGGCTAAAACACAAATCAAAACCCGGACTAATACTCTAACCAAAGTGGCGCTGGTCATGCTGGCCATCGGTTCTTTGGCGGCGGCTGTGTATTGGGGCATTGAAAAAAGAATTCTGCGCAGCGGAAAAACCTTAACCGTCCAATTCCAATATGGCGCCGGGGAAAAATGCCAGGGAATCGAAAAAATAAAAGTCGAAAAAGTTGAGCCGGCCGAAGCCTGCCAAAAATCTTTTTTGGAAAAAGACACTTATAAATGCGAGGCTGGAGCGGAAGTTAAGGTCTGGATTGATACGCCTTTCGACAAATTGGCTAATCCCAATGGCTGTGATGTCAACGGGCGCTGGGGTTGCGACCAAAGCGGATTCCATTACTGCGTCGTCCATATGGACAGCGATCGGCAGATAAAATATGAAGCAGAAATCGGCCGAAAAAAATAATTTTTCAAATTTTTAAAAACCGCCAGCCGGCGGTTTTTTAATTTCTTTTAATTTTGTATTTAAAAAGGCGTAAGGAATTTAGAATGGGCACAAAATCCGTGATGAAATTAAAGGCGGCGGCCTCTTCCGGCCCGATTATCCGGCTAAAAGCCAACGTCAAACCGATAACATTAATAATTCCCCAAAACCAAAAATCCTGCTTCGATACTCGAGCCACGGCGCGCCCCAGCCTCACTGCCTCGGGAATTTTGGAAAAATCATCCCGCATCAAGGCAATGTCGGCCGCTTCAATCGCCGCGTCCGTCCCAATGACGCCCATCGCAATACCGATATCCGACAGCGCCAAGGAAGCCGCATCGTTAACTCCGTCGCCTACCATCACTACTTTGCCGCGATTGCTGATATATTTTTTGACATATTGCAATTTATCTTCCGGCATCAGATTGGCGTGGAAAATATCGATGCCGGCTTTTTGGGCGATTTTTTCCGCCACTTTTTCGTTGTCGCCGGTCAGCATTACCACCCTTTCCACGCCGAGCGCCTTCAAATCCTCAATAGCTTCTTTGACTTCTGGTCGGATTTCATCGCTAAGCTTTATATAGCCGGAGATTTGGCCATTACAACTGATGATTGAAACGGTTCCAGTGCCGTCTTGCTCCGCTTTTTTAATTATGTCTTTTTCTTTTTCTGAAAATTTTATGCCTTGCTCTTCCAAAAAAGCCGTCCGGCCGCAAACCAGTTTTTTTCCGTCCCAAGAAGCCCGGCTGCCCTTGCCGGAAAATTCTTTGAAATCATCCGGTTTGTAGAATTTTATTCCCTGCTCTTTGGCATATTCCACCACCGCTTTGGCCACCGGATGGTCGGAAAAAAAATCCGCGGTTGCCGCCATTTTTAAAACCTCATTTTTATCAAAGCCTTCCGCCGCTTCAATGGCTTCCACTTTCATTTGGCCTCGGGTTATAGTTCCAGTCTTGTCGACAATAACCGTTTTTACTTTAGCCAAGCCTTCCATAAACTCGCCGCCTTTGACAATAATTCCTTTTTGGGCAGCCGTGCCGATGGAAGCGGAAAACGCCATAGGAATCGCCACAGCAATATCATCGGCGCAAGTTACCAAAAGAACCGTCAAAACCAGATTTAAATCTTTGACAAAAATATACAAGAGAACCGTTCCGATGATGGTCAGAACTATATACCAGCTGGTAAATTTGTCGGCCAGCGTCTGGATGCCGATTTTATTTTTTTCCGATTCTTCGACCAGTTTGATAATTTTTTCAAAAGCCGTATCTTTGCCGACTTTTTCCGCTTGAATAATCAGTGAGCCGGAAACATTCAAGGTGGAGCTTAAAACTTTGTCACCTTCGTTTTTATTAAGAGGCAATGATTCTCCGGTCAAAGAAGACTGGTCCACCAGCGCTTGGCCGCTGGTAATAATTCCGTCTACCGGTATTCTTTCCCCCATTTCGACTATCACCAAATCGCCTTTTCTGATTTTGGAAATGGAAATTTCGAAAATTTCTCGGCCTCTTTTGACTTTTACTTTTTCCGGCCGGAGTTTTAAAAGGCTTTTGATGGCATGGCGGGCTTTGTTGCTGATATAGTCGGCAAAAATTCTGGCGGAAGTCAGCATTAAATTGATAAAAACCGCCGAAGCCCATTCTTGACTGAGCAGTGAAACCACCAGCGCAATGCTGGCCAAAAGGTCAATGGAAATTTTCTTTTTCTTAATAGAGTTGAAAGCGCTGACCAAAACCGGAAAAGTGGCAATGCTGGCAAAGAAAATCAGAATTATATTATCAAAATTATCCGGAATAAGCGTGGAATAATGCAGAACTAAAACAACCGCCAGCGCAACCAGCAGAAATTTATCCAGATTGATAAACTTAATTTTCTTCATTAAGATAATTTTAGCACAAAAACAGCAAAGAAATAAGGCTTTGAAAATTTAAAAAACGCCGGTTTAAGAACCGGCGATTCTAAAAACTGTTAACTAAACTGTTATAATCCGAGGCTGGTTATCTGGTATTTGAACTCATAGCCGTTTTGCTTGGCTATGGCTTCAACAGTTTTCCTGATCGTTCCCCACTCAAACTGGTAATCGTATTTTTTCCCGAACAAATCGGATTGTTCGCTGATGGAGCCTTCGCGGACGCCGGAAAGAGTATTGTAACTTTCCGTTTTGAAGCCGAAACCGGGGCTTATCTCCCCGTCCATTCCGCCTCCGCCGGCCGATAGCCCGAAACCTGATTCCTTGAGCATCTCCGTAAATTTAACTTCCTTGGCCTCTTCGTTAATCCGCATTTTGGCGCTGTAAGTCAGTTTTTTCTTATTCAGAAAAGATTTTCTCTCGGCAATCACCGCCTTAAATTCCCAAAGGCTGTTTTTTTCCTGCCATTCTCCGGCAATATTTTTCAGGCTGTTTTTTAAGTCGTCAATTAGAACCATAGTTTTAGGTTTAATTATTAGTGTTTCTATTTTACCATAATTTGCCTTTTTGCGAAAAATGAGATACTTTGCTACTATAAAGCCATAATAATTAACTTTAAAAAAATGGAAAATACAACTGTTTCCGAAGGAGAAAAGCC
>JAPLXF010000080.1 GCA_026396205.1 Candidatus Moraniibacteriota bacterium | reverse complement strand
ACGCCGCGTCCGGATGTAAATTCAGGTGAAACTATATATGACAAGATAGATGATAAAAAAGTTGAAATGCTTAAAAAATTAGAGGATGCGGCAATAAAGTTAAGAAAGTTAAAAATGGAAGCAAAGAATTACGGGAAAGCTCAACTTGAGCCTGAGATTGACGAGAAAGAACAGGAATAGGCATTATAAATAGTCGTATTTTTTTACGATTTCTATCAGCAGGTTGCGAAAACCTGCTTTTTATTTTTGTTTTTTCTGTGATACAATATAGCTATGAGAAAACATCTTTTAACCTTATTATTTCTAATCCCATTTTTGGCCGGCTGTTCTTTTTCGGCGCCTCCGTCGGCCGGAAGCATTTGGAAATCCACTGACGGCGGAAAAACTTGGGCAGTGAAAAATAAAAAAACGGAAACTGTTGATTTTTCCCAAGTCGATGTTTTAAGTCTGGCGGTCAATCCTTTTGATTCAAAAAAAGTTTATGCCGGCACTATCAATAACGGCATCATCAAAAGCGAAGACGGAGGAGAAACTTGGAGCGCCACCAGTTTTACTTCCAAGAAAGTCTATGGGCTGGAAATTAATCCCGCCGACGGAAAAATAATTTATGCCAGCGGCGTTTGGAATGAACAGGGCAAAATTTTTAAAAGTTCTGATGGCGGCGAAAACTGGGCGGAAATTTATGCCTCTCCGGCCAGCGGCCCGCTGGTGATTTCTCTGACCATTGACCAGAAGAATCCCAACATAATTTTCGCTTCGACTAGCGACAACCAACTGATTAAAAGCGAAGACGGCGGCAATTCTTGGAAAAATATTTTAAACGGCAATAGCCCGATCCTGAAAGTGGCGATTGACAGAAGCGATGATAATTTAATTTATTTCACGGCCGGAAGCCAAGGAGTTTTCCGCAGCCGCGACGGAGGCAAAAATTTTGAAAATATTTCCGAAATCATCCGAAAAAGTTTTGCCAAATCGGGCGAATTCTTTTTGGCAGTTACCGATCCGGCCAACAGTGGGTGGATATATCTGACCGGCCGGGCGGGAATTATTTTAAGCCAAGACGAGGGAGACACATGGAAAGAAATCAGGTCTATCAGTCCGGCGGATAAATATCCGGTCAGAGCCTTGGCCATCAATCCGGCCAACTCCAATGAAATTATTTACGGCGCGGCCCAAGCGGTTTATAAATCAGTCGACGGCGGCAATAATTGGGCGACTTCCCAATTTGACGCGGCCAAAATTATCAGCATATTGCGCTACGACCCGTCCAATCCCAGCGCGGTTTATGCCGGCTTTGGAAAATTGCCCGATGTCCGCTAATTAATTAAATTTTTTTATGTATCAAGCACTTATTGAAAAGAAAAAAGGAGAACTGGAAAAAGCCATGGAACATTTTAAAAACGAACTGGGACAATTGCGGACCGGCCGGGCTTCGGCGGCGCTGGTGGATAATTTGCCGGTGGATTATTACGGTTCCAAGGCGCCATTAAAGCAAATGGCCAGCGTTTCCATTCCGGAACCGCGCTTAATTGTCATTTCGCCGTGGAATAAAGATGATTTGGTCAGCATTGAAAAAGCTTTGCGCGAATCGCAGCTTAATTTGAATCCCAATAATGACGGGCAAGTTATCCGCATCAACATTCCGGCGCTCAACGAAGAAAGGCGTAAAGAATTGGCAAAAGTGCTTAATCAAAAAGCGGAAGAAGCCAAAGTTTCCATCCGCCGCCAACGGGAAGAAGTCTGGGAAGAAATCCAGAATCTGGCCAAAGCGGGAAAAATCGGCGAAGACGATAAATTTTCCGGCAAAGACAAATTGCAGGAAGTAATCGATGGATACAACAAGCAAATTGAAGAAATCAGGAATAAGAAAGAGCAAGAAATAATGACGGTATAAATTTCAAATTTCTAATTCCTAATTTCTAAACAATTCCTAATTTTCTAATGAAATAATTATCTAAACATTAGTCATTGAAAATTAATTCATTAGGATTTGATTAGAAATTAAAAATTAATAATTAAAAATTAGTTTATGATAACAGCCATTATTTTTATCATCATCTTGGGTGTTTTGATTTTCGCCCACGAGCTGGGGCATTTTTTGACGGCGCGGAGAAACGGCATTAAAGCTTACGAATTTGGTTTTGGATTTCCGCCGAGAATCATCGGTTTCCAGCGACTTACCGGCAAAAAAATAGAAAAGGTTTCCGAGCAGGAAGAAATAAAAACGGAAATTTCCGAAGAAGCGGTTTCGAAAAATATCGAGGTGGTCAAGGAAGTGATAACCGACAAAATCCGGGAGATCGACGAAATTACGCCGGTTAAAAGATGGCGCTTTATTTTCGGCCGGCACGACGGCGACGATCCACAGGAGAAAAAAGATTTGGACGAAGCGCACGAAAAAAAATACATCGGCGGAACAATCTATTCTTTGAATCTCATTCCCATCGGTGGCTTTGTGAAAATTAAAGGCGAAAACGGCGACCAAAAAGATGATTCCGACAGTTTTGCCGGTAAAAGCGTCTGGGTCAGAATAAAGGTTTTAATTGCCGGAGTTTTAATGAACTTTGTTTTAGCTTGGGTTTTAATTTCTTTGGTCCTGATGATCGGCGCTCCAGAAATGGTGGAAAGCGGTTCCCAAGAAGCCAATAAAAAAATTCAAATTATGGCCGTGGCGCCGGAATCTCCGGCGGAAAGAATGGGTCTGAATGTCGGCGATGAAATTATAAATATCCAAGGATTGA